>JBDHHP010000111.1:0-13772 GCA_039589275.1 Gemmatimonadota bacterium | reverse complement strand
ACCAATTCGGGTCTTCAGCGTGCGCGTGTTCAGTAAACAGCAGATCGCGCCCTCGGCAAGGAGCTAAGGTCGACGGATCGGTTTAGTCTGCCTGCAGAGCCCTAATTGGATGCACTTGGGTTGCTCTCCGTGCCGGGATCCCTGTAGCTGCGACGGCCACCAGCAGCAAGAAGGCGACCAACCCCGATATGAACGCAGGGGCGGTTGGGTTCACACCGAATACCCACTGGCTGATTACGCGGAAGGAGAGCACCGAACCATGGCCATGAGTCTGCGTCTGTCTGCACCCAGGGCAGCTCGAATACCGAGTTCATGGGTGCGTTGGGCCACGTCGTGAGACATCATCCCGAATACACCCGCCGCCGCAAGAGCTAGGGCAACAACGCCGAAGAGGCTCACGAGCTTGGTGATGAAGCGCCGCTCCCGAGTGGTAGAGGTGAGGACCTGCTCCATGGTCCGGAAGTCGGAGGCCGCCAGCCCGGGATCGAGCTGGGCTACCTCACCCCTGACGGCTGGAACCTGGGAAAGCGGATCGCCCCTACTGTGCACCACGAGCCATGACGGGCTCCACGTGAAGCTCTCGTGTGGGAAGTAGACCTCCGGCACCGGACTCCGCTCAGGGCCCCACTGACGGGTGTCTTCCACGACTCCCACGATGACTGCCGTCCACGAAGTGGAGTCCGCATTACGCATGATTCGTTTCCCGAGCGCGCTCTCACCGGGCCAGTACTGCTCCACGAGAGTCTTGTTCACAACGACGTTTCCGTAATTTGCCTCCCGCCAGTCCCCGCGGCGCAGAGTTCTCCCAGCGAGCAGTGGAACACCCATCGCAATAGAATAGTCTGGGGAGACGAAGGAGATCTCAGCCAGCGTTCCGAGTCCCCTGGATTCGAACGTCTCATCCTCAGAGAGGATCTCGTCGTTCATGCCTCCCAGGAGTGGTAGTTGACTAGTCAGACCCGCGTGGTCCACGCCTGGAAGCGCGGCGACACGCTCCAGCAACTGATTCCAGAAATCGACACGTGCCTGGTTGTCGGCATATCGTTCGCCGTCGAGGGAAATGCTAGTAGTGAGTGTCTGCTCGGAGTCGAAGACTTGGGGGGTGCGCATGACGTTTCGGAAACTCACATACAGAAGTGCCGCACCATTCGTGAGGACCAGGGCGATCGCAAGCTGACCAGCAGCGAGGAACCTGAATGCCCGTGCGCGTCCACGACGCGCCGCCCGTCCGCCGCGCCCACCCCGTAGTCCCTCACTAAGGTCGGATCGAGAGACCTGCAGTGCCGGTGCCAATCCGAAGATGAGGCTGGTTAACAAAGCGAGTCCTAGCGAAAACAGCAGGACGGGCCCATCGATAGTGCCAGCTAGGCCACCGAGCAGAGAGAGCAACATGCTCTCCGTGAGGAGCTGGCCAACTATGCGCTTCCTCCCGGCCCCCAGTGTAGTCCTCATTGCGATCTCAGTCTGACGGCCGGTGTTCTTCGCTAGAAGCATGCTGGCAACGTTGGCACACGCGAGCAGCAGCACCAGTGCAACTCCGCCCATCAACAACAGGACCTGCCCCCTCGCATCGCCGACTATCTGACGCATGAGGGGATTCAACCATAACTGTGTTCTAACGTTGGTTGTTGGGTACTGTTCCCCGAGACGCGATGCGATAGCATGGAGTTCAGCCTCTGCGGCCTCTCGCGTTGTCTCTGGTCTCAGGCGGGCGATTGCAACCAGCCAATGGTTGGTCCGACTGGCACCGTCCCTGGAGAGCGCTAAAGGTGTCCACAACGCAACATCTTCGCCGGGCGACCATGGGGAGATGAACTCGAAGCCGTCCGGCATGATGCCGAGTACCCGGTAGGCACCACCATTGAGGGGAATCGTTGTACCGATCACTTCGGGATCTGCCCCAAGACGCCGTTCCCAGAATCCGTGGCTGAGTACGGCTACACGGTCGTTTCCCTCAAGTACCTCCCTCTCAGTGAACAGTCTGCCCACAGTGGGCTCTACACCATAGGCTCGGAGTGCGCCGGCCGTCGCGCTGGCCCCGAACACCCGTTCCGGTTCGACGGTCCCGACTGTGAACCACTGCGGCACATATGCACCGAATTCCTCGAACGATCTGCACAGTTCCCTGACGTCCAGGTAGTCCGGAGTGCTGAACGGCCATCGGGTTCTCTTGTCGACATCGGTTTGCCACACGTGGACGAGGCGGTCGGGCTCGGGATAGGGTAGTGGCTGTAAGAGCAGCGCCTTGAGCACGCTGAAGATCACCACGCTGCCACCGATTCCGATGCCGAGGATGAAGACGACTGTGACAGTAAAACCCGGCTGACGGGCAAAGGTCCTCAGGGCGAACCGGACGTCTTGCAGGATCGTCATGAAGATCATGTTGATGCCATACCTGTTGGTGATTGGGAGCAGTCCTTCCATTAGACCGCCTTGCCGCCCGGTGCTACTTTGCCGTGGATCAGAGCGTCTCTTGTGGGCTCGCCGGATTCGTCTAACACTCAACGCATCCTGGAGCAAGCCATACATATACTTGGGGAGAGTCACTATGCGCTTCCACCGAGGCAATGCCGCATACCCATACCAGAGTTCGCTGCACCATTCTTCTATCCAGTCTGCTCGTCTTTCAGCGGGAATGGCGATTTTGACCGCTCTGGCCCAGCACTCAAGCAACCGACATGATCCGGGTGGAACGTCTTGAGGTTCACTACTCATGACATTATGCGGGACTAGCGGACACTTCTTCGTCAGACCCGAAGATCTCAAGGTGAAGTTGATATCGCGCTGCAGCCAGTGCCAACGCCTCACGCCCTTTCCTTGTCAAGCTATAGTTCCGCCTGCGCGGACGTGCCTCGCTGTACGCTTTCTTTGGAGTTTCCCACTTTGACTGCACGAGGCCAGCATCCTCAAATCGTCTCAGGAGGGGATACACGGTGCCGCTGGGCAATCCGGTCGCCTCCATGATGTCGAAGCCGTAGGCCTTGTCCTTTGACAGAGCCATGAGCACACAAGCCGCTGGATAAGTGATACGCTGCATCTCAATAGTCACCCTTCATGGACTGACACCGGAGAGCGAACCTCTCGGTCCGCTGCTGCGAATCGCGCGTCTCTCAGGAACGCCGCCGGGCTCTCGTGAGCCCCTCCTCGAAACTGTGGGCCTTGTCATGTTCGGCTACAAGACGGGGCTCGGCTGTCTTGGGAGGCCGGTTGGAGTCGTGTTCCGTTACTGGGGGGCTCACGGCGGTGTCACCCCGGCCACGTCCTGTCATGCCCAAGCAGAGAAGACCTGGGAGCGTGATCGGACCTGAAAACGGTGGTGTCTTCATGATCCACACGTCATCGCGCTTGCCGATCATACGACGAAATGCCACTCGGATCACGAGAGAACCTATTGGTCTGGTTTCCACTCCCACAGCACGTTGATAATCTTCCACTCGCCGTCGACCTTGCCGACGTGCAGATAGTCTATCCAAGTGATCGCAACGATCTTCACACTTGCGACGTTCTCGAACACATCAAGTATCGTGACGTCGGATTGCCGTCCTTCCTGTTCGGCTACACGCGCACCGTATCCAGATTCGGTTACCTCAACAAGCTGTTGGGCCGTCATGTTGCGTACCATGTCCTTGCCCGTGTCACTGTCTCTCGTCACATCTCGTTTGGCGAGATTGGGATGCAGGGCTCGATTCATCCTCTCGCCGTTAGCCTCATAGAATCCGTCGATGTAGTCGTGTGCCACCCGGATGATTGCCTCGCGGTCGTTATCCAACAGTCCATCCGGTAGACGAGCCCATGCGAATCCCACAGATGCGACTGCAACCACGATGACGACAATAGACGCCCTTACCTTCGTGTTCATTCTCTCGTTCTCCACTTCGCATTGCGTTGTGATCCTCAGTGCGCAGACTCCACCCTCCACGAGCAATTGCTGAAACGCAGAGCCTGCGCTCCTGAGCAAGTATGTGCTATACTACATAGTTGATCTTAGCGGAACGGTGCAAGCCTGTCAAGGAGACAACGCGCCTTGCTCGACCTTGCGCGACGCTGACCTCGGCAAAGCAGTCAACCTCGTGCCGAACGGGCGCCCTGCGGATCTCTACCAGGCTGTCACTGACCGCCTGCGGGACCAAGTGGCCGACGACGCGCTCGAAGGCGGCAGCCAGGATACAGAGTACACTTGCGCTTCTGCGGTTGAAGTCCGGACTACTGACGCGAGAGTTAGTGAAACGTCGTGCCTTGGCCTTCACATGTGGAGCTGAAGGATACGGGATCGCGAACCAGCTGCTGGACGGGCTCTCCCCAGACGACAAGCGTGAGTTCAAGATCGATGGCGAGAACCTTGTTCTCCGAGCCTGTACATACCGTGCCGAGCGCCCGCTGCAAGCGCTCAAGGACAAGTTGGAGTCAGCTACAGAAGCAATGTGTGGATGAAGGAGATTGCCAAGACCGCGACAACGGAGACCAATCAGGATTGGTATCTGTGGTAGCGGTTCGTTCTGCTATTCTCAGCGAGGTCTGGAGGGAACCGGCTCAAGTTGACAATACCGTCCAGAACCTCTTCAGGCTGGGACGGTATCACCTACGATCAGCACACTACCCGCTGCTGCGCAGCCGGTCCTTCCAGGATTGGCTTGAAGCCACGGACATCTGAAGATCACACACAAGCGATCGCCACCGACTGCCTTGACTCACGTCCAATCGCGTCAAGTTGACAATACCGTCGGGCAGCCCTACGACATCGCCTCCCCTACACTCCCGCCATCAGAACTCGTAGCGGAACCCGATAGACGGGAGAATCGGCAGCAGCTCCTGACCGTTGTCCTTGCCAACGAAGAGATCCCCTTGATCGTCGACGTAGGCCCAATGGTCGAACGATGAGATGTTGGTGCGATTGTACACGTTGAAGATGTCGAAGTACGCCTGTAGCACACCGTTGCCCACCGAGAAGTTGCGAGTCACGCGGAAGTCCAAACGATGGTATGCCGGAAGCCGGATTGCGTTGAGCTGCCCAAACTCCCGGGCGAGGTAGAGCGATCCGTCGGTCAGCGTGTCGACACGGAAGCCCGTGTCTGTGGTGGGCCATCCTGTGTGATAGTACCACGCCGCCGATAGCCGCCACTTGTCGTTGGGCCGGTACGCCGCGTTGAGGCCGATAGTGTGACGCTGATCCAGCGCTCGCGGTACCCACTCACCCTCGATCTCGTCCTCCGCTATGGCGAGCACGTAGCTCGCCGACCATGCCCAGTGCCTACCCAGCTCGCGCGACACCAGCATCTCGATGCCACGTGCACTACCGCGTTCCGGATCGATGCGGAGCCGCGGGCCCTCGGCCTCGGGGAAAGCCCACAGTTCCTGTTCCGTGTTGATGAACCGGGGCCGCTGATCGCGGATCGCTCGGTGATAGACCTCGAGCCTGAGGTTCACGTCGCCGGGCAGTCGCTGCTCGAGCCCAACAGCAACCTGTGTGGCTCCATCAGATGGGAAAAAGCTGCGTTGCCCGTCACCGACCTGGAGTTCGTGTACGCCGTGCGACTGGTGATAGCGTCCCCAGCTGCCGCGTAGGTCCGTCAGAGGCGTCAGCTGGATCGCTGCCGAGACGCGAGGCGACCAATCAGTGTCAGCCGTGTGCGAGATGGCGTCGTACCGCACGCCGACTTCCGCGGTCACGGCATCAATCGGCCTGACACGCGCCGCGAGATATGCGCCCGCTTCGTGTCCCTGCGGCACCAGACTGACCGAGGTCGTGTCGTGCCGCGCACCCAGCTCGAACGCGGGCGTGGCGATGATGGTCCGCGTCGCATGGAAATAGTCGTAACTGGATTCAACCGCCTTCACCTCTCCACCAGCCTTGAGCATCAACCGCTCGGACAACTCGATGTTGAGATCGTGGCTTGCCCCCGCGAACCTGAACACCCGGTCGTCGGTCACGAAGATCTTCTCCGGCCCGTCCACATAACCGGGATCCTCGCCGTCACCTAAACGGTGGCGGGTCACGCGTCCGGCCCACGTCATCGTGCGACCGGAGATATGGGAATTCAGGTCAGCGTGCCACGTGATCCAGCCGTAACTGCTCCTCCAGCCGGCGTCGAATTCGAGTTCATCCTCATCGAAGGCGAAATTGTCACTTGCGTGCAGCACGTTCGCGCTCAGCAGGTGTTTGCGGTGTGCTTGGTATTGCAGCTTGCCGAAGATGTCATAGTACTGCGGCGACAGCCCATCACTCCCGCCTGTCAGTGCGAGTGCGATGTCGAGATAACCCCGCCGCGCCGCGACCAGCCACTGGCCACTACCGGCTCCGAATCCGCCCTGGCTCATGATGCTCGCGTTCGTGATGCTGAGACCGAGGGTCGTGCGAGACCCCGTCACAGGCGGTGTGCGGGAGGTCATGTCGAAGACGCCGGTGAGTTTGTCACCGTGCTCTACCGAGAAGCCGCCGGTGACCAGGTCTATCGAGCCGATCGAGTGCACGTCGATGATGCCAAGGGCACCGTCCAGGTCCTTCAAGTGATAAGGCTCGTACAGCTCGAGTCCATCCACCAATACCAGAAGTTCCTGGTCGGTAGCACCCCGCAGGTTGAGTTTGGTGGAGATATCGTGAGCCGCCACACCGGGAAGCCGTTTCAAGGCCCGAAAGATGTCTTCGCCAAACTGTGGCAGCGTCTCGATCTCGTCGCGTGTGAGCGTCTGCTCAGCCACCACCTCGGTCTCCATCACCCCGAAGTGGCCGGGTGTGACCACTACCTCGCTCAAGCGAAGTGCCAGTGGCTCCATGTCAATTGATAGGTCGACGGAACTCGTGTCTTGAACCGCGAGTTCCAGTTCCGCTGGCGCGAAGCCCATGCGGACGACACGCAGTGTATGGGTGCCGAGCGGCACCGCATCGAAAGCAAATCTGCCGTCGTCTCCGCTTAGCGCTCTGAGCCGTCGCTCGACGATCTCGATGCGCGCGTTCACCACGGCGTCACCGCTGCCGTTGCGACGGACGGTCCCGGTGACGCGGGTCTGCGCGTTCGCGCTTGCGGGAATCGCTGCGAGAGAAACGACCAAAGCTGTGATCCATCGACCTGATGCGGACATGCGGCCTCCCGTTAGCAGCCCATGCTAGGGCTCTCCTCTGCGCTGGTTAGGCAACTCGTGCAATGCCTCATAGGGTGAGATCTCCTGCACCCACCCACCGCGTCTCAACCTGACGCTGCCCGTGACGGTGGCGGCCGTGAGATTGCGTCCTCCCGACCCCAGTGTGCCTCGCCATACGCCCGCCCAGTTCTGGCTCAACGGGAAGTCGGAGTGCACGCTGCCCGTCACCGTGCTGACGTAGACGTCCGCGTTGGTGTCGGGAGGGATCTCTACCGTCACACTGCCGGTCACGGTACAGAACGCCAGATCGCGGTCCCAGTTGGTTTGACCGATCGACGCGAACACGGAACCGGTCACAGTAGCGGCGATCGCGAGACCGGAGGTCGACACACTGATGTCGCCCGTGACCGTGCTGACGAACGCATCGCTCTCCAGGCTGTCGGCCACTATGTCGCCGGTTACCATCTTACCGTGGAAGTCGACGCCTGCGGGCACGCTCACCGAGAAAGTCACCTCCACATCATTGTCATGCACGCTACTGTTGCCCATGCCGTCGGGCAGGCACTCGTTGTGCGGTTTCCCGGGCACGTCGGGATAGACGGCACAGATCGTCACGCCGTCTTCGTGCGTCACCACTTGGATCGTGACGCCGGAAGGATCGCTGTGCTTACCTTGCTTGACCCAGGAGACGACGACTTCATCACCTGTTGCCCGCGAAGCCTGTATGTCTCCGGTTATTCCATTCACCTCGATGCGCTTGCCCGGCTCGATCTCGCCCCGCCACTCGCCCTCCTGCACCGCGCAGTCAACGCAGTCGTCCACCTGAACGTCGGTCAGGCAGTCGGAACAAGCCACAGAGCCGATCAGCAGCCCAATGGCACAAAGCGTCTTTCTCATGATGTACTCCTACCGGTCTATTCGCCGTTCGTCGTCTCGCACGGCAGCCACTGCTCCGTCGTCACGAGTTTCCGGGAACCCCCTTTGGGCTCCTTCCTGAAACGACCGAGGCCGTCGGTTTCTGACGCGCGGGAGGTGACCGGCTGGTGTCGTCGGCTAGAAAGACACTCGCAGACCCGTGGTGGTCACCGCGGGTGTGTCGGGTCGGAAGATATCTTGCTGGCAGCCCAAGCATCACGGTGCGTGCGACGCTTCCACCAACGTCGGCCCACCACCACGACCGCCATGGCGAGCAGCAAAACGACTGCCCCGATGCAAACCGCTTTGCTGGCTTAGGAGGTGACGCACAGTGAGTCGACTGTGCCGCGGGTCGGCTGCCAGGTCACGTTAGTGCTCGTACCCGGCCAGCGGGCGCGGAAGGAAAGTGTCGATTGGACTGTCGAGGTCCAGGATCCCTTCGTCGATCAACTGTAGGACTAGGTATGCGAATACGGGCTTCCCCAAAGAAGCTCCACGGAAGACCGTATTGGTGCCAGCTAGGCGACCGCGCCGAACCCGACCGTGGACCGCAGAGAATACGATCTGATCGTCCTGCACAACGGCAACCGAAATCGCACTGAGGTGGTGCTGCACCATCAATCTCGCGACGAGCGTGTCGGACAGCGGAGCGTCGCGCGGCTCCCCCCCGAGGGTTCGCCAGCGGTTCGAGCTGGAGTCAGCAACAGCTTGATGCTCGAGTTGGTAGGAGGCGAACAACATGGGAGCGGCCGACGCGCAGATCGGTGGTACCGGACCGATACAGAGAAGTACAAAGGCCCCGAACAACGCACCACTGAGTTTTCGCATCAGTATGATGCGATGAACGTCACGACTAGTTCGGATACCGCTCGCTCCTTCGGCCGTGCACTGTCACCGTAATCGCTGAATCGGCTGTCTCCCGCTGGCGTACCGCGGGGACAGGCGGGCGTCTCCTAAAAGGAGACCCTGAGACCTGTCGTGGTCACCGCGGGCATGTCGGGCCGGAAGAAATCTTGCTGGCGGCTGCAGAACGGCGCGTCGGCGGTATCACGGCGGCACGGTCCCTCTCGGCTAACGGAGTAGGTGACGGCAGTGTTGTGCCTGAGGACGTTGTGGAAATGGACGAAGAAACCGAGCTTCCACGCCGAGAAGGCCCGATTCCAATCGAATTGCAGGTCCAGCATAGCGTACCGCGGAGACCGGGCCGAGTTTGGCTCACCTATGATATCCGAGACGATTTCTCTGCAGTAGTCGAGTCCGTAGTCGCACTCATAGGATCCCGGATAGAGCGGCGTGTAGGGAGCGCCCGAGGTGGCGGCGAACGCGCCGAAGGCGCGGATCGCACCTCCGAGGAACTTGCGCGGTACTCGCCACATACCGGTCGCATCGAAGGCGTGTCTCCGGTCGGACGTGGCGGGAAATCGCAGTCCTGCAGCCTGGATATCGGATACGCCCAGACTGTAGCTCGCCGACATCGTGAAGCTCCCTGCCATGCGCCGCAACGACACCTCGAATCCGCGGGCCTCGCCGTCGCCGGAAACGATACGCGGCCTCGCCGGGAGCGGCCCAGGAGTCGGATCGACAAGCGTGATACCGCTGACGCGCCGCAGGTACAAAGTGGCCGATGTCAGCCAGCGATCGCTCAACCATTGCTCCGCTCCCAGTGAAACCACGTCGCTTCTGGTTGCCGGTGTCTCCGGCCCCGCCAGGAGCCAGACGTGGCTGGTCGCGAGGCCGGGTCCGATGCTCAACCCGGCTTGGGTCAACATCTGCAGGTACTGAAAGCTGCGGCCCACACCGGCGGACAGACTAAGGCGCTCGGTTGCCGCGTAGCGGGCCGACGCTCGAGGGGCCAACCTGACACGACCCTCGTCTCGTACGGTGGGGGAAGCTTCCACCCGCATCCCACCTTGCACGGTGAGCCTGCTGGCGGGTTTCCAGCGAGCTTCACCCCATAGGGAGCCAACCGTGAGTTCTCGCCGCAGAGAGAGCGGACCCTCGAACGTCTGTATCGGGTAGGGGGCCGCGGGCGCCCCGTCATACTTGAGGAAACGATGCAGCAACTGGTATCCGGCCCGCCAACCGTCCATGTCCTGTTCGGGGATCACCGACCCGAACTCACCGCTCAACACGAAGTGGTTGATACGCCCGTTGGTGTTCCCTTGCGTGGGATAGCGACTGTTGAAGCGATCGATCGACGCCGCCGACCGGGTCTGTGTCACGGACAGATCGAACTGTGAGAACCCGGCGGTATGACGTGAATTGGCTCCCGGGACCGGCCCATCGAGCGTGAGCCTGCCGACCGTGTTGCCCCACGCGAACTCGTTGTCTTTAGGCCCGTCGGGGAGATCGTCATGGATCCAATCCCGCTCCCACAACCCACTCGCCTCGAGCGACCACTCCCTCCCGAGATCGACATCGAACCGTGCCGCCAGGTCCCCATACTCCTGCGGCAGGTTGTCCAGGTTCTTTCCTGCGATGGCCGACCTGCGCCCCCCCAACAGCGCACCCACTCGGCCGCCCCAGAGCCGGCGCTCGATCGTGATGCCCCCTGAGAACAATGATGCGCCGGCATAACCCCGCAGGTCTCCGTGTCCCCCGGCGGGACGGGAACGCAGGTGCACGACACCGGCCGCGCCTTCACCCAAGGTGACCGGTCGGACACCGGGATGGAACAAGACTGATCCTAGAATATCCTCATTCACCGCCGAGGTCACACCGCCTGCGTGCAGGGGGTTCAGCAGCGGGAGGTCATCGAAGTAGATGCGCGTCTGACCCCACGAGGCACCACGCGTCCAGATCTCGGCCGTCCACGAGTCGCGCGTGGACACTCCCGGGAGCCGCTGCAGGGCTCGCAGGGGATCGGCGGTCCCCAAGGTGACCGCCTCGAGAACATCCCCGTGCGTGAGAGCCCTAACGTCGCTACCGAGAAAGGCTTGCTGCCGCCATCGCTCTATCCCGATCCGCCTTTCCCCGGCGTCGCCGTTCCCCTCCTCGGCCCGGTCGTACTTGTCGGGAGTAATCCCCGTCACCTCAACCCTCTCAAGGCGCACCGGAGCAAGTTCCAGGGCTGCCGAGACAGTGACATTGTTCGGTTGCCTGAGTTCCACTTCTATCGTGGCGGGGTGGTATCCGATCCGTCTGATACGGAGTCGGTATTCGGCTGCGGGTAGGTCCGCGAAGCGGTACACACCATCGTCGAGCGTAATCGCGGTGCGGTCGCGCGGGAACTCAGTCTCTCCAGCCGCAGTCGGGGAGGAGATTTGCGTGATGGACACTGTCGCCCACGAGAGGGGAGCCGACAGATCCGCTGCCAAAACGGTGCCGGCAATAGACCCACCCCGACCACCCTCGTTCTGGGCCGCTGCCCCTCCAACGGGAAGATGGGCTACCGCCGCTAGCAAAGTCAGTTTTCTCAGTCCGCCAACAAATCTGCGGACCCGGCCGTATCTAGACATCCTATCTACGCCGTCCTGTTTAACCGTCTCACTGGTCGGGACGCCGTCAGAATGCGCTCCCGTCGATCGTTCATTGGGTGGACGACGGTACGGATACATAATCTACAACTAGATATGTATAATACATAATACACGGTGGGGCGCCACATGTTCCAGAAATCGGCAGTTCTCCTGATCGCCATCGCCGTCTGGGCCAGCGGAGCCGGCTGGGCACAGCACGATGGCACCCACAAGGGCTTCTGGCTGAGCTTCGGCGGCGGCGGTGGCTGGACGGATGGGACCCGCGGTGCGGCCGGTTACGTGCGCATGGGCGGGACACCCAACTCACGAGTTCAGTTTGGTGGCCAAGTGCTACACTGGTGGCGCGACGAGCATACTGGTATCGAGACGAACCGAGTGGCCGTTACCGCGACCGGCTCGATCTTCCCGTTCTACGAGCGACGGGAGAGCCGCCTGCCGCTGCAAGAGTGGTTCTTGAAGCTGGGGTTCGGTGTCGCCGCGGGTGAAGAGTCGTGGATGGGCGACGAGGAGAGCGGCATCGCATTCAATGCCGGGTCCGGCTTCGACCTACACCTGGGCGGCAACTTCTTCGTTACGCCAAACGTCGACACCATGTTACTGTTTTTCAACGACGCCACTGACGTATCTGTGGTGTTCACCCTCGGGCTGACTTGGCACTGAGAGAGCCGCCGGAGCGATGGCTTCATGTTTGGGCTGCACTTCCCCACGGGGAATCCAAGCTGCAACGTTGTGTGTCGTGGACCTCAACGCGCTGTTCACCGCACACCATGGTGCCCTGATCCGCTACCTCACCCGCCTCACGGGGGATGCGGACCAGGCAGCTGATGCCGCCCAGGAATCGTATCTGCGTCTGGTCAGGCAGCCGCCGGCGAGAGCCGACAATCTCAGAGCGTGGCTGTTCACGGTGGCTACCAATGTCGTGCGCGACGAGTGGAAGAGGCGGCGGCACGCGGTCGCGCTTTCCCAGGCCCCTTCCAGGGCGCCGCAGGCGGACGCACCGCCGAGTCCACACGAGCAATTGGAGCGAGATGAACGTCGTAGGCTGGTGAGAGAGATGTTGCGGAAGCTCTCCACTAGAGACCGCACCGTTTTGCTCATGCGGGAGGAAGGATTCTCTCACAAGGAGATCGCCGAGGCGGTCGGCACGACAACCGGATCGGTGGGCACGATGATCGCGCGTGCGCTCAGGAAGCTGGCCAACGAACTAGCTCAGGTAGCGGGGACACTCTCATGATGCAACCGGCAGCCGGTGACGGAGGACACCTGGAAGACGGTGACGTGATCAGGCTCCTCGACGGAGAGTGTTCGGAGGAGGAAGCACGGTTGTTTCGCACTCACCTCGACCGATGCGACGATTGCCAACGCAAAACGGACGAACTGCGCCGGCTGTCACAGGAGTTAAGCTCCGCGTTGCAGCTGACGGACGAGCCTCCCGCAACCGGCGACTCGAGCCCTCCCGAGGTACTCGGGACAATCCGTCCCTCGCTGCCGCAGCGGCACTGGACCAGGTGGCGTGTGACGCGAGCGGCCGCGGCGATCGTGATACTCGCAGCCGCGCTCTCCGCGACGCCGGCCCGCGCATGGCTGGTGGAGGGCTGGGACGCGCTGAAGTCACTGGTCGTGGGAGAGCCCGTGGAGCAGCCCGAGGTGGCACCGGCTCCAGTCGAGTCCGGTGAGATCAGCTCGGTGATCACGTTCACGCCGGCCGGCCCCGAGTTCATGCTGCAGGTAATCCACGTACAAGCAGGAGGCACCCTCTATCTCACGGTGGCCCCCACGGCATCGGCGTCGGCCGGAGTAATGGGAGGAGACGGCAGCGAGGAGATCGTGGTCCTGCCGAACGGATTTCAAATTCGCAACGCGACTGCATCGACGGCCAGCTATGAAGTGCGGCTGCCCAACCACCTCGAGACCCTCGAAGTCCGCGTTGGAGACCGCGCGGCACTGAGACTCGACTTGACTGCACCGGCGGATTCGATAAGCCGAGAGATCGACCTATCCGGCATAGACCCCAGCGTGCCGTAGGCTGGGTCCCGCCACTGCGCCACGCCGGGGCGTTGATCTTATAAGGAAGCTGGCCTGCTAGGGGATCTGCCGACACGTTCGGCAGCGGTGCAGGGCTTTGTTGCATGGCTCGGAACTGAGCGCGGGCCCCGTTCCCCGAGACAGAATCACCCCACTCGGTAACTGTCGGGCATCCCGAGACGGGTCATTGTGTTGAGAACCCTGCATGCGAGTTGCACCTCCACCCGTTGGCTCGCCAGGGTGCGACTCCTCATATCTCGGCCGATGATGGTCTTG
>JBDHHP010000110.1:0-16437 GCA_039589275.1 Gemmatimonadota bacterium | reverse complement strand
TGCGATGTCCATGAAGACCGCTTGCTGATCATCTCCTTGTAGCAACCAGCCTTCTACTCCGTCGAACGAGATGTCTGCCATTGGCAGGCGCGTGATCATTTCTGGGTAGTCCATAGGTTCGGAGCCTCCAAGTCTCCTAGTGTTCTATCACGGTTCTCGCCAGCTCGGCTTCAGCGCAATCATGCGCGGCAGAACCTATACTGATGCACCTGCCATTTGGTCAGTGGGTTCAATCCGGAGTTGCGATGTACGTCGCATGCTGCAGCCGCAGTAAGCAGGGTCTCACCACCGTTCCTCGGATCGCCAAACGCATACTCCAATCCGCCCGATTGCTCTTGCGCCAAGTACACGTCAAACAGCTCGCGCAGGTCTGATCTTGCGAGATCATAGGGCGCCCAATCGGTACTTGCAACTGTGCCCTCGAATCTCAGGCCATGTGTTTCGCTGGCCAGTGTATGTATCCGGTTTTCGGTGTAGTGTCTTTGGGCTTGAGGAATTCTGGCGCGCCGGACAGCATCGCCCGCCGCAACGTTAGGCCGTCGCCCGTCTCCCCACCTGGTGGATTGCCGATTATGAAATCGAGCCGGCCACGAATCCGATTCATGACCGCCCGACCCGCCTTTGTCGCCGCACGGTAGGAATCGGCGCGCACGAACGTTGTCTTGTTGTGGACACCATTCAATGCGGCATTGCCCTCAGCAGCGGCCACATTGGACTGTGATATGTCTATTCCAACCAACGACTCGACCCCGGGTGTCTTCGCGGCGACGATTGCGAGGCAACCAGTTCCGCAGCCCCAGTCGAGACCTCGTCCTTCGAGTAGATCGGCTCGCTCGCTCACGGCGCGCAGCGATAGAAGGCTGGCCGGTGTGAGCGCGAAGGTGCCCACCGGTTGCCGAATGGACACCGGTGCGAGATCGCCGATGTGTTCTTCGGTGAGAGCTGTCAGTTCACTGGATTGCATTTGGCGGCTGATCGCGAGGTCGCGGACATGTCTTAGCCTCCGCTCCAAAGCTACGGGCGGTTGGCGGGCGTATCCAGTGTGCAGGCCTTGACGCAGAGGTGTTAACTGGCGAGAGTGCTTGCTTCGCCCAAGAGCCAGGAGGGACCATGAACCAGAAGATCCTCAAGATTGGAGCGGTGGGAGCGGCAGCAGTGGCCTTGGTGGCCACAGCAGTCGCTGTCACTAGCCAGCCAGCAGTCGCCGCACCGGTTGTGACTGTCTACAAGACGCCTACGTGAGGCTGCTGTGACAAGTGGGTGGTTCACCTACAAGAGCACGGCTACGAAGTCGACGCTAGAAACGTCACAAACCAACGGCTCATCGAGCTCAAGTCGGAGTACCGCGTATCACGCGCGTTGGAGGGATGCCACACAGCTACGGTGGATGGCTACGTGGTCGAAGGGCACGTGCCGGCTGACGTGATCGATCGGCTACTGTCTGAGAGACCAGATGAGGTTGCCGGACTGGCCGTACCGGGGATGCCTGTCGGCTCACCTGGAATGGAAGGGCCGAATCCGCAGCCATATAGCGTAATCGCGTTCGATGGAAGAGGCGGCAGGAGCGTGTACGAGCAGAGGTAGGGCCAGCACGTCCTCGTCTGTCATGGAGGGAAGAGCCGGTCGGTTACCCGACCGGCTTTTTTGCGTCACACACTCCCGCGTTTCTGGCATCCCAAGCAAACCCATCGTACCTTCAATGTCGGCGTCGAGAGGGCATTCCCACGCGTGTTTTGACGCCGATCGGGTCTCGCTCTCCTGACGAGGAGTACTCCGGTCAATCCTCGGGAGGGGAGGAACTGTCATGGAGTGTGTTGTCCGAGGCATGTGCCGTAACGGACCGGCAGTCTGTCCGCTATCATGAGTCGAGCGGTCAGAACAGGACTGCTCTCCATCTGGGCTGTGCTTACCTGCCCGGGTCTTGGAGCTGGCCAACGGCTTCCTGAAGGCGTCCTCATCATCCCACCCCTTCCTGCTGATCCGGTAGCAGACTCGGCGTACGTAGTGGAGATGGCGCAGCGCTTGCGCGACCGGCTGAGCCCTTGGCGTCCGGATCTGATTCGGACGATCTGGTATTGCTCACTGAGCGACAACTGCCAGGCGCTTCTCACGACTGAAGCGGCTCGAGCACAGGCAGCTATCCTGCTCGCCGACATCCTCGTCGTCGGGACGTTCGAGCGTGACTCGGGTGCCCCCCGAGCAGACCTCAGCGTGATCGAGATGGGATTGAGGGGGGGTATCCCACACTTCACTGCATCACTTTCCGTTCAGGCAGACTCGGGAGTCACGCCGGACGGCTTCGCTGGAATCGTCAACGGGATCCTCAGAGACACGCTCTCCAACGTCGTCAGAGCCGCCCGCAATTCGCGGGGATGCTGGGTGGGCGTTATGGATGAGGATTACGCGGGGGCTCGGGGCCGAGCCGAGGATGCGTTTGCGCGGCGCAGGAACCATCCGTCCGCCGCCCTGTGTCTGTCTTTCATGTTCCGCTTTACGCAACAGCAGGACAGCATGGTGTGGGCGCTCGAGCGAGCCGCTGCAGGGGATTCCATGCTTACGCGAGCGTGGGAGGGCCTTGGAGAGGAGTACTTGAGGCGCGGTGACACAGCGAGGGCCATGGATGCCCGGACGCGCGAGGTCCAGTCGGATCCCGGGAATGTCCTTCGCCGACTTAGGATCGCGGGATTAATGGACCGACTGGGGAGACACGAG
The DNA here is from genome assembly GCA_039589275.1 of Gemmatimonadota bacterium. Classification (GTDB taxonomy): domain Bacteria; phylum Gemmatimonadota; class Gemmatimonadetes; order Gemmatimonadales; family GWC2-71-9. Next base: position 13,725 of record JBDHHP010000110.1, on the reverse strand, counting down.
ACGGCAGTTCAGATCATGCGTGATGGCACGCGCCACTACGGCAGTGACGCTGAGTTCCGGCGCCTCCTCGCGCGGATGTGTCTGAAGTATCGGATGTGGAGGTGTGCTCTCGATGCGATCACTGAAAGGTACGCCCTCGATTCGACGCTGCCGGGTGATACGACCATCTACGTCCAGGCCATTGGCCTGGCTCAGACGCTGTCCGATTCGGGAGCTGTGGATTGGTGGACGCAGGAAGCCGTGACCCAGGTCCATACAGTGGTATCCGATGCCTGGAGACGAGCGGAACGATATCGTGAAGCCGCAGAGCAGGCGGAACGAGTCTTCCGGTCGTTTCAGATGGCCCGAGCTGTCGCGCTTGCGGACGCCGGTGCGCGTGACTCGGCGGTTGCCATGTACCGTCGTGTGTGGGAGGCCGACCCAATGAACTCAGCAGCCCGCATCGCAGCAGCGAGACTGCTGACGGATGGAACCGCACTGACCTTCGAATCTGCAACCGAGGCCGACTCGGCGGCGCTCGTGTTGGCGGACTCTCTCTTGACATTGGCTGCAGAGGGTTCGGATGATCGTGCTGCTCTCACGGCTGTTGCTCGGACGTATCTCGAGGTTGGCAGTCGCCTTGTGCAACAGCGACTGATGCCTGGGACGGCTGAGCTTTGGCTGGACAAGGCGATCCGGTACGATCCGGACGGTGGTTATTCCACGCCGGCGAGTGCCTTTCTCGCGTTGGCGTTGCTGTACATGCTCGAAGACGTTGACCGGCGCGCGCGTGCGGAGGAGAGCTGCACACTCGTCTATCAGGAAAGGGAGTTGATCTCCCGCGCTAGAGCCGCTCTCGAGGTTGCGCAAAGTGAGTTTCCAGATCTAGTCGAGCAAGCCCTTGAGGGGATCGAGTCATACGAGGAGGTGATGCCCAGAATGCGGGAAGCCTTCGGATGTGATGGGTACCCTCCGCTCGAGTCACCCTAAACGACCTCAGTCTCAGGCGATCCCACCTCGTTGCCACCGGCCGCCATTCCAACCACACCTGAAACCATCTGCCACAACATCTCGTCTATTTTGTATGATTGGCTAGCGCCGGGTCCCGTTACGCTCCCGAGGACTAAATGAACCGAGCGAAATATCTAGGGGAACTCGAGCAAATGGTGTTGTTGGCTGTGCTTCAGCTCAGGGAGAACGCCTACGGCACCAACGTCATGGAGGAGCTGGGCCGGAGAGTGAAACGCAGCGTGTCGCGCGGCGCACTGTACGTCACATTGGACCGTCTTGAAGAGAAGGGGATGATCTCCTCGAGCCTGGGTGATCCAACGCCGGGCCGGGGTGGCCGACCCAAGCGGTTTCTCGAGGTCACACCTCGGGGTCTCGAGGCTCTCCGTAGATCGCGGGAGGCGTGGATGCGGTTGTGGGAAGGCTTGGAATCGGTGTTGGAACCGCGATGAGTAGCGCTGCCCAGCCGTCCCCGCCGCGCAGAGCCGAAGCGCTGCTGTCGGCCTGTCTTCCAGCCGGTATGGTACGCGGCACCATCCTGGGCGACCTGCAAGAGGCATACGCGGAAAAAGTGCGGGTGAGTGGCAGCGGTCGAGCAGGCCTCCGCAAGGCTGATCGCTGGTACTGGTGGCAGGCCCTGACCATCGGCTCCCGCTATTCCCTCAAGCGCACTGCTCCGGCGCTGCGTGGTGGCCGACCGTTCATCCCTGAGTCAGAACCGCTGACGAGAAAGCCGAGATTCGGCGCCATGAAAGACATAGTCAAGGACATCCGCTTCGCGCTCCGACTGTTCGTGCGGAACCCTGGGTACACCGCTGCCAGCGTAATGGTACTCGCCATTGGCATCGGTGCAGTGACGTTGATGTACAGCACGCTGAACTCTGCTGTGCTCCGGCCCCTGCCGTTCGAGGATCCCGATCAGCTGGTATGGGTTTGGAGCGCCAACGACGTAAGGAACTCCAACTCGACATCGGCACTGGACTATTGGGATTACAGGGAGCAGACCGAAGCGCTGCAATCCATGGCCGCGATCCTCGTTTTCACGCCTCGCGCAATCATCACTGGCGGTGAGGAGCCGGAGCGGGTCAGCAGCACCCTCGCATCGCATAATCTCTTCTCCACGCTCGGCGTAGCACCTCAATTGGGTCGATCGTTCCTCTTGGAAGAGGAGCGGAACGGCGACCAGAACGTAGTAGTGATCTCCGATGGATTCTGGCAGCGTCGACTCGGCAGCAGTCGAGAAGTCATCGGTTCGTCCGTGACCATCAATGGTGAGCCGTACCAAGTAGTTGGCGTTATGCCAGTGGGTTTCGACTACCCCAACGGTGTCGAGCTTTGGTTCCCGATGCAGGCCAGAAACCAGTACACACAGAGTCGGGGGAACAACAACTTCAACATGCTGGGGCGTCTGGCAGACGGCATCTCGATCGAACAGGCGTATGCGGAACTCAACACAATTGCCAGAAGACTGGAGCGGCAATACCCAGAGACAAACGAAGCCTGGCGTGTTCGAGTGGTCTCGCTGCACGAGCGCTATTTTGCCGGCACGCGCTCCACACTGCTCATCATGTTTGGCTTGGTGGGACTGGTACTACTTGTCGCATGTGCGAACGTCGCCTCTCTTGCGCTGGCGAGAGCCACCGCCAGAGGCACCGAGATGGCAGTGCGGTTCTCCCTCGGAGCGTTGAGAACGCGCTTGGTGCGGCAGCTTATGACTGAGAGCGTGATTGTAGCGCTGGCTGGGGGGGCGGTGGGATTGCTACTAGCGCGTCTGGGTATCAGCGCTCTCAAGTCCATGGGACCCGGCAACCTGCCTAGGCTCGATCAAATCACGATCGACGGCAGTGTGCTACTCTTTGCTTTCGTGTTGTCGCTCATGACCAGCCTGCTGTTCGGCGTGGTGCCGGCCTTCAAGGGAACCGGCCTCGGTTTGGCTGACACCCTCAAGGCTGGCGGCGCGCGGGGATTCAGCCAAGCCAAGTCGCGATTCCGGAGTGCCCTGGTAGTCGCTCAAGTGTCCCTGTCCCTGATGTTGTTGATCGCCTCGGGCCTGCTCATCCGAAGCTACTCACAGCTAAACGAAGTCGACCCTGGATTCCCCGAGGAGGGGATCCTCGGGGCCGAGCTTCAGCTTCCAGATTGGAAGTATGAGTCGCCCGAGGAATCAGGGCAGACCTGGGAGCTGCTGTATGATCGAGTCGGCGCGCTTCCCGGTGTGATTTCCGTCGGCTCGATTGACCAGCCTCCCATTCGGTCCGGCGGCACCTATAACACGATCTACCGGACCGACAATCCTCCGGCGAGCGCGGCGGAACGGGCCGAAATGTCGGGACAGCGTCGTATTGCCTCCGCAGGCTATTTCGAGACTATGGGCATCCCGCTCCTGAGCGGTCGTGTCTTTGATCGCAATGACCGAGTGGGAACACCGAACGTCGTGGTGATCAGCGCCACCATGGCGGAGTATTTCTTTCCCAACGAAGATCCGCTCGGTCACGATCTCTTCGTCTGGGGGATGAACTATCAGGTGATCGGTGTGGTGGGTGACGTCAAGGAATTCGGTCTCGAAGCTGACTTCCCGAGGGTGTTCTACATGTCGGGCGATCAGTTCCCGCGTATTCAATCCAATTTGTTCGTGAGAGCGGCCGGTAATCCACTGGAACTGGCACCCGCGCTGAGGCGCGCAATATGGGAGGTCGAGCGAGACATCCCGATATCGGGGCTGGAGGTGATGGAGTCTCGACTGTCCCGGTCGTTGGCACAGCCCAGGTTTCGTATGGTGCTGGTGGCGCTGTTCGGGGTCGTCGCGTTGATCTTGGCCGCCATGGGCTTGTACGGCGTGCTGGCGTACTTCGTACGACAACGTGCTCGCGAGCTGGGCATCCGCATCGCGATGGGCGCCAGGCCCGGAAACGTCATGGGCCTGGTGGTTGCCAAGGGAATGACGCTGGTCGGTCTCGGAATCCTCGTTGGTCTTGCAGGTGGATTTGCAGGTGGTCGTGTGCTGGACAGTCTTCTTTTTGATGTCTCAGCCACAGACGCACTCACCTACGGGGCAGTGAGCCTCTTCCTGGTTGTCGTGGCATTGCTGGCCTGTATGGTGCCGGCACTCCGGGCGCTGAGAGTCGACCCGCAGGAGGTACTGCGGGTGGAGTAGGGAACATAGAACATCGAACATCGAACGTCGAATGTCGAACGTCGAACGTCGAACTCTGAGCCTGGTGGCAGTCGATCCTTCGATCTGCAATGTTCGATGTTCTATGTTCGATCTTCCCTGTTCGACGTTCGACGTTCTATGCTCCCCGTTCGATGTTGTTACTGCCTACCTCGCATTTATGCCATTCAGCACTTGGTTGAGGCGCGCGACCGAGATCTTGGAAATGCCGTAGCGTTCCGTGTCCGCTTGTCTCAGCAGCGCGATCTGCGCAGGTTGAGTTTGGTCCGTGTGGACTCGATACCAGCCGCTGGATTCCAGCAGATAGCTTCTGGCCGTCCCTGGTGGCACATCGGGTACCCGGAATTCGAGCTCATAATAGTCACCAGCGTCGAGCACCACGTACTCACGGTCTACGGCCGCGAGACGGGAACGAATGCGCTCACCACCCGCTGCGACGACGCGGCTGGCTTCGACCTCGTGTCTGGAAAAGGGCTGAGGGTCTGAGTAATCGATTGCCGCGTAGTCGATCAACCAGAATGCGGGTGCGGACTCCAGCCGCACGCGCACCGTGTCGCCCACGACCAGCGAGAGATCAAGGCGCACCGCGTGACGCTTGCCCACCTCGGACCCAGCCTCCCAGTAGTGGCCCTGGCTCAGCCAGCTTTCACCGGTCCAGACAGAGGCCACCAAATAGGCCTCTCGGATCATGTTTTCCGCGAGGCGTGTGACCATGGTGACATCCGCATCGAGCGAGTCGTACCACGCCGCCGTAGCTGCCCCGTGCGCCATGATGTACTCGCTCTTGAGATGTCCGGCCCAAGGAGTGTTGGTGGCGTCCAGCACAAGGGTTGCCGCGACTGCGCCCGGTGGGCGAGTGAACGTCAACTGGAGTCCGTCACGCACGTCCTCCACCCGAGCCGAGTCCCTGTCACTGAGAGCCGACTCCCAGTGCCAACCGTCAGAAGCGGCGATGCGTTCCATGGCGTCGCGGTCACGGAAGTCGCGTGCTCTAACAGGGGCGCGCAGCTGTGATACGGTGTGCAGGCCTCCAAACGCATCCGGTACGATCTGCGTTCCGGGCCGATGGTCGACAGCAAGTACCGTGAGCGCATCCACGTAGTCGGTCTCTGGCATCTCATTGGCCAGCTTGAGGCGCAGAGTTCCTTCATGTGGAACCGCGTACAGCAGATTGTCGACCTCGGTTCGAGCCGCACCCTCAGTCAAGGCCCCGCTGAAGGTCCCCGAGTCGAGCCGCCAGTCGTTTCCATCCCAACTGTACACCAGCGGGCATGATCCTATTTGGATGCCCTCAGCTCCCGTTGAGGTGGTTCGTCGCGGCTGGGAACTGCCCTGCAAGGCACCGGCGACCAAAATGCCGGTGAAGCCGGCCGCCAGCACGACTGCGCCGGTTGTCCAGGGATCAGCCTTTTGCACCAGTACACCGCGAACGCCGGCCAAGGGGACTGTGGTGATTGCCTCCGAGCCGGGAAACACTGCGCCGTGCAGGCTATCTCCGCCAATGACCGGGCGGTGGAGCGTAAGCCACCGACCGTCCGCTAAGAGGACACGAACTTGGTTCGGTCGCTTGTCGCGCACATACTGCTCTGGCGAGAGATGAGTTGACGTCCAAGTCTGGCATGACACGGTGCACGCCGCGAGGATGAGTGCGATTGCACGTCTCAGCATGATGTACCTCCACTTGCTTAGTTCACGCTGCTTCGTTGGTAGCTGCCGAAAGCCTCGCCAACGCGCGTCAGAGCGGCGTCAAGAAGTCATGTTCGACGTTCGGCGTTCGACGTTCGGAAACCTCAGGCCGACTCGAACCGTAGGACTATCCTAGACTTCACCCCTCTACCAACCTGGAGCTCCCGCATGGGTAACCTGCGCCAAGACCTGCTCTTTGCCGTCCGTATGCTAGTGAAGAACCCCATGTTCACCGCGGCCGCGGTTGTAACCTTGGCGCTGGGCATCGGGCTCAACGCGGCCGTCTTCAGCGCGGTCCATGCACTCCTGTTCCGGCCTCTGCCTGAGGTGCGGAACGACGCCGAGTTGGTGCAGCTCTATCGCACCTGGCCCGGTGACATGGTCTATGGGTCCAACTCGATTCCCCATTACCAGGACCTGCGTGATCGGGTGGATGCCTTCGATGGCGAGGTGGCTGCATGGACATTCACGCCCATGAGCCTCAGCGCGGACGGGCGGAGCGAGCGTGCGTTGGGGATGATGGTCTCGGCCAACTACTTCGGCGTCCTGGGATCTGCACCGTTCTTGGGCCGCGGGTTTCTACCGGAGGAAGCGGTCGACCCCGGGGCACACCGCGTTCTCGTTTTGGGCCACTCGTTCTGGCAGAGTCGGTTTGGCGCTGATCCCTCGATGGTGGGTCGCACCGTCACCCTAAACGGACAATCCTGGACGGTGGTCGGAGTAGCTCGTGAGGGCTTTCGCGGCGCAATGCCGATAGTCGATCCGCCGCTGTACGCGCCGCTCATGATGCAGGGAGAACTGATGCCGGGGTGGAACCTGATCGAGGCGCGTGACAGCAACTGGATGAACGTCGTGGCCCGATTGGCTCCTGGGGTCACTGTAGAACAAGCGCGACAGAACCTGGACGCGTTCATCCTTCAAATGCGTGAAGAGCTGCCGGACCACTATGAGGATTCCGGGATCAACCTCGTACCGCAGCGAAAGGCGGGGATACACCCGATGTTCCGCAACGCTCAGGTGGGAATGTCGGCGGTGATCATGTTAGTCGTGGCGTTTCTCCTGCTGATCGCCTGCATCAATGTGGCTAACCTCTTCCTGGCTCGCGCTGGTGAGCGCCGTAAGGAGATGGCGATTCGCCTCAGTCTGGGTGCGAAGCGTGGGCGCATAATCAGTCAGTTGCTGACTGAGAGCCTCATCTTCTCGCTTATCGCGGGCGGAGCCGGATTGACCCTCGCGTACTGGGCGGTCGGCATCGCGAACTCACTGCGTCTCCCGATCGACTATCACGGGGACTTCGGTCTCACGCTAGACCGAACCGCCTTGATGTTCACCCTTGGACTGTCGGTCTTCACTGGGATCCTGTTCGGGCTCGCTCCCGCACTGCAGGCGTCACGTCCCGAAGTGGTGTCGGCGCTGAAGGGCGAGATCACACAGGAACCCGGCAGCAAGAACCGCTTGATCAACACGCTGGTGGTGGCTCAGATGGCGCTTTCGATCTTGCTGCTGATCAGCTCCGGCCTCTTCCTGCGAGGTTTGCAGGCGGCGACTACAGTGGACAAGGGCTTCGAGTCGAACAACCTGCTGTTGGCGTCAGTCGATCCCGGTCTCCAGGGTTACGATAGGGACCGCGCCGAGACGTTCTATCGCGAGCTCGAGGCCGGCCTGAGGGTATTGCCGGGCGTTCAGGCTGTGGGCTTTGGCCGCTCTGTCCCGTTGAGCCTCAGCAGCTCCGACCGGGGGGTGTCGATCCCCGGGTACGAGCCTGTGGCCAATGAGGGCATGAGCATTTCGTACAACGTGGTGACGCCTGGATACTTCGAGGCGATGGGTATTCCCACGCTCGCGGGTCGCGCATTCTCTGATCTGGATGGCGCCGATGGCGCACCGGTGCTCGTCGTGAATCAGAAGTTCGCCGATCGGTTCTGGCCTGGTGAAAACGCCGTCGGCAAGATCGTGCGGACTGCTGGCGAAGAACGCGAAGTGATTGGAGTCGTGAAGACGGGCAAGTACCGCAGCCTGGGTGAGGGACCCCTCGACTACATGTATCTGGCCCAGGCACAAGAGTGGAATTTCCCGATGACCGCGCACGTGCGAACTACGGGGGAGCCAGGGTCGTTGGCCCTGTTGCTTCGCAGGGAGGTAGAGCGCCTCGATCCTTCGATGCCGGTCGCCGATCTCCGCACCATGAACAGTCAGCTCGGCGTAGCGTTGTTCCCCGCGCGATTGGGCGGTGCCACTCTTGGTATCTTCGGGATTCTCGGGATGATCTTGGCCGCGATTGGCATCTATAGCGTCATGGCGTACTCGGTTAGCCAGAGACTGAGGGAGATCGGCATTCGGATGGCCCTGGGAGCCGACCAAAGCCGAGTCGTTGGAATGGTGATTCGTAAGGGGATGGTGCTGGTGGCGGTGGGCGTCGTGTTGGGACTCAGTGCCGCGCTTGGCGCAAGTCAGCTCATGTCCGGCATGATCTACGGCGTGAGCGCACTCGATCCTGTGACGTTCTTCGGTGTGCCCGGATCTCTATGCTTGGTGGCATTGCTCGCCACATATCTTCCGGCACGGCGGGCAGCAGCGGTGGATCCTATGAATACGCTGCGGGCGGAGTAGGGAACATCGAACAGGGAACATAGAACTGTGAGGTAGACGATCGTTCAATGTTCAGTGTCCGATGTTCCCTGTTCGATGTTCGATGTTCCCTACGGCAGCGGTTCGTTACCCAACACAAAGGCCTCCACGAACAACCGCCCGGGGCCCGACTGCATTACGTCGCCGATGCCCATCTGATACGCTCCGCTCATGCGTCGTGTGTTGGCGACAGCGACAAACGTGAGTTGCTGCTCGGGCGCACGAAGGAGCAGCGCAGACTGGGCGTTCCATTCACCGCCATGCCACTCGAGCTTCACCCCGTCCTGCCACTGCACGTACCAGCCTAGGCCGTACGTCTTATCCGGGCCGTCGATCTCGATCGACGGCGAGAGCATCTGCTCTTTGGTGGTTGGATCGAGTAGCTGGTCCTGATCCAGTGCCAAGGAGATCATCGCCAGGTCTCTGACCGACGCCACCAGGCCGGCGGAAGGACTGAAATGACGGTAGAAGCCCGACTGCACAACCTGACCGTCGACCACCTCGTACGGCATGGCCATGTTCGCCAAGAAGTGTTGTCGATCCAGCCCCGTCACGAAGAAGTCCGCTAGCAGGTTAGGATCCGGTGCGGTATGACGTAGACTGAGCGGAGTCAATATGCGCTCGGTCAGCAGCTGGGAGAATGTCTTACCGCTGGCGCTCAACATCACTTCTCCCAATGACACGTAGCGGCTTCCGTTGTACCTGTGGACTGCTCCAGCGATGTTCTCCGAAGTGTGATTGAAGACATGTCTCACCGTGACCACGCCCTGAGCATCGAAACTCACGCCGTAATCGCTGATGGGATCGTCGAGGTCGACCAGGCCTTCCTCAACCAGTTGCATTAGGACGATCGCGCCGATGGTCTTGGTGACTGACGCAACGGGGAAGGACGTTGTGTCAGCTGCGGGTCTACCCGTTTCGACATCTGCGAGGCCGAACCCGCGCGCCCACACGATTCCATCGTTCTGTGCGATTGCTGCCGCCATGCCCGGAATCCCCAACTCAACCCTGATGCTGTCCAGTTGTGCCGCGAAACCCTGTAGGCCTTGGGTTGGTGTGACGGTCACGGGCTCTAATGTCGTTTCTCCACAGGCGCACACGAGCGCTGTGCCAATGACGTAACCAAGCTGTCGGGCCATGATTCTGAAGGACGGTGTTACGGTCATGTCAGTTGCCTCCCAGCGGTACGGCATAGCCCAACGACAGAATGACGCTGCCAGTACTGATGTGACCTCGCGGCAGGGGTTCGCGATTCAGGTCTGTGAGCGTGAGGTTCATCAGTGCCTCGATGTGTATCCTACCCTTGGAGAAGGGAGCGCTGACACCGATACCCCAGAAGCCTCCCAAGAAGACCTTGGCGCGCTGCCACTCCAGCTGTGAGTCATCGCAGGACACGCTTCCAATCTCTGGAACGCCGGTGACGGCGCAGCCTACTTCGAGACTCAAAGCAGGGCCGAGCAGCAGGTGCGGCGACACCTTCCACGGAGCGTGTATGCCGAGGAGCAGAGGCACGTCGAAGTGAGTCAGCCGGCGACCGCCCCCGGTGTTGTACTCCGACCAGCCCTTCTGCGAGTAGAGCGCCTCGACTCGAAACGAGAGAGAGGGTCCACGCGTCCGTTGGAGAAGTCGTCTTCAAAAATGGCGTTGGCAACGCCGAAACCGGCGCGGCCGCCGACCCAAACAGACTGCGCGGCCGTTCCAGCTCCGCTCAAAAACAAGAGAAGCAAGGAGGTCGCCAGTGCCGCTGGTTTCTTGCTCATTCCCAACTCCGGTCAGTCGGGTCGGAGAGACACATGATCATCTAATACATATTCACAATATGCATTACCTATCTACTATACGCAATAGACGGGCCAGACCGGAGATGTAGACGTAAGTGGTTTTAGATAAAGGACTTATGTGCCCGGCGCGTTAGGAGTGGTGTTCGAAAAAGAGGACAGAACGGATGTTCTTCTGTTCCCTACTCGCTTCTGAAAGCAGCTACCGGATCCGCCTTGGACGCTGCCCGCGCAGGGAGGTAGCAGGCCAGCTGGCCTGTAGCAAACAGAATGGCGAGTACCAGGGAGAACACGGTGGGGTCCAGTGCATTCACGTCGTAGAGTATGCCTGCCAGGAGTCTCGTCGTGGCAAGTGCGAGCGCGACCCCCACTACAGTGCCGATTAGGGTCGTCACGAAGCCACGTCGCAGCACGGCTCTCAAGATGCTGCGTCGAGTGGCGCCCAAAGCGATCCGCACGCCGAACTCGCGTGTCCGCCGGCTCACCGCGTAAGACATGACTCCGTAGAACCCAACCGTTGCCAACACTAGAGCGAGCAGACCGAAGGCGGAAAGAAGGACTGCCGATCCCTTCAGTGCTCCCAATGAGTAATCGAGGTACTCCGGGATCGTCATGGCGGCGGATTGAGGCAGGCCGGGCGCAAGCTGACGTGTCGTCGAGAGTGCCACCGGAATGACGGGTCGCGCGTCACCCACGGTCCGCACGACCAGATTCACACGTTCTAGGTATTCGCTCTGGCTCAGCGGGATTACCAGGTAGGATTCAGGGGACTCGCGCAGCGAAGCGTACTTGCCGTCTTCGATCACACCTATCACCGAGCGAGGGACTCCCAGATCGGCACTGAGTGTGCGGCCGATTGGGTCGCGATCGGGCCAATAGCGACGCGCCATCGTCTCGTTGATCATCGCCACGCGTTCGGTGTCTTCTCTGTCACGGTCGTCGATTGCACGCCCCTGCAATACGGTAATGCCCATAGTCTCGAAATAGCCGGCCGAAACCATGTTTCGCTTTACCAGCATTAGTTCATCTGGCGCAGGTTCATAACCCTCAATCCAGATGTCGTGGTGACCATGGATCTGCCCAAGCGGTACGAAGGCCGCCAGTGTGGCCGATCGCACGCCGGGTAGCGTCGTGGTCTGTTCGAGTAGGCGGCGTTGCAGCTCCCGGCCCTCTTCTTCGGTGTATTGGCCGTATCCCAAGTTGAACGGTGCAACGATGCCATTCCTCAATTCAAAACCGGGATCGAGAGCAATCGTGTTACTAAGACTGCTCACGAACAGCCCGGCGCTGCTCAGCAGTACCAGTGAAAGGGCGACCTGCGCGACCACGAGCGAGTGTTGCAGCCCGATCTTTCCGCTGCCTTGGCTCGCACCAACACTGTCTTTCAAGGAATCAAGCTGATTACGCCGCAGGACCTGAAGTGCGGGAGCGAGTCCAAACACGACAGTCGCAAGCAGAGCCAGCAGCAATGTGAATCCCAGCACTCGACCGTCGAACGCAATGTTGAGTTCGACGGGAACCTCAGATCTCGGCAGCAGCAACTGGAGTGCGTCTGATGCCCAGAGCGCCAGCAACAGTCCTACTGCGGCTGCGAGAAGTGACAGCAGTACGCTCTCCGCCAACAGATGCCGAGCAATGCGCCAGCGCGACGCGCCGAGTGAGTGGCGGATCGCGATCTCTCGGCGCCGGGCCGTGGCCTTGGCCACCTGAAGGTTGGCAACGTTGAAGCAAGCGATCATCAGTACCAGCAGCACGACACCCATCAGCACAGTGGAGAGGCGGCGTGCGTCCTCCGAGGCACTGGGGATCCCCAGCCGCGTCCGATCCAGCTCTTCGACCACCAGGCTCTTGTTTCCGTTGCTCTCGGGGTATTCGACGGCCATTACCTGCGCCGTGACCTGGAGGCCGGCACGGGCCTCGCCGACGCCGATCCCGGGTTTTACACGTCCCACGAGCTGGAGCCAAGGGTCAACACGGCTTTCAGTATTCGGTGTGTACGGGAGTGCCTGCTCTAGAGTGGACAGTGGGGCCCAAGCCGCGGCGCCGACCCCGGCATTCAAGCCCGTGAATCCCTCGGGCCCCACGCCGACAACCGTGAACGGGTGGTCGTTGATGCGGACAGTTGAACCCACGATGTCTTCGTCAGAGCTGAACTGCTCTTGCCAGGTAGTGTGACTCAGCACCACCACCGTGGGTCCACCGAAGCCCTCGTCTTCCTCCGGCAGGAAGCCCCTTCCAAGTCGCGGTGTCACACCGATGACTTCGAAGTAATCCCAACTCACGAGCTGGCCTAGCATGACGCGAGCCTGCTCGGTCCCGCCCAACGCCATCGGCGCAAATGCGTACGCGGCCAGACCGGTGAAGGCTTCGTTCCTCTCCTTGTAGTCGAGGTAATCGAGATAGGAAGTGTTGCCGTAGTCCTGGCCTCCCGTGACGGAGGTGAAGACCGACACCAGCGTGCCCGGGTCATGCACAGCGAGCGGGCGTATCAACAGGGAGTTCACCAGACTGAAGATGGTCGCGTTCGCGCCGATTCCAAGCGAGAGTGACAACACGGCCGCAATCGTGAACGTCTTGTGCTGCACCAGGGATCGCAATCCGTATCGCAGGTCTAGCCAAGCCCCGTGCGCGAGAGCCCAACCGCGGTTGTTAAGACGCGATACCGTGCCTCGATGCATGCGCTCCAAACCTCGTCGGTAACGCCTTGCGTCACCGAAGCGCTGCTTCGCTTCCCGTTCCGCCTTCTCAGGTGAGAGTCCCGCCTCCACGAGCTCTCGCACACACTCTTCGAGATGGAACTCGATCTCCGCATCGAGTGCGGCGCTGACCTCGTCTTCGGTCGGTCGGTTCGGGTGGATGCTTCGCATTTGTCGCCGCTTCACTTCACCTGTCAACCGGATTCCAGAACTCTGCTCACCGCGTCAGCGTACTCGTTCCAGATACGGGAGCGCTTCTCGAGCTGCCTCTGACCGGCGTCTGTCAATTGGTAGACTTTGACCTTCCGGTTTGTGTCGGAGATCCCCCACTCAGCAGCCAGTAACTGACGCTTTTCCAGGCGGTGCAGAGCGGTGGAGACGGCGTACCCGTGGCGTGGCCCGGCCATGAGTGCCTTGAGGACCAGCACGTCCAGTGTTCCTTGAAGGAGTCTTCCCTCATCCGTACCCATGATACCTCTAACCCTGTTGCGATCATGGGTATGATACATAACTACTCTAACCGTGTCAACGACTGATAGCAGACCGCTGACCGCCGATCCCACTTGACGTATCTATCCCTAATACGCATAATACATATAGATGAAAAGAGTTTTTCAATTTGTTTCACCTTGAAATCCGCGGATTGGCCGTGACGAAATCGGAGCACTCCAGACTGAGTCCACTTGAACGCGAGATCATGAACGTGCTGTACGGCCTTGGTGAAGCCGGGGCGGTGGAGGTTGCCAAGCGTGTGAGTCAGAAGGGGGGACACGACTCC
>JBDHHP010000109.1:0-13871 GCA_039589275.1 Gemmatimonadota bacterium | reverse complement strand
TCTGGCCTGCGCATACTACAACGGACTCTACAACGCAAATCGACTCGTCCGCGATGCAGAGAAGGCCGAACGGGAGGGCCGGATCGGTGAAGCGCGGTCGCTGTGGTCCCAAGCCGCGGTCAAGGCCGAATCCGTGTCTACTCGCTATCCCGACAGCCGATATCGCGATGACGCGTTACTGCTTCAGGGCAGGGCGCTCCAAGCCGCCGGCGAGTGCGCGAATGCGCGTGCTCCTCTGGAGGACGCGGTCGAATCCAGTCCCGATCCCACGCTCCGAGATACCGCGGCCCTCCTCCTGGGTCAGTGCTACGTCGTACTAAGCGAGTACAGGTCGGCGGTCGAAGTGCTCAGTCCGCTCGTCACTGGGCGCGATACCTCGCTGTCGCGTTCTGCCAGCTTGTGGCGCGGCAAGGCGTTGTTGGCGACGAGTGACTACGCTGCCGCTCTCATTGATCTGCAGGCTGCAGAACGCTTCGATGCTGCCTTCGACCTGAGTATCGCGTACGCGTTATCGGGCAAGCCGGGTTCAGCGCGCGCGTCTCTGGCGACCCGTCTTCAGTCGCGCTACTCGGAATCGCGCTGGCTCGAGGTGCTCGATACGATTGGCAACTGGTATCCCGACGATGCTGCGGCTCTCGTCGCCGTTCTAGAGGTTCGGGAGGATCTCACTAGGGGGCAGCGTGCCAGGCTATTTCTGGCGGATGGACGCCGCTGGGCGGGAAGTGGTGAGTGGCGCAGCGCCGCAGATAGCTATGAGCGTGCCGTGCAGGCTGCGGGGGATTCGGTTGACGGCCGCGTGGCCGCAGTTCAACTCGTCCTCATGCGTGCGCGGTCCGCGCAGGATCCGAGCGAGCTACCGGAATTGGCCGATGCAATGGAGCGTGCGGTGTCCGCGCTCGACAACGGAGCCGAGCAAGAGGCAGATCGGGCGGAGATACTGCGTGGGGCAGCGCATACGTTGGAGATTATCGAGGGCGCTGCTGGTGACTCACTCGATCTGCGGGCGAGGCACGCCGATCTCGATCTCTTCCTGTATGCTGAGGGTCTACGTGACGAAATCAAGGCACCCGGGCTAGCAGCGGGTCTGCTCCGGCACCTGGCCGAGCGTATTCCCAGCTCACCGATAGCTCCAAAGGCGCTGATCGCGGCGGCGCAGATGGATCCAGAGCGATCCGATTCGCTACTGCTGGTGCTGCACGTCAAATACGCCACTTCGCCGTATACGTTACAGTTGAGAGGAGTTGCGGGAGACCAATACACCGCAATCGAGGACTCGCTGAGATCCCTGATCGCGGCTCGACGGAAGACGACACCGAGGGAGAAGTGACCCGCACCACTCTGCACATAGACGTATTCGGAACCACGTTTCAGAATCCGATCCTATTGGCTGCGGGCACTGCGGGATTCGGCCGGGAACTTGCGGAAGTGGTCGATTTGGATCGCCTCGGTGGGATCGTGACCAAGGCGGTGAGCGTTGAGCCGCGGGCGGGCAACCCTGCTCCCCGAGTGGCCGAGTTCTCAGGTGGGATGTTGAACGCCGTTGGGCTGGCAAACCCCGGAGTGGAGCACGTTGCGCGAGTGGCACTGCCGTGGCTAGCTCAGCACCTGTCGAGAGCCCGGGTGCTGGTAAACGTCGTGGGGAACAAGCCAGATGACTTTGCCGAGGTCGTGAGGCGTCTCCAGGACCAGGAGGTAGTGGTGGCCTTCGAGCTCAACGTGTCTTGCCCCAACACGGAGCGCGGCAACGAGGAGTTCCAGGCCGATCCCGCGGTCCTTGCGGAGCTTGTGGGACGTTGTAGGGACCAGACCGATAAGCCACTGGTCGTGAAGCTCGCTCCCAACCTACTCGATCTGCCCGGTACAGCTGCGTTGGCGGCGGGCGCGGGCGCAGACGGATTCACGTTGGTGAACACGATTCCTGGCAGCCTGTATCGGACTGACCGCACGGGTGCCTCGGAAGGAGCGCGACTCGGCTTCGGCCGCGGTGGGGTGAGCGGGCCGGCTCTGCTGGCCGTCGGGGTGCTTGCCACTCGGAGAGTGAGCGAGCGAATCGGTCTTCCAGTGATAGGTGTCGGGGGAATCCGCACGCTCGAGGATGTGGACCAGTACCTGGCGGCTGGAGCCGCGCTAGTGGCTGTGGGTACGGCGGCCATGGCCGATCCTAGACTACCGGAGCGGCTAGTCGATGCCTGGAGAGCGCGTGGCTGAACTGATCGTCGCTCTGGATTTCGACTCCATGGACGAGGCGCTGCGTCTCGTTGACTCTCTCCCGCGCTTGCGCTGGGCCAAGGTCGGTCCGATGCTGTTTCTGGACGGCGGGCCCGCGGCGATCGAGGCCCTGAAAAGCAGGGGCGTTCGCGTGTTTCTGGATCTCAAGTGGCATGACATCCCCAGCTCGGTGGCCGGGGCGGTGAGTGCGGCCTCTCGCATGGGTGTGGATCTCGCCACGGTACACTCCCTGGGCGGACCCGACATGATTGCAGCGGCGCGCGATGCCTCGGGCGAGATGAAGCTGGTCGCGGTTACTGTGCTCACGTCCCATACTGCCGACCAGTTTTTGAGACTCGTCGGACGACCCAGCGCCGTCGATCTCCGGGATGAAGCCGCTCGGTTGGCAAGGATGGCAGTCTCCGCTGGGGCCCATGGCGTCGTCTCATCTCCCCATGAGATAAGTGCCGTTCGCGACGCTACGGGCCCGGACGCGTGGATAGTGGTACCTGGAATTCGGCCGGCCGGGGCAGCGGTCGGGGATCAACTGCGGACGGCAGAGCCTGGCGCCGCAGCGGTAGCGGGGGCGACCCACCTGGTTGTTGGGCGGCCCATCACCCGTGCCAAAAACCCGGCTAAGGTGTACGATAGTATCAGTCGAGAGATCGAGGTGAGTAGGTGAACAACTTCATCAGGCAGTCCAAACCGTGGTCAGTCGCCGTCCTCACCCTGGTTGTGAGCCCGGCGCTGGGTTTGGGTCTGCTGCGTGCCCAGTCAGGGCCCGACGAAGCGCTGGATCTGGCAGTCCAGGGAGCACGTGAGGCGTGGCTCTCCCACGAGGTGGGAGACCTCACGGTGGGTAGCGATACGGTGAGACTGCGGATTCCCGGAATCGCGCCGTCTGCCTCGTTACGTCCCGGTCAGGCGCAGCGGCTGCTGGACCAGTACCTCAAGTCCTCGGACGAGTTGAGTTTCGACCTGAGGGACGTCAAGAAGGTCGCAGAGGACCACGCTTATGCCGAGGTCAGGCGCGTCTACGTAGTGGAAGGAACGACAGAGCGGAGGGAGGAGACGGTGTTCCTCGGCTTCCGTCTACTGCACGATCGGTGGCGTCTGCGGGAGGTACGCGTCGCGCCGTAAACCCTCACTTGCGCAGCATTTACGGCCCATCTATATTCCGAGGCTCTTAAGAAATCAGATACATGAGGTCTCGGCGTGAAAGTCCGTTCGAGTGTCAAACCAATTTGCGAACATTGCAAGGTCGTCCGCCGCAAGGGCGTGACGCGTGTAATCTGCAAGCGTAATCCCAAGCATAAGCAGAGGCAGGGGTAGGTAATGGCCCGAATCGCAGGTGTCGATCTCCCGCGCGAAAAGCGTGTCGAGACCGCGCTCACCTACATCTACGGGGTTGGCGACTCGACGTCGCGGAAGATCCTCGACCTCACGGCTGTGGACGCGGATGTGAGAGTGCGCGACCTGTCGGATGCAGAGGTGGCGCGGTTGCGCCAGGCTATTGAGCGCAACGTCAAGGTCGAAGGCGCGCTACGCACCGAGATTGCCATGAACGTGAAGCGGCTCATGGATATCGGGAGTTATCGCGGCACGCGGCACCGCCGCGGTTTGCCGGTCCGCGGTCAACGCACGCATACGAATGCCCGGACTAAGAAGGGGCCTCGGCGCCCAATTGCCGGTAGGAAGAAGGCGGTCAAGAAATAGCGTATGGCACAGTCGAAAGGCACGAGCGGTAGGCGCACCAAGAAGGTGGTCGAGGCAGAGGGGATAGCCCACGTTACCGCCACGTTCAACAACACGTTGGTAACGATCACCGACTCGCAGGGGAACGCCATCGTATGGGGTTCCGCCGGCAAGTCGGGTTTCAAGGGATCCAAGAAGTCGACATCGTTTGCCGCCACGGTGGCGGCCGAGAACTGCGCGCGCGAGGCGCTCAACCTGGGTGTCCGCAAGGTGCACGTACGGGTGCAGGGCCCCGGTGCGGGTCGTGAGTCGGCGATTCAGGCCATGGCATCGGCCGGTCTGCAGATCGCGTCGATTCGTGATGTGACGCCGATCCCCCACAATGGGTGTCGGCCGCCCAAGAAGAGGCGGGTGTAGCGATGTCACGCTACACCGGTCCCGTCTGCAAGCTGTGCCGGCGCGAAGGCACGAAGCTGTTTCTCAAAGGCACTCGCTGCGTGACCGAGAAGTGCTCCGTTGATCGACGCCAATATGCCCCGGGTCAACACGGACAGGCTGCCGCGCGGAGGCGCAAGGTGTCCGAATATGCCAAGCAGCTGCGCGAGAAGCAGAAGGTCAAGCGGATGTATGGCATGTCGGAAAAGCAGTTTCGAAACACATTTGAGAAGGTTCGCAAGCTTCCCGGCGTGACCGGGTCAAACTTGATGATTGCATTAGAAACGCGGCTCGACAACGTCGTTCACCGCATGGGCTTCGCGCCGAGCTGCAAGGCCGCGCGCCAGCTCGTACGGCACCGCCACATCGAGGTCAATGGTAAGAAGGTGGACATTCCGTCCTATCGGGTCCGGCCGAACGATGAGGTCAGAATCACGGAGAAGAGCCGTGACATGACAGCAGTGCGTGCGTCACTCGAGATGCTGTCACGAGCCACTCCAGTGACGTGGATAAGCGTGGACGCTGACAAGGTGACCGGCAAGGTAACAGAGGTGCCGACGCGGGATACCATCCCCGTCGCCGCACAAGAGCAATTAATCGTTGAGCTCTACTCCAAATAAGATGACAATTGACTTGACTGGCTTGGTTCGACCCCACGTGGTCGAAATGACGAGGCGAGAGGATGTGGAACACGCTGCTGAGTTCCGGCTACAGCCTCTGGAACGCGGCTTCGGACACACACTCGGTAACGCGTTGCGGCGGATGTTGCTTTCTTCGCTGCGCGGCACAGCGGTATGGGGTTTCCGACTCGAGGGCGTGGTGCATGAGCATCAGACCGTGCCTGGCGTGGTCGAAGACATCCACCAGATAATCAAACAACTCAAGTCCTTGACGCTCGTTCTGGCGGAAGACGTCGAAGAAGCTGTGCTTCACCTCAAGGTGGAGAAGGCCGGCGTCGTCACAGCGAAGGACTTGGAAGCTCACGGCGCAGTGGAGATCGTGAATCCCGATCATCACCTGTTCACGTTACAGGAAGATCGAGATATCACCGGAGAGCTGTACGTCAACAAGGGCCGCGGCTACGTCGAGGCTTCGCAGCATCCGGCCGATCGGTCTCTCCCGGTGGATCTCGTCAAGATCGATGCGCTGTACAGCCCTGTCAGACGGGCCAACTTCACGGTGGCGGAGACGCGAGTGGGGCAGCGCACCGACTTCGACAGCGTGACTCTCTCAGTAGAAACGAACGGCGCGATCGGTCCTGAAGACGGCGTGGCCTACGCGGCCGCGTTGCTGCAAGAGCATCTGCGTTACTTCGTGGAATTCGGCCGCGTGCCAACCGGCAGCGAGCCTGCCGAAGGTGCGGCGGCTGATACTGCCCAGTTACGCGATCTGTTGGCCAAGCCGATTGATGATTGTGGGCTGTCTGTGCGCTCGATCAACTCGCTCAAGAACTCGAGTATCAGCACACTGGGCGACCTCGTACGACACACTGAGGACGACATGCTCAAGGTCAAGAACGTTGGTGAGAAGGCCTTGGGTGAGATCGCTGAGATGCTGCACCGCGAGGGACTGGAATTCGGGATGAAGGTCGAGGAAGTTGACGGGGAGTTGGTCGTGGCGAGCCCGGTCGGTGCCGCTGCAGAGGCCGAAGAAGGTCAAGAGGGTTAGTCAGCGATGCGGCACCGAGTCAAAGGACGCCAGCTCAGCCGAAACTCCAGTCATCGGAGGGCGATGTTGCGCAACATGGCGACATCGTTGTTCCAGCACGAGCGAGTCGTAACCACCCAGGCCAAGGCCAAGGAGCTCCGGCCCTACGCCGAGAAGCTCATTACGTGGGCGCGTCGCGGTGATCTCCACGCGCGGAGGCAGGTCGAGCGGGTGATCAAGGACCGGAAGGTGGCCGGGCGTCTCTTTGGAGAGATCGGACCTCGCTTCGCGGGCCGCCCGGGTGGCTACACCCGGATCGTCAAGATCGGCCACCGTTCAGGCGATGGTGCCGAGATCGCGCGGATTGAGCTACTCTCGGAGTAAATCTGGGAAAATGGACTGGATTGCCAGATGGGGACCGACCGGTCCCCATTTTTTATTGCTGGCTCGCAGCGAGGGCGGCGCCTCGAGGCGCCTTCGTGACCTTACCTGACCTGAGGCAACTGGTGCAGACGCGGATTCGCTTGGGTTTCCCGTCAACGAGCACTCTGGCTCGTTGTAGATTGGGTTCCCAGCGGCGCCTGGTTTTGTTGTTGGCGTGACTCACGTTGTTGCCGTAGGTCGGGCCCTTGCCGCAGATGTCGCAAACGCGTGCCATATATTTGTCACTTAGCAGAGATTCACGAGTTTCCGGCTGTCTCTCAATGAGCACGGAAACCTAGCAGCGGACGGGTCGTCGTTCAAGTGCTCGATGGCTCCGGGTCCGACAGCGTAACCAAGGAGACAGCATGGCCAGAGCGCTCATTACCGGAATTACGGGCCAGGACGGTTCCTATCTGGCGGAGTTGCTGCTCGTCAAAGGCTACGAAGTCGCCGGCGTGGTGCGCCGCACCTCTCATGATTCGTACGAGCGCATAGGACACTTGCTGGATCGCGTTTCAATCGTTCCGGCAGATCTACTCGATCAGCACTCGTTGACCACGGTGATACGGGACTTCCAGCCCGATGAGGTCTACAACCTCGCCGCACAGAGCTTTGTACCGACCAGCTGGACTCAACCTGTGCTGACCGGCGAGTTCACTGCACTCGGAGTGACCAGGATCTTAGAGGCGCTCCGTCTGGCTCGTCCGGAGGCGAAGTTCTACCAAGCCAGCTCATCTGAGATGTTCGGTAAAGTGGTGGAGACACCTCAGACCGAATCCACACCGTTCTACCCCCGCTCCCCGTATGGAGTGGCAAAGGTTTACGCCCACTGGATCACGGTGAACTACCGGGAATCCTACGACATCCACGCGGTCAGCGGGATCCTGTTCAACCACGAATCCCCGCGCCGCGGCCTCGAATTCGTCACGCGCAAGGTCACGGATGCGGTCGCCATGATCAAACACGGAATGGCAGATGAACTGGCGCTGGGCAATCTCGACGCGCAGCGGGATTGGGGCTACGCCGGGGACTTCGTTGAGGCAATGTGGCTCATGTTGCAGCAGAAGGAGCCAGAGGACTACGTGATCGGAACCGGCGAGACCCATTCGGTTCGAGAGCTTGTCGAGGTGGCGTTCGGTCACGTCGGACTGACTTGGCAGGAGTACGTGAAGAGCGATCCGGCGTTCTACCGACCGGCTGAGGTGGAGACGTTGATGGCCGATCCTACTAAGGCGAGGGAACAGCTTGGCTGGAAGCCCACGGTGTCGTTCGAAGAACTGGTCAAGATGATGGTTGACGCCGACCTCGAGAAAGTGGCGGCAAGAGCGTGAAAGCTCTTGTGACCGGGGCCGACGGTTTCGTCGGCTCTCTGCTCGTGCGGAGACTGCTCGAGGAAGGTCATGAGGTCGGCGCGGCAATGCGCGTGGAGGCCGCGTCCGAGGACGAGCGCCGCAGGCGGCGGGATCTAGCTGACGCCCGGGAGATACCCATCGAATTGACCGATCACGAGTCCGTACGTCGCGCGCTACGCGATGGATGGGATGCTGTCTTCCACCTAGCTGCGGTGTCGTCGGGATCGGATGCTCACCGCGATCCGCTGCTAGCCTGGACTGTCAACGCTGTCGGGACCGCTCGGTTGGCTCACGAGCTTGGGCTGGCTCGTTCGGCCGGTGCCGATCCGATCCTTCTGTTGGCATCGACCGCCGAGGTGTACGGGGCTGGCACCGGCGAGCTGAGGCTCGAGACGGACCTGACTGAGCCGTGCTCGCCATACGCGGCCTCGAAGCTAGCCTCTGAGGTGGCTTGCCTCGAGGTGCACCGGCGGACGGGCCTCCGTGTCGTGGTGGCTCGTGCTTTTCCTCACACAGGTGCAGGTCAGGACAATCGCTTCGTGGTTCCTGCCTTCACTGAACGCATCATGCTAGCCAGGCGTTTGGGCGCTCCGGTGGTAGCGGTGGGCAATCTCGAACCGATTCGCGATTTCCTGGACGTGAGCGACGTAGTGAACGCGTATTCGCTGCTGGCTGACAAAGGACGCTCTGGAGAGGTGTACAATGTCGCGTCGGGACGTGCCGTGTCGGTGCGCGACCTGTTCTTCATGTTAGCAGATGCGTTGGGGCATCGGGTGATCCCAGAGGTCGACCACAAGCTGGTCCGGCCGGCTGATATCCCTCACCTCGCGGGCGACAGCACGAAGCTGAGGGATGAGACGGGGTGGCAACCGAGGGTCCCTCTCGAGCAGAGCCTACAAGAGGTAGTGGATGCCCAAGCGGACTGACCTCGAGACCATCCTCCTGGTAGGGTCTGGACCGATCGTGATCGGTCAGGCCGCCGAATTCGACTACTCGGGAACGCAGGCGGTCAAGGCGCTAAAGGAGGAGGGCTACAGGGTGGTCCTGGTGAACTCGAATCCCGCCACCATCATGACCGACCCCGAGTTGGCCGACCGGACGTACGTGGAACCTGTTACGCCCGAGTGGGTGGCGCTGGTGATCGAACGGGAGCGGCCTGATGCTTTGTTGCCGACCATGGGCGGTCAAACCGCGCTCAACGTGGCGATGGCGCTGGCGGAGGACGGTACCCTCCAGCGATTCGGGGTCGAGTTGATTGGCGCTGACCAGCGCGCAATCCGCTTGGCCGAAGACCGCCAGGAGTTCGCCCAGGCGATGCAGCGCGTTGGGTTGGCCACACCGCGTGGGTCGGTCGTTGGATCCGCGGAGGACGGAGTGCGGGTGGTAGAAGAGATCGGGTACCCGGCAATCATACGACCATCATTCACGCTGGGCGGTACGGGTGGTGGAGTTGCCTACAACCTCGAGGAATACGAGGAGCAGCTCGGCACGGCACTGGACAAATCTCCGGTCGGCACCGCGCTCGTGGAGCAGTCGGTCCTGGGCTGGAAGGAGTTCGAGTTGGAGGTCATGCGCGACGGCCGCGATAACGTGGTCATCGTCTGCTCCATTGAGAACTTCGATCCGATGGGCGTGCATACCGGCGATTCGATCACGGTCGCTCCCGCCATGACGCTGACCGACCGCGAGTATCAGGTCATGCGTGATGCTGCGATCGCGATAATCCGCGAAGTGGGCGTATCGGCCGGAGGCTGCAACATCCAGTTCGCGGTCAACCCGGCTGACGGCGAGATGTTGGTGATAGAGATGAATCCCCGCGTGTCGCGCTCATCGGCGCTCGCCTCGAAGGCTACCGGGTTCCCGATCGCCCGCATAGGCACCAAGATCGCGGTCGGGTATACGTTGGATGAGCTTCCCAACGATATCACGAAGTCCACACCGGCCTCGTTCGAACCGGTACTCGACTACGTGGTCACCAAGTTCCCTCGGTTTGCATTCGAGAAGTTCCCGGATTCCAACCCCGTCTTGACTACGCAGATGAAATCCGTCGGCGAGTCGATGGCAATCGGGCGGACGTTCAAGGAATCGTTCCAGAAGGGCTTGAGGGCGCTCGAGACTGGCCGGTCAGGGTGGACGGTTGCGGCGCAACACTCCGACGACGGCCTGGCATCAGACGACATCGAGACTGTTCGGGCCGCTCTACACACGCCGTCGCCCGAACGGGTGTTTCAGATCAAGCGTGCCATGCTTGCAGGTGTGTCAGACGCTGAGATTGCGGAACGCACGCGAATCGATCCGTGGTTTGTAGCTCAGCTAAGTGAATTGGTGGAAAGCGAGGAGGAGTTCAAGACGGTCTGGGATATCGATGCGCCCATCGTTCGAGCGATGAAACAGAAGGGCTTTTCGGACAAGCAGCTTGCCGAGTTGCGCGGCATGACCGAATCGGAGTTCCGGCTACGCCGGTGGGAACTTGATGTTCACCCGAGCTACAAAGTGGTGGACACATGCGCCGGCGAGTTTCCGGCCGCGACACCCTACTACTACTCCTCTTACGATGAGGAAAACGAATCGCAGGCGATCGGATCCGAAGGAGTAGTGATACTTGGCAGCGGCCCCAATAGGATTGGGCAGGGTGTCGAGTTCGACTACTGCTGCGTCAGGGCAGGATTAGCGTTTCGGGAACTCGGCTGCAAGACGATCATGATCAACTCGAACCCCGAAACGGTATCAACCGACTTTGACATCTCCGACAAACTGTATTTTGAGCCACTCACACTCGAGGACGTGCTGGAAATCGTGCGGCTAGAGCAGCCCCGGGGAGTCGTGGTGCAACTCGGTGGTCAGACTCCGCTCAAGCTCACCAAGGCACTCGAGGAGGAAGGGGTCACCATACTGGGCACCAGCCCGGATGCGATTGACGTTGCCGAAGACCGTCATCGCTTCGAGGCACTCACGCGCGAGTTGGGGGTTACTCAGCCGCCGAATGGTACAGCAGTGGAGGCGGACGTTGCCGTTGCCATCGCCGAAAGGGTGGGGTACCCAGTACTTGTGAGGCCTTCATACGTGCTCGGCGGTCGTGCGATGGAGATCGTGTACGACGAATCGTCGCTGCGCCGCTACTTCCAGAAGGCTCTCGATGTCTCTCCCGAACATCCTGTGTTGATCGATCAGTTCCTCGAAGACGCGTTCGAGGCGGACGTGGATGCCATCGCTGACGGCGATAGCTGCATTATCGGGGGTGTGATGCAGCACATTGAGGACGCCGGCATCCATTCAGGTGACTCGGCGTGCGTGCTGCCACCGTATCTCATCGAGGAGAGCGCGGTGGAGCAGATGCGGCAGCACACTCGCGACTTCGCTCGCGCGCTGGGCGTTGTAGGACTGATCAACGTGCAGTACGCGGTCAAGGACGGGGTGGTATTCGTGCTGGAGGTGAACCCGCGCGGGTCGCGCACCGTGCCCTTCGTGAGTAAGGCCACGGGATTCTCGATGGCCAAGGCCGCGGCCGCGGTGATGATCGGCCGCACCCTGCAGCAATTGGGTGTCGAGGAACGCGAGTCCCTGCCGAGTGTCGCGGTGAAGGAGGCGGTCTTTCCGTTCACCAAGCTGGGCGAGGTCGACACGCTGCTGGGGCCAGAGATGCGATCTACCGGTGAAGTGATGGGACTCGCCGACAGTCTCGGCATGGCGTTTGCCAAAGCTCAGGCGGCGGCGGACGGTCAGTTGCCCTTGGAGGGGTCGATCTTCGTCACGGTGAACGACCGAGACAAGGCGACTGTGACACCCATCGTGCGGCGCTTCCACGAAATGGGATTCCGCGTACTCGCCACTGAGGGGACGGCGCGGTATCTGAGAGCCAAGGGTATTCCCGCGGAACGTGTGCTCAAGGTTTATGAAGGCAGGCCACACGCCTCGGATCTGATCGTTTCGGGGCAGGTGCAGCTACTGATCAACACACCGCTCGGCAAGCTCACCCAGAGGGACGACTACTACATAAGACGCACTGCACTGCAGCGTGGGGTGCCGTATGCAACGACCATGTCAGCCGCCAGCGCGGCGTGTGATGCCATCTTGGCCCTGCGAAGCAGGCGGGGGACGGTCAGGTGCTTGCAGGAGTGGTACGAGATTGGACGTGGCGAGTTGACACACGTGACTGGAGGCTCGGGAGGTTTTGGCAAGGTGCGCGACAGGTCTCGCGCATCGGTAACGAAGGTCGATGGGTGATCGCTCTACTGAGGGAGTTGAGTTCGCGCATTCGGGGACGTGTGATCTTCGACGAACCTCTGTCATGTCACACAACCTACCGTATTGGAGGCCCGGCTAGTGCTATGGTGCTTCCAACTTGCACCGCCGACGTGGTCCACGCTGTTCAGTACTGCAATGAGACTGAAACTCGCTGGCTGGCACTAGGACTCGGCTCCAACGTGCTGATCTCGGACGAGGGCCTTCAAGGTGTCGTGATCAAGCTTGGTAAGGGCATGGAAATGATTGTGAAGGAGCGCGAGGAACGGTGGATGGCTGGGGCGGGTCTCCCCACACCTCGGCTGGCGAAGCTCACCGCCGCCGCAGGTCTGAGCGGAATGCACAGGCTGATTGGTGTGCCCGGCACAGTTGGGGGCGGTGTCGCAATGAACGCCGGAGCCCACGGCCAGTCGTTCGGCGATGTCGTGCGGAGCGTCGAGGTCGTCCACTCAGACGGGGGTGTTCACAATCTCTCCGGCGAGGATGTCCCATGGCAGTATCGGGACAGCGGTCTACGTGACGTAATCGTCACGGCCGCAGTGTTCGAGCTGACGCCGGAAGACCCCAGCGTGCTCAAGCGTGAGATTGGCCGGCACCTCAGGTGGCGTAAGGCGGGTACGCCGTTCGATGAGCCTTGCTGTGGTTCCGTGTTCCGCAACCCGCGCAACTCGACCGAGAAGGCGCCGGACGAGCCCAGAACCGCCGGTCAGTTGATCGACGCTGTGGGCCTCAAGGGGTTTTCTGTCGGAGGAGCACAGGTATCGCGGAAGCACGCCAATTACATTGTGAACACCGGCAATGCGACATCCGCTGATGTGCGGGTGCTGATCGAAGCGGTGCAGCAGCGGGTGATGCGAGAGTTCGGGGTGGTTTTGGAGTTGGAGGTGAGGATCATCTAACAGGGATTTCAATGTCAGACTACTTTCTTCACGAAAGCTCATACGTCGATGACGGCGCGGTAATCGGCGACGGCACCAAGATCTGGCACTTCTGTCACGTGATGCCTGAATCGGAGATCGGTGAGAGATGTAGCCTGGGGCAGAACGTCGTCGTGATGCCGCGTGCCAAGATCGGCAACAACTGCAAGATCCAGAATAACGTGTCCATTTACGAGGGTGTGGTCTTGGAGGACGACGTGTTCTGCGGACCCTCGTGTGTCTTCACCAACGTCGGCACCCCCAGGTCCCATGTGCCTCGAAAGAGCGAGTACGCGCAGACGCTGGTGAAGCGGGGAGCCTCGATCGGGGCCAACGCAACAGTAGTGTGCGGTGTTACGCTGGGAGAGTACTGTTTCGTTGGTGCTGGAGCTGTGGTGACCTCTGATGTGCCGCCGTACGCACTTATGGTTGGGGTACCGGCTCGGCGGGTGGGTTGGATGTGCTATTGTGGCCATCGGTTGCTCCTGTCTGGTGGAGCTGGAACGTGTTCTCGATGTGGTCTCTCCTACCGGGAGAAATCCGGCAATCTCAGCCCGGTTGATTCCCCTTCGTGAGTCCGGTAAGTTAATTATTTTCAAACACTTGGAAGATCTGTGAACGTACCCCTTCTGGACCTGAAGGCTCAATTCGAAGCCATCAGGGAAGATCTATTGCCGGCGCTGCTCGAGGTGGTCGAGAGCCAGCGCTTCATCATGGGTGAGCCGGTCACTCAGCTCGAGGAGGCTGTGGCCCGGCTCGTGGGAGCCCGCCACGCCGTGGCGTGCGCTAGCGGTACCGACGCGTTATTGCTCTCGCTCAAGGTGCTCGGACTCGAACGGGGTGATGAGGTCATCACCGCCCCGTTCACTTTCTTTGCTACGGCCGGTGCCATTCACAATGCGGGCGGCACGCCGATCTTCGTCGATATTGACCCGACCACCTTCAACATCGA
>JBDHHP010000108.1:0-16271 GCA_039589275.1 Gemmatimonadota bacterium | reverse complement strand
CGCAGTGAACGCGGGGGGAGAGGAGTGGTGGCAGACCGCTGTCGTTTACCAGGTCTATCCTAGAAGCTTCAAGGACACGACTGGCAGCGGCGTCGGCGATCTGCAGGGAATAGTCGACCAGATGGATTACCTGAGCGACACGCTCGGCGTCAATGCCGTCTGGCTCAGTCCGTTCTATCGATCGCCGATGGCGGATTTCGGCTACGATGTGTCGGACTACTGCGATGTCCATCCGATGTTCGGCGATCTCGCGACCTTCGATCGGCTCGTGGAACGCGCCCACGACGCCGGCCTCAAGGTGATCATCGACTTCGTACCGAGTCACACTTCCGATCTGCATCCCTGGTTCATCGAGTCGCGCAGCTCCCGCGACAACCCACTGCGTAATTGGTACATATGGCGGGACCCAAAGCCGGATGGCTCACCGCCCAACAACTGGCTCAGCGTGTTCGGCGGCTCGGCGTGGCAGCTGGACGATCGGACGGGTCAGTACTACATGCACTCGTTCCTGAAGGAGCAAGCGGATCTGAACTGGCGCGAGCCGGCGATGAAGGCAGCCATGTTCGAGAACATGCGCTTCTGGCTCGAGCGGCACGTAGACGGGTTCCGTCTGGATGCGGTGCTGTTCATGATGAAAGACCCTGAGGAGCGAGACAACCCACCGAACCGCCACGGTGCGCAGGTCATTCACAAGCCAATGGGTGCGTACGAATCCCAGGTCCATCTACATGACCAGGGGCACCCGGACGCGCATCAGGTGTTCCGCGACATGCGTGCCGTGCTAGACGAGTACGAGCCGCCCCGGCTGGCGCTGGCTGAGATGCACATCTTCGACCGCGACGAGTTGGCATCGTACTACGGTGAGGACCTCGACGAAGTGCACATGCCGACCAATTTCGGCCTGTTGAATGTGCCCTGGGGGGCCGCCGGCATTCGAAAGGTGGTTGACGAAGTCGAGGCAGCGCTGCCGCTGGGAGCGTGGCCTAACTACGTGCTGGGGACTCACGACGACCAACGGCTCGCTACCAGATTGGGAGAGCAGGGAAGCCGCCAGGCAGCGGTGCTGCTGCTCACGTTACGCGGCTCGCCGACGCTGTACTATGGCGACGAACTCGGCATGCGCGAAGCCGAGATCCCGCCGGACAGGCGACGGGATCCTTGGAGCGTGAACGAACCGAGCTTGGGTCGCGACGGCTGCCGCACGCCAATGCAATGGTCGCCGGACGTGGGCGCCGGATTCACCGCTGCCGAGGAACCGTGGTTGCCAATTGGAAGCGACTACACCGAGAGGAATGTGCAATCGCAGCTACAGGATCCGGATTCGCATCTCAACCTTTACCGTCGGTTGCTGGTGCTTAGACGTGGTTCGGCGGCACTCAGAAGAGGGGCTCACCGGACTCTGGATCTTGACGCGCCCGAGTGCTTTGTTTTCGAACGCTCTCAGGGAACCGAGCGCGTGCTCGTTGCCGTCAGTTTCTCAGCAGAGCCGGTCTCGTTTGACACCAGGGGGTTTTTCGGCCGGATTGCGGTGTCGACACAACGAGGGAACGAAGGCAGCAAGATTGACGGCACTCTCCATCTGCAGCCACACGAGGCCGTCGTGATCATCGAGATTCCGTCAGACGTCAAGCGGAAGCGCGGAGAATAGTACCATGGCCACAGTGGACGTACTGATCGTTCTGGCCTTTGTCGCCTACGCGGTTTGGCAGGGTTTCTCCGCCAGGCGTGTCGCCTCCCAGAACCTGGAGGAGTATTTCCTCGCCGGTCGCAGCCTTTCCGGATGGAAGGCGGGCCTCAGCATGGCTGCCACCCAGTTCGCTGCAGACACGCCACTATTCGTAACAGGGTTGGTAGCGACGGCCGGCATCTTCTATCTCTGGCGGCCATTCTGGATCTTCGCGCTCGCCTTCTTGTTGCTCGGATTCGTGTTGTCTGCCAGCTGGCGCCGAGCCGGCGTGCTAACCGACGCGGAACTCACGGAAATCCGCTATGGCAGTGGGCCTGCCGCAACCTTGCGAGGGCTGAAAGCGGTCTACTTCGGAGTAGTCATCAACTGCGCCATCTTGGCGATGGTTCTCATCGCCGCGACGCGCATCGCCGAGCCGTTTCTGCTGTGGGATCAATGGCTGCCCGCGGCGATATTCGATCCAGTAGTCGATCTGGTACGGGCAATCGGGGTTCCCCTCGTACCGACGAGCGAAACTGCCGAGGGAACGTTCATACTCGACACCGTGATCTGGGCATCGGTGCCCTACCAAGAAGCGGGCGAGATGGTCTGGATTCTCTCCGCTCGGAATCTGATTTCCATTGCGGCGATCGTCCTGGTGACAACGCTCTATTCCACCACCGGCGGGCTTCGCTCGGTTGTCGCGACCGATATCGTGCAGCTCAGTATCATGTTGCTGGGAACAGTCATCTTTGCCGCCTACATCGTTCATGAAGTCGGTGGCCTCGGTGCCCTCACCGATCAGATTCGAGCGTCTTATCCTGCTGACGGCTCTGCCGGGATGACGGCCAACGAGTTACTCGCCTTTACTCCGTCTCAAGCGAAAGGCATTTCGCTCGCCGTAATGGCTACCATGCTCGTGCAGTGGCTGGTTCACATGTACGCCGACGGGACCGGCTATTTGGCTCAACGTACCATGGCATGTCGAACGGATGCGGATGCTAAGCGCGCCTCGGTCATCTTCACGTTTGTACAAGTGGTGGGCCGCAGCCTCATTTGGCTGCCGATCGCCCTCGGCGTGCTTGTCCTGTTCCCGCCAGCACAAGGCCTCTCCGGTGAGCTGCTCGCAGCCGATCGCGAGGCCACCTACGTGCGCGGCATGAGCGATCTGTTGCCGGCTGGTTTGCTTGGGTTACTGCTGACGGGCATGCTTGCCGCATTGGCCTCCACGGTCGACACCCACCTCAACTGGGGATCTTCCTACCTCACCAACGACATCTTCAAGCGCTTCGTGTTCAGACATCTACTAAGGAGGGAGCCTCGACCGCGGACGCTGGTTTGGGTGGCGCGCGGCTCCAACCTGTTCATCCTGCTCGTGGCCCTGGTCGTCATGACCCAGTTGACCTCGATTCATACTGCGTGGCAAGCGAGCACCCTGCTCGGCGCGGGCATGGGGATCGTGTTGGTGTTGCGCTGGCTGTGGTGGCGCATGACTGCGTGGGGGGAGATCGCGGCGATCGTTGCTTCTCTGGTGCTGGCACCGGTTCTGATCTTCACTGTTCCCATGGAGAACCAAGGAACACGGCTGTTCATCATGGCAGTGGGAGGAACGCTGGCGGGCGTTCTGGCTTCGTACATCTCGGGACCTGAGTCCACCGAGCGCCTTACAGACTTCTATCGTCGCGCTATGCCGCCAGGCTTCTGGGGACCTATTGCTGCCGCCTCGGGCGCGGCGCCCAACCAAGCCGTTCGGAAGCTGTGGCGATCGGTGGCCGCAATGCTGTTGTGTGCGACCACGGTATTCTGCCTGCTCATCGGGCTCGGCTCGTGGCTGGTGGATAGCCCGGCGCCGACTTGGTTTCCCTGGCGTGGTTTGTGGATTGCGCTGACGTTGATTGTGGGTATTACGGTTATCCCACTGTGGTGGAGGCTGGGCGAGCTGTCGAAGAAGAGCGACGGTACGGAATCATAGTCCGCGTGTCGGGGGTGGACCTACGGCCGCGACGCGGCCTCGGTCTGCTTCGCAACGAGTCCCTCCTCCGCTACTCAGCATAAGTGTTTGATACGCACGGGGTTCTCGCTTTGGCAGGGACCCCATATTTGTGATCTGATGCCGCTGGTGTGCCTTGAGTGTGCCTTCAGTGTGCCTTAATGCCAGCGCCGTGAGACGCTCAATACCAGCAGCGAGGTCGCGTCCGGCGTCGACGACGGCATGCGACCGTCCCCTGCTCGCCTGCACCAGAGGGACGTGACCTGCAAATAAGGCACACTCAAGGCACACCGCCTTCGAGGTCATTGCGCGACAACGCCTTAGAGGCGCGCAGTGGATTCCCCATCCACAGTGCCTAATCCTGTATCCCGCGAGGCCTCCTGGTTTTCGGTCAGCGTGGTAGAGACGTGTGCGAGGCACCCGACCTCCCGCCGCGGCCCTTCGCAAATCGTCTGCCCTTGATCGATATTCCTAGCTCCGATGCAGTCCATGACACTCGACTGGCTCAACATCGCCGCGCTGCTCGGCGCCGCTCAAGGCTTCTTTCTGGCCGGTGTGCTGGCGACGCAGCGCCGCAACCGGACCGCGAATCGTCTTCTGGCCGTCGCCGTTCTCGCCTTCTCCATCCAGATGATCACGGTCGTCTATCACGCCGTGGAGCTTGAGCAGGTGTTCCCGCACTTTTTCGGAGTGGCATTCCCACTGCCGCTGATCTACGGACCGCTCATCTACCTCTACACCGTGTGCACGAGCGACCGCGCTCGGCGACTGCTGTCGTGGGATGCGCTGCACTTCGTGCCCTTCGTAGTCATCATGCTGGCGGGACTGCCGATCTACCTCATGAGCGGCGCGGAGAAGATCGAGTTCTATCATCAGCTGCAGCAGGGCGTGAGGCCATCGCTCGTGAGAGTCACGGACGTATTGAAGTACGCGTCCGGGATCTCGTACACCGCGGTGACCTTGCTCTTTCTGCGACAGCACCGGACCCGCGTCAAGGACAGCTATTCTTCCATCGAGCGCGTGAACCTCCAGTGGCTCCTCCACCTGGTTTGGGGCGCCGCGGTGATTTGGGTCGCCGCAGCCGTCTTCCATCTCACCGAAACTGCCGGTCACCCGCTCCTCGAACGCCCCGACGACGTCGTCGCGCTGGCAACCGCGATTCTCGTCTACGGGATCGGGTACAGGGCTCTGCGGCAGCCCGAGGTTTTCAACGTCGCCACGGGAGAGTTTCCAGTGGTGCCCGGGCTCGCGTCGGGGGCAACCCCAAACCTGGAGGCGGCAACCGCAACGATGCCTGACTCGGCAGCCGCACGCCGCTACGAGCGATCGGGCCTGGGCGACACCGAGGCAGCGGTATTGAAGGATGCCTTGCGGCATGCGATGGACAACGATCGGCACTACAGAAGTCCCGATCTCACGCTCCCGGAGCTGGCGACCCACCTGGGCACCACGCCGCACAAGCTCTCTGAAGTGTTGAACTCGCAGCTGAATCAGAGCTTTTACGATTTCGTAAACGGGCACCGGGTGCGGGAGGTCCAGCGACGCCTTGCCGACGACCGATCGGACGCTCTGACACTGCTGTCACTGGCGCTGGACGCGGGGTTCGCGTCAAAATCGACCTTCAACAGCGTATTCAAGAGATACACGGGTCAAACGCCATCTGACTATCGGCGCTCGCTCAAGTCCGAGAAGGGCTCCGCGGCCCCCGACGCCTAGCCTCTCCGTGTAGTCCCACCGGTTCGTCTGTCCGATCCGACCGGCCCGGACGACTCGTCACTAGGCTCTCTCTATCCTGAACGCGTCGCCGGCCAATCCGGTCGGCTTCGACGACGACAGACGATTGGGGAGGACAATGCAATTCACAAAATGGGCGCCCCTGGCCCTGCTGCTCCTGGGGGCTTGTGATGGTATGATGGACCCCGGCGAGCCCGGGTATCTGGTGCCGCCGACCGTGGCGGAGGATGCCAGCCTGGCTGCGATTGACATGAATGGGTCTCGGTTTCACTCGGAGACGTTCGGGGATCCCACGAATCCCGTCATCATATTCCTTCATGGCGGGCCTGGAGGCGACTACCGGTCGCTGCTGCGGATGGGGCAACGCTTCGACGGCTTTTGCCTGGCCGACAATTACTTCCTGGTCTACTGGGACCAGCGGGGATCTGGCCTCTCCAAACGACACGACAGAGACGTGCTGACCCTGGACGTCTACACCGATGATCTAAACACACTGGTCGGTCAATACGCTGCGGGACGTCAGGTGTTCCTGATCGGTCACTCCTGGGGCGGCATGTACGCCACCCAGTACATCAACGAATATCCGCAACGCGTGGCCGGAGCGGTGCTGATCGAGCCCGGCCCGCTGGACGGACCGACGTTCGAGAGCATCAAGCACGATATGTTCGATCTCAGCCTGGGCGCCGAGTGGCTCAACGATTGGGCATGGAACAGCCAGTTCCTCTCACCCGACGATCACGCCAGGATGGACTACGAGCGGATGCTCGGCCTCAAAGAGTCACAACCTCGATACCACCAGCGGATGGAAGTGGATCCCGCGCCGTTCTGGCGCCTCGGCGCCGCCGCGAGCCGGTACCTGAAAGAGGACGGCGAAGACGAGGAGGGTGTCGCCGTGTACGACTTCACGCCAAACCTGTCCGCGTACACCACTCCGGTGCTATTCATTGCCGGATCGCTCAACGAAGTAATTGGAGGAGCTTTCCAGCGGGAGCAGATGCTGCGGTTTCCGTCTGCGTCGCTAGTCGTGTTGGAGGATGCGGGTCACGATCTCGAATGGACGCACACCGCAGAGGTACTTTCGCATGTTCGCGAGTACCTCGACGCGCGGGAAGGGGGCTCCCGATGAGAAGGCATCTTCAGTGTTTCGTCCTCGGCATTTCATTCACCGCTCTACTCGCACCTAGCGCGTTGGCGCAATGGAATGTCGCTCGGTTTGACTCCGACCCAAATCGGATCTACGCCACCTTCGGACTGGATCCAGCGTTTTTTCCGACGGTGGGATACGGTCGGGTAGCCTCACTCTTTGGTCACCGACTTCAGCTGGCCGGCGACGTGGGCATAGTCGCCGCAGAGATGGACACGCGAGACTTCCGCGCCCGACTCCACGTGCTGACCTCGATCGTCAGGTGGCGTTCGCTTCATCTAACAGGAAGTACGGCACTCATCGCCCGCGGAACAGACAACTCCATATACTGCGGATACAACTTTGGCACGGACCTCACCGGCGCCCTTGGCGTCTATCGGTCGGGGTGGTTCTTCGCCGCTGAGTTCGGTCTTGATAAGGCGGTTATTACCCACGTGACCCATAGCGATTGGTATCGAACATACTTTTATCCTGAAGCGAAGGATGGATGGTATCGCGATCCCGGTGGCACTTTCCACTATGGGCTGTCCGCCGGTTTCACTGTGGGTCGGGCGGAGCTGCTCGCGCGGTATGGTATGCTACGGACTGAGGAGTTCAATGAGCTTACGCCGCCGATGTATGCGAGTATAGGGCTCGGGCTCGCGTTTTGAGCAAAAAGCGGGCGAGGGCCATGTGCCCTCGCTCGCACCCAATAGGCTGAGTCCATCCATTACAGCAACACTCGGAGACATTGAGTGTTTGAAACACTGGAAGACATGAGTACGCGTCCAAAACCGTTCGAGTGGCTCGCGCTCATACGATATCAGTATCGGCGATTTGCCACAGTGGTTAACTGCAACCTCGACCGCACGAGGAGAAGGGTACGGAGGAATCATGCACCCTCGGTCTGCTTCGCAACGAGTCCCTCCTCCGCTATACACTAAGCCGTTGCTATGCAGCGGCTTAACTCTTAGGTCGGACTTTGAAGAAACCTGTTTATCGGAAGTTCGTGCTCTTGTACATAGTCATTACATAGCTCACGAGTATCGGAGCCCCTTCCCAGCACCCGTCTCGAAGTAGACCGACAGTATCCTGCAGCCCCCAACAAGCACCCCCTGACAACCCTGAGTACCCCACCGCAGGCCCGACTAGGACGGCCAACTAACAGCGCTGAAGGCGACTAGTATAGGGGGCAAGAAGCCCACGCCCAGCCGTAACCACTGATATGGGGTTCTCACATGAGCAGGATAACAGACGCCCTGCACAGGGAGGCTAGGGGTACCGCAGGTGAGGCTACGCCAGAGCGTTGAGCCCCGCAATTCACTCCTGAAGCTGCGGGGCTCTAGTCATGCGATGACACAGCCAATCAAGGAAGGAAATCGCTGATCAGCCAGAACCCGGTGTCACCCTCCCACCACGTGCTGAAAGCGATCGTCTCCCCGTCGGGCGACCACGCGAGGTGGACACTCTCCGGGTCTCCCGTGAGGACACCCGTCTCAACCTCCATCGGCTCTCCGCCATCGAGCGAGACTACCCAGATCGCTGGCCGCCAGTGATCACTCCAATGCCCCGGAACGGGCCTCACGTGGCCGGAGTAGGCGATCCTCCTCCCGTCGGGTGACCAGGAAAGCTCGCTGTGGTGGTCGAATTCGACACCCTTTCTCACGACAACCTGCGGATCTCCACCCTCGGCCGGAATGACACTGATCGACGTGTCCCTCGCGAAATAGGCGATGGATTTGCCGTCGGGCGAATACGCGATCTTCCCATAGTTGACCGCATGCGCCTCGGTGGTGAGTTGCCGCGCGGCACCGCCTTCGCGTGGGACCACGAAGATGTTTCCCCCACACACTCCCCCTGCACAATCTCCTCCAAGGCGGATAAAAGCCACCGACCTTCCGTCCGGCGACCAGCAGGGATAACGGTCCTGTGTCGGGCTCGAGGTGAGCTGCGTCGGCTCGCCACCCTCAACCGGGATCGTCCAGATGTTGACCTGCGGCGTTTCCGATCTTAGGAACCCGCTGAGAACGATCGTCTCACCATCAGGGGATACTTCGACTCCGGTGCCCGGGGGGACCGGAATGAGCACCGGGTCAGAATCAATGGACACCGTGGTGACTTCACCACCCTCGGCAGGTACGGAACTGAGGCCCTCGAGAAGCTCGTAATCAACGCTGTCAGAAACCAAGCCATAGAAGAATATCGTCCGGCCATCAGGGGACCAGCCGGGATGGAGCACCACGTAGCCCTCGGGGGCGACCTGAACCGCTTTTCCACCGGATGCAGCCACGGTATAGAGGGCTGCGTGGGGACGGTACCCAAGAAACACTCCGATCTCGTTCTCCGGTGTCCACCCTGCCAACAGCTTCATGTTCTCGGTCTCGGCCGGGAGTTGGATGCTCGTGGCTGCCCCTGTGGGTCTCCCTTCCTCTGACACAGGGATCACCCGGATCTCGTTGCTTTCATTCGACGCGAAACGCTCAAAGCTGTAGGCGATCCACTTGCCGTCCGGCGACCAGATGGGACCTCGCGCTCCGCCGGACGAATCCACGACCACTGGCGCGCCACCCGTTGCCGGGATCAGCCACACTTCCTTCTGCCGTATCGAATCCGGTTGCCTCCCCAACATTCTCTCTTCTTCGGGACCGGTGAACTTGACATAGGCAACAAACCTCCCATCGGGAGAGAACGCGGGTTCACTGCTCCATGTTTGGGTCAACTGGCTCGCCTCCCCACCCTCCACAGGGATCGTGTAGACGGAGAGATCATCCCGGAAAAACTCACGCCATTCGCGGTCCGCCGCCTTTGACTCCGGGTCTATGTAGGAGAAAGCCAGTATCTTCCCGTCAGGCGAAAGACCGAGGCGAGTGGCGGCGTAGCCCTGGCGTTCCATGAAGTGTTCTCCGGGAATCCTCCGGGGCTCGCCACCTGCAGAGGGGATGACATGTATCGTTCGCTCCCCGTTGCAATCGGGCGGATCCTCTTTCGTGTTGAAAGCAATCCACTCCCCATCGGCGGACCAGGCGAGTTCGTTGCCCCAGTTGGCCGCGCACATTGGCTCGGTGAGCCGCACCGGCTCGCCTGCCATATCGGGATCCACGTTCCCCTCAAGCGGAACAACCCACAGGCTGCCGTCGGAAGTGAAGGCGAGTCTGCTCCCGTCGGGCGAAAGCACCCCGTTACCCGGCTTGCTCGCGATCTCGATCTCTCGGAACGTCGGCTCGCGACGCAGCTCGGCCAGTTCCTGTGTCAAGCTGGCCAGCCGTTCCCGCGCCTCGTCTACTGCTGCTCGCTGCTCGGGGTATTCCTCCAGAACGCGCCGGTACGCGCGCTCCGCGTTGGCAGAGCCTAGCGTCTCGTGGACACGCCCAAGCAGCACCAGCGCCCTGGCCGCTATCTCGCGATGGTCGGCGTAGTTGTCGATGAGGTCTTCCAGGATCTCGACTGCACCCTCCAGGTCGCCCTCGACCTGTTGCTTGTACAGGGCGGATTGCAGCAGTTCTCCAGGCGTCTGCTGACTGG
Source organism: Gemmatimonadota bacterium (assembly GCA_039589275.1). Taxonomy (GTDB): domain Bacteria; phylum Gemmatimonadota; class Gemmatimonadetes; order Gemmatimonadales; family GWC2-71-9. The sequence goes on along the minus strand of JBDHHP010000108.1, from coordinate 6,236 downwards.
TCGCCGGCGCTGCGAACAGGACTAGCATCACCAGACAGCTGAACAAGGGAGATCGAGCGTTCATGATGTGCCTCCATGACTTCCGGTGAACCAGCGTCCCGGAGTCAACATTATCAGGTCCCTCGGTCCCTTGCCCCAAGCGGCGGTGAAGCTTCTGCGAAGAGTCTGTGGAGTCAGTCCGCGAACCGGTAACCGACGCCACGAACGCCTACGATATGGCGTGGGTCGGAGTGGTCATCTTCCAACTTCTTTCTCAGGTTGGCGACGTGCGTGTCTACCGTTCTGGGGAACACATCGGCCTCCCCTTCCCAGACTTCATCGAGAATGCCGAAGCGGCTCACAGCCCCGTCGCGATGCTCGATCAAGAACCTCAACAGAGCGTACTCCCGGACCGTGAGATCAACAGGTTCGCCTCCGCGTGTAGTCTCGAACTTCTTGAAGTCGACGTCGATGTTTCCGAAGTGATATCGCTCAATCCTCTGGGGTGGGGTCTTGCGGCGCCGCAGGATCGCTCGCACCCTTGCGATGAGTTCCTTGGGACTGAACGGCTTGGTCACGTAATCGTCCGCGCCCAGTTCCAGCCCCAGCACTTTGTCGATCTCCTGGCTCTTTGCCGTAAGCATCAGAATCGGGACGTCGACACCGTCTCCCCGGAGCTCCCGGCACACCTCCAAGCCGTCCTTCTTTGGCAACATTATGTCGAGAATGACCAGGTCGTACCGCCCGCCCTTCGCCATTGATAGAGCCCGCTCTCCGTCTGTCGCTGTGGCGACCTCGTATCCCTCCATGCTGAGGTCGTCTTCCAGCAGCATGAGGATCGCGTCTTCGTCTTCAACTACGAGGATCTTCTCCTTACTCATGTCGCCACCTCGAGCGGGAGTCGGATAGTGAAGGTGCTCCCTTTCCCTGGCTCACTTTCGACCTCAACGTGGCCGCCGTGCGCCTCGACAATCTGCTTGACGAGAGTGAGACCGAGGCCGGTTCCCCTTACAGAGCGTGTCAACTCGTCTCCCCCGCGGTAGAAGCGCTCGAACACATGCGCCTTGTCCTTCGGGTCCAATCCGATTCCGAAGTCCTGCACTGCGATTACCGCAAACCCGTTTTGAGAAGAGCCGCGGACAACAACCTTTCTCGATTCCCCCGAGTACTTGATTGCATTGTCGATCAGGTTCGTGACGGCTTGGCCAAGTGCGTCGGCATCGAGTGGCACTCTGGGGAGAGAGGTTTCGATCTCTGTTCGCACCATGTAGCCTTCGTGACCGACGCGCTGCTGCACCTGCGATACCAGGTCCTCGAGAAAGGTGCCTACATCGACGGGCTGGATATCTAACGTCTGGTGCCCGCTGTCCATCCGGGCGAAGTCAAGCACGCGGTTGATGAGCAGCGACAACCGTTCACTCTGCTCCAGGAGAACGTCATAGTATTTCTTACGCTTCTCCTCCGACGACACCTTTCCTGATTGAAGCATCTCGGCAATCTGCCGGACAGCAGTAAGCGGGCTCTTGAATTCGTGCGAGACCGTAGAGACGAAGTCGGACTGCATGCGAGCCAGCCGGAGCTGATGTGAGACCGTCACGACCGTGAGGGTGAGTCCGAAGATCAGAATCCCCGCCAGCAGAAGGAAGGCGTAGAAGTACACACCCCGCCGTGACGTGAGCACCGTTCTGACGAAACCGGCACCCGGTTGAAACAGGTCGATCGTGAACGGGGGGACTCCGCCGGGCAACCCGGAACTCACGGCCGCTACCTCGTCTATTAGCGGGCCGGACGCCTCGCGGACTTCACCCGATGCTCCCCGCAGAGTCCAACGGATTCCTTGCGGGGCAGCCTGACTCCGAAGGGTGGTGACAAGGCGAAATTCCAGGGTGTCCGGGTCGAGTAGGAGACCCCACGCACCGGCCGTCTCGCTTCGAGCCTCTGAGCGCGGTTCCCGGAGCAACAAGTAGAAGGAGAAACCGCCCAGGTCGAGTGAGACTCGATCATAGCGCCCCTCGAAACTCGGTGGCTCTCGGGCCGCCCGGTTCAGTAGCGCCGCCCCGCCCGAACTCTGAAACGCGAGCAACCGGTCCGTGCGGGCTCGCGCTTGCTCCTCTTCCTGCACGAGCACCCGAACGGTGTCTCGCAGCACCGCAAACGACGCACCACTGCTGGAATCCGAGATTAGCTCGTCAACGGACTCCCGGAGTCGCGCAGCAATGAACCCGAATTGGGCCCGCGACAGTCCGCGCTCCGTTCTAACCAGGTGGGCGTAGAGGTCGATGAGCCTCTGCGCGGCGGCCGCGGTGTCGCCCGCGAGTGTCTGAGTGTGACCTAGTTCCAGTTGCGCGGCAATGCCGTAGGGGACGCCGCCAGCGGTACGGACTCGGCCGAATTCAGTCTGCAGCCGCCGATAGCTCTCAGCCGCTGCGTTGAGGTCGCCGGTTTCTCTATGGATGCGAGCAGTACCGCCCAATGCCTCGGCACGAATGCGTGGGTCGTTCGCGCGCGAAACGATACGCTGATACGCAACCAGCGCCGCGCTCGGCTCACCGTCACGTAGTTCCAGTCGCCGAGCTGCTTCCAAGCGCTCCAACTCTGGTCCGGCTAGCCGTTGATCAGCAACCGCAGCGGGCTCGTCGGAGGCGTGAAATAGTAGATCCGGAGCCACGAACTCGTCGACCGCCCCGTCCCGGGACAAACGGAACACCACCTCGACTAGCGGGTGGCGGGCGGCGAGTTCGCTCAAGGAAGGCTGAGGCGCCTGGCCTGTGGAATCGGCCATCGCCAGGGCCGAGTCGAGAGCCAGACCGGCGGCGACGAGACAAGAATCGTGCGCAGCTACAGTGACAGAGGCAATCCGCCTCAAGTCTCCGCGTCGCTCGCGCTCCAGCAAGGCCTGGTCGTTCCGGATGCCGCGCAAGGCGAGGTAACCGGAAGACGAAAAGAAGGATCGTGCGTCGACGGACGTCCCCAAAACTCGCCATTCAGATGTCTCGCGGCCGCCTGGGAATGGGAGGGCTCGCGATAACTCACGCGACCCTCCGTCAGCCCTCAAGATACGTGCTGTGTCGTGGGTCCGCTTGAAGCTCCGGCGAGGAGTTTGTGGAGACTGTGTGAAGGGATTCGTGACGGTTATTGCGGTTCAGTCCGCCCGACGCGGCCTCGGTCTGCTTCGCAACGAGTCCCTCCGTCGATTAGTGACGTCAGTTGACGCCCTTCTTCCACGACATCCCAGTGGCTGGACAGCTCCAATATCGAGGAACATACTTGGAAGCGGGGAAAGCACGGGGAAAGTACCTTCCTAGCAAGGACTTGACCGTTCCTTGGTACGATGCTCGTCTCATGACAAAGAGCACCATCGTCCAGGCCGAGAGCCTCGACGAGCTGGCCGCCATCTCGCTGCGCCGCCATCCCGAGCGGGCGGCGATCTTGCGAGAGATCGCCTCCCTTACGGAACGCGCGATGGACGGCGCCATCCCATATCAGGAGGCGCTGATCACGCGGATCGAGCTGCTCGAAGCGACGAGGGAGCATGTCGGCGCATTGGTTAAAGTTCTCAAGCGGCGTATTTCGCAGTCGTTCTTGCGCAACAAGTCGTTCTTGCGCGATAACCGCGAGCGCATCCTGATCGTCAGCGGCGGTTTCCACGAGGTCATCGTGCCGGTCGTGGAGCGTCTCGGCCTCACCGCGGAGAACGTCCGTGCAAACTCCTTTACCTATGACCGCAAGGGCAGAATCACCGGCGTCGACACGAACAACGTCCTCTCACGCGATAACGGCAAACCCGATCTCATCAAGTCGCTGAAACTGAAGGGACCGGTGGTGCTCATCGGCGACGCCATGACAGACCTCCAGGCCCGGGAGCAGGGCGCCGTCGACCTGTTCTATGCGTTCACTGAGAACGTGCGCCGCGAGCCGGTCGTCGAGGTCGCCGACCGCGAGATCGCCAGCTTCGACGAGTTTCTCTACCTGCACAAGCTGCCCATGGTGATCTCTTTCCCGAAGAGCCGCATCAAGGTGCTACTGCTGGAGAACATCCACCGCGACGCGGTGCGCGCGCTGCGCGATGAGGGGTATACGATCGAGACCGCATCCGGTGGCCTGGACGAGGCGGGGCTCAGCGAGAAGGTGCAGGGCGTGTCGATCCTCGGCGTGCGCTCCAAGACGGCCATTACGAGACCTGCTCTGCAGCATGCCCAATCGCTCATGGCGGTCGGCGTGTTCGGCATCGGCACAGACCATATCGATCTCGACGCCTGCGCCGAGCGTGGCGTCATCGTCTTCAACGCCCCCTACAGCAACACCCGCAGCGTGGTCGAGCTGGTGATCGGCAACATGATCATGCTGATGAGGAAGGCGGCCGACCGTTCTGCCGAGCTGCACCGGGGCACCTGGAGGAAGTCGGCGACCGAGTGCTACGAGCTTCGCGGCAAGAAGCTAGGGATCGTCGGCTACGGCAACATCGGCTCGCAGCTCTCCGTGCTTGCCGAGGCGCTCGGCATGGACGTCTACTGCCACGACATCGTCGAGAAGCTCATGCTGGGAAACGCGACGAAGTGCGCGACGCTCCGGCAGCTTCTCAAGCAGGTCGATGTCGTCACGGTTCATGTCGACGGCAGGCCGGAAAACGAGGGGTTGTTTGGAGCACGGGAGTTCAGCGCCATGAAGCGGGGAGCGCTCTTCCTCAACCTGAGCCGCGGTATCGTGGTGGATGAAGAGGCGCTCGCCGAGTGCATCACCTCCGGCCACATAGCCGGAGCCGCGCTCGATGTCTTCTCGCAGGAGCCCGCGAAGGACGGAGCCGGGTTCTCTTCGCCGGTTCAGGGGCTGCCCAACGTCATCCTCACCCCCCACATAGGAGGGAGCACGCTGGAGGCGCAGCAGAACATCGGCCGCTTCGTCGCCGAGGCGCTGATTTCCTTCGTGAATACCGGCGACTCATCGAGAGGCATCAACTTCCCGCAGGTGCAGCTACCCATGCTGCGCAACGCGCACCGTCTCGTTCATGTCCATCACAACAGGCCCGGCGTGCTGTCGGACATCAACGGATTGCTCGTGAAGCACAACATCAACATCGTGAGCCAGAATCTCAAGACCACTGAGAGGATCGGCTACGTCATCACCGACGTGAGCAAGAAGTACAACAGGTCGCTACTGGGGGAGCTCAAGAAGGTCCCCAACACGATCAAATTCCGAGTGTTGTACTGATGGGCGGGAGGATCTATTTCACACCGGGGCCGACCCAGCTCCATTCGGCGGTGGCGCCGGCGATTTGGCAGGCGCTCGAGGAGGGCGTCGCATCACTGTCGCACCGCAGTCCTGAGTTTCAGCGGATATTCGAGCGGACCATGCAGTCGGTGCGGGCTCTGCTCAATATTCCCAGCTCCCATGCTCTGTTCTTTCTCGCCTCCGGCACGGAATGCATGGAGCGCGTCATCCAGAACTGCGTCGAGAAAAGGAGTCTGCATCTCGTTAACGGGGCATTCTCTGGAAGGTTCTTCGAGATCGCGGTCGGCCTGGGTAAGTCTGCGATCAAAGAAGAGGTCACGTGGGGCGAGGGGTTCGACATAGGCGCACTGACTATTCCTGAGGGAACCGAGCTACTCTGCATCACCCAGAACGAGACGAGCAGCGGGGTGACGACTGATCTCAGCGGGTTGGCGGAGCTTCGCAAACGCTACCCGGATGTGCTTGTCGCGGTCGACATGGTCTCCGCCGCTCCCTGTCTTGCGGTCGATTTCGAGGCCGTCGACTGCGCCTTCTTCTCAGTGCAAAAGGGTTTCGGCATGCCGGCTGGCTTGGCAGTGCTCAGCGCCAGCCTCCGGGCGATTGCGAGGTCGAGATCGCTGCAGGAGAGTGGCGTTGCGGTGGGCACGTACCACAGCTTCGCATCTCTCGTTGCCCAGGCCGAGAAGCATCAGACGCCGGAGACGCCGAACGTGCTCGCCATCCATCTGCTAGGCAAAGTGTGCGGTGCTCTGACCGAACAAGGCATTGCGACCATCCGAGAGGAAACGGAACGGAAAGCCGAGTTCTTGTACGACGCATTGGAAGAGCACAGGCAGCTCTCACCCTTCGTCGCCGACAGCGCCAGGCGCTCGCCCACGGTGATCGTGGGGGAGGTCCGCGGCGGTTCCCGCCCGATCATCGAGCGGCTTGCCGCACAGGGGATCGTTGTCGGTGCCGGCTACGGCATGTACAAGGAGCGTCAGCTGCGCATCGCCAACTTCCCGGCGCATACGGTGGACCAGGTGCGG
>JBDHHP010000107.1:0-13199 GCA_039589275.1 Gemmatimonadota bacterium | reverse complement strand
TCACTCTCATACCAATCACGGCGAGTCATCTGATCGTCGACCTCAGCCATCCATTGACTCCGGTGGAGCTACGGCGCCACAACTCGCATCAGCTGCCCGCACATCCAGGCGCCGTACGTACCCAACGCATATCCGAGGACCGCCAGCAGCACTCCCACAGGGGCCAGCGTTGGGTGGAACGCGGAGGCTACCACGGGAGCAGAGGCGGCGCCTCCCACATTTGCCTGGCTGCCCACGGCCAAGTAGAAGGTCGGCGCCTTGATCAACCTGCCAACCATGAGAAGCAATCCCGCATGGAACGCGAGCCAGACTGCACCGACCGCGAAAATGCCGGGTCTTTCGACCACTGCCTTGATATCCATGCCCATCCCGATCACTGCCACAAGCAGGTAAATCATCGCCGAGCCGACCTTGGACGCTCCGGCACCTTCCAGGTTCTTCACTGGTGTGAACGACAGCAACAAACCACCCGTTGTCGCGAACACGACGAGCCAGAAGAAGGGGCTGGTGAGACTGAAGCGCTCGAGTTGCGGCAAGTTCTCTGCAATCCAGTTCGCTAATGGCGCGCCCAGTAGATGTGAAAGCCCCGTCACTCCAAAGCCCACAGCTGCAATCAACATCAAGTCGTTGAGCGTAGTGACGCGCGCGATCCTCTCCTGAAATTCGGTCACCCTGCGCTGCAGGTCCTCGAGCGGCGACGTATCGGCGCCCATTCCGCGGTCGATCCTCTTCGCGTTCGCTGCCATATACAGCAGCACGGCCATCCAGACGTTGGCAACCAGCACGTCCACAGCCACCATGGCGGAGAACACCTCGTCGCCCACCTCAAACACCTCCTTCATGGCCGCTTGGTTGGCGCTCCCACCAATCCAGCTTCCGGCAACCGTCGTGAGGCCACGCCAGACCGCATCCGGTCCAACCCCGCCCACCGTTTCGGGACTTATCACTGAGAAGATCAGTATCGCTATGGGGCCGCCGAATATGATGCCGAAGGTCCCGGTCAGAAACATTATCAGGGCCTTGGGCCCTAGCCTGAGAATTCCCTGAATGTCTATGCTCAGTGTCAGCAGCACGAGAGTCGCAGGCAGCAGAAAGCGCGACACGACAAAGTACAGGCGCGACTGCTCTGCATCGACCAATCCAAAGGTGTTATACAGTGAGGGAACGAAGTAACACAGAAGGATGATCGGGACGTACTTGTAGAACTTTTGCCAGAACGGACTGGAAGTGTGGGCCGTATAGAAGATCACGCCGAGCGTGACGAAGAGCAGTCCTAGTACGATAGCGTCGTTCGTGATCAATGCAGATGAGTTTTCCATTGATTGGCTCTGTCTGTGGTTAGTCCAAGCGAAGTAGGTTGGGAGGATGCAGCTCGGCCTCTAGAAAGCGAACGAAATCCCCGGGGTGAATCGCGGTGGTCATCGCGTTATCCAGCGGATGGAAGTTCAAGGCCTCTGCGCTGAGCAACGCTCGGTCCAGGACTACTCGCACCTTTCTACCGGTGTCGTTCATAATTGCAAGAGGGCTGACCGCTCCCGGGATCACGCCGAGGTATTTCATCAGTCGGTCGGCACTGCAGAAGGAAAACCGACCGGCGCCAAGTTGGGTTGCAAGGCTCTTCAAGTCGATGGATCGGTCTTCGGGACAGACCACGAGCCACATAGCACCCTTCTTGTTGCGTAAGAACAGGTTCTTTGTGTGACAACCGCCTATTTGTCCACGCAGAGCCTTTGCTTCCTCCACCGTGAACACGGGCGGGTGGTGCATGGTTGAGGCGCGTATTTCCAGCTCCTCGAGCCGTCGAAGCAGATCTCGAGGCCGCGCTGGAGGTGAACCGTCGGCTAGTAGTTGGCTGTCTTGAGTATTCATCTTCGCCCGCCACGATGCAGCCGGCAAAGCGGTTCCGCAAGGGTCCCGTCTACTCGAGGTCAGGTCATGCGTCGATCGAGATGCTGCAGCACCTCCTTGCGAACTAGGTATCGATATGACAACAACTCACCGTCGTAGACCACATTGAACACGCCATAGGCAGATGGTGCCTTGCTTTGCACGTCCTTACTACTGCGAAGCTCTACCACATTGGTGTCAATCCCCCGCTGACCTGCTGTATCTGCTATGATCCCGACCGCCGCCTCGACGTACGGACACTGGTCGGTCCTAACCACAGTCAACCCCCTGCCATATCGTGCCATTCGCTTATCCCAATCAGTGGGAAAGGAAGGAAGCGGTGCGTCGCCGAATCGCTTGACGAGCAACTCGAAGGTCGGGGGGGCCCGATCGACGGGTCCAAATCCGCGCTTGAGAAGTAGGTCGTTGCCGGCGAGCCAGGTGCTGCTGGATGTCACCATCGCAACACCCGCCAGACCCTGCTTACGGGCGTCCCTGACACAGGCATCCACCAAACGTCTGCCGTATCCCTTCTTCTTCCACCTCCCGACTACCCACATGCAATGAACGACCGCATACCCTTCGGCTCTGACAGCTCTCCAGGTCCAGTCCCCGGGTATGTATTCGATGAAACCCACTGGCCTACCGGCCTCGAGAATCATCTTGATCTTCATGCCCTCGGCAAACCTGTCCTTGAGCCAGCGAAGCTTGCGCTGATAGCCTTCCGATTTCCTCTTGCTCAAGTAGCAGAAGAACCCGAGCTCGTCGACGTTCGCGGTGCCAACGGTAACCAAACGTCCTTCGCTCTTCATGACATCACCTCAACCTCGGAACAAAGCGCGGCACTCTGCGGCAGTAATCCTCGTACTCTCTCCCGAACCGCTCCAGGAGTTCGCGTTCTTCCAATAGGACTATGAGATAGATCGCGGGAAAACTCAGGGCTACGACTACGTAGGCGCCCAGGTAGTTGGCGAACAGTGCGTAGGCGATGACAATGAACACAGTCTCGACATACCGCGGGTGGCGAATGGATGCGTAGATGCCCTCGGTCAACAGCCTTCCTCCGTCTCCCTCAGACAGTTCGGGCACTCCGGAGAGGATGCCGAACCTAAGGTGTTTCTTGCGTCTCCGAGCGATGGTAATACCACAGGCTAAACTGAGGATGCAGGGCACTAGAAGCACGTAGTGGGTGCCGAAGTCGCGGCCGAGCAGCGAGTCGCGTGCAAGAAATGTCAGTGCCATCAACAAGAGCACGGGAGGCATGAGAATCCAATACGTCCGCTTCGCACCCAGCCGGCGCCAATATCGTGCTAACGGATGAATCACGTACCAAAGCAAGAGCCCAGGGGGCACCGCGATGATCACTATCAAGCCGAAGATGTACCTCGCGACATTCATCCCCTGCTTGCCTTTCTCACTCAGTCCTTGCGCCGGGCGAACTTGAGACCCGACCATGTCTCGTCGATCGCACAGATCTTGTAGTCAACTAGTCTGCTGGCGAGGCCGACCTTCCGCACATCGGCTTGTGTCAGATCGGTGGACACCCCCGACGCCTTTTTGGGCCAGGCAATCCACATGCCTCCGCCACTCACTTTCATGGCCATCTTCTCAATGCGCCCAGTCAGCTCACTCCTCGACTTGATGAACCAAATGATGAGGTCGCTACGGCCACGCAACCCGCGCCTCAGGGCCGCGCCTGCCGGCAGCGCGCCTAAGGTCTGATCGAAGTCAGCCGGGGCGTTCACTAGAGCCACTACGTAGTCAGGCTTGATCCCTAGCTTCTTCGGGAGCGGCGTGCCGGAGTACCCCGCAAGCACGGACGTCGGTTTAAACGGATCTGACGGCGGGTTCGCGATGGCTCGCTTCACAGCGCCGCGAACACCACTCCACCCCGCGTAGACAGCGTCAGGCAACTGCTGCTTGATCCGGTCCACCTTCTGCGCGTCTCCACCTATGAACACGAGCGGCACATGTCGCGTGCGCTTGTGGTGCCGCAGCGTGAGGCCGACGTCACGCCCTTGGGCCGGAAGCCGCCCGAGATCAATGACTACCGCTGCAGGAGGATCCGCCTTCAAACGCCGCATCACATCTGGAGTGGGTATCTCGAACTCGACATCGTACCCAGCCTTGCACAGCACGTCGGCCTTGCCACTTGCCTCTTTGGCGTTCCAGTGAATCAATCGAATGCGTTGCATGGGGATACTCGGATCACCCTAATGTACTCCCGCGTGGCCCAGTTGGCTGCGTCTCCTATAATCGGCATTGTATCACTAGATTCGCTAGCTTGTGAACTGAACTCGACCCACGCGGTCCACTGATCACCCAGGAGGCAGAGTTGAGCGTTCCCACACGGTGCATCGACAAGAACTTGACGGCAGCACTGGCCATAGCCGGAAGCCTAACGCTGAGTGCCGCCGGCCACGCACAGGATGACAAGCCGGTTGGCTGGTTCTTCACGACTGAGTTCACCGCCGTGTGGACCGGCGGCAACGCCCAATCGAATACACTGGGACTGGACGCCTCGCTGCGCCGAGCGTGGGAAAATGCCGAACTCAAGATCTTAGGTGGCTCCGTGCGGTCGCAATCGACGCTCACAACCCGCACGGCTGTCGGCACGCCGCAAGCCTTTACCGTCGAGGAAGAGGAAACCAGCGAAAAGACGGCGGAGAGTCTCTACCTGCGAGGACGCTACGACCATCAGCTGAGCAACAAGTTCTTTGCCTTCGGTGGCGTCGACTGGCTGCGCAACACGTTCGCAGGAATCGATAGCCGCACGCTGATAGCGGTGGGCGCCGGCAACAGCTGGGTCAATACGGATCAAATGCGTCTCAAGACCGACTACAGCGGCACGTACACCTTTCAGGAAGACGTAGTCGACAACCCCTTCGTCAAGACGAATTTCCCAGGCGTCCGCGCCACATACGATTTGTGGTGGAAGCTCACCGAGTCGACAGAACTCTCCAGTGTTCTCATCGGCGACTGGAATCTCGACAACACCGACGATTTGCGCCTCGACTTCACGAACGCCCTGCCGATCGCCGTCAGTTCCAGATTGGCTTTCAAGCCTTCGCTGCAACTGCTCTGGCGCAACGATCCGTCATTGACGGAGGTGCCGCTGTTCGACTCCCCTGGTGGCAATCAGAGTGGTTCGGTAACGGTGCCGCTGCAGAAGCTGGACAGCGTCTTCAAGATCGCGCTCGTGGTGAAGCTCTAAGGCGGGCGAGCACCCAACGCAGAAATCGCACCCACGGCGACCACGCTCTGGGCTGCGGCGGCATTCCACATCGCACTGCAGCTCGCTCGAGTGAATCTTCGATCAGCGCATCATGTAGCGGCCCGAATACCATGGGCCAAGTGAGGTTGGCCCTGCCGCGTGCATGCATGTCTATAGCGTGTCGCAGCCGGGCTGGCACAGAGTCCAGATCGTCGACTTGGTACTCGTGGTAACCATCAAAGCCTCTTGGCCCGGTGAATCGAAACCTTGCCAGCCGCCCCGGCTCATAGGCTTCCACAAAGTAGCGGACTGGCCCATGTCCCCCAACCGCTCCCACACCGAGTGGTCGATCCAACTTCATTGCCGGCCAGCGATCCCAGGGCCAGAGCTGATCGTCATCTGACGCGAGGCCGTCGATCAGGGCGCCGACCCGTCCAGCGGATGCAGCAATCGCCCGTTCGTGGACATTCACCACACGCAAGCGAGACTCCCAAGCATGGACCAGTTAAAAACCACAATCCCTATTCCTTCAGTACCATGTCGATGCACATCACGGCGGCTAAAATGAGCTGTCGCAGCTTGCTGTCGGGCGGCACGTCCTCCGCTATCCGCAGGATGTAGTTATCTGCGCTGGTGAAGAACTCCTTTCCTACCCCCGCCCACTTCTTAGTGACGTGTGCGAGTTCTCGGCTGCCAGCCTTGAATCGGAAGTCCCAACCGGTCCATTTGCCTTCGAGGCTACACAAGACCTGATCCCGCTCGTCCATTACCTCAAACGCACCACCGATGGACAATAGTCGCTGCTTGAAGCCCCCGATGCGACGGTTGTCCTGGTCGAGAACCTCGACCGTGGATCTGATGAAAGCGACACCCCGCGTCACCCGGACTAACTGTCGGCCGTCGCGAGTACTGACGCGGATGTCAAACGGCGTCATCCGCTTGCTGTCGGTGAACCGCAGGATCTTGGTGATCAAGCCAAGCTTATCCTCGCGGCACACGAGGATCATCTCACCGGATTCGGGATCGTGGATGTCGTAGTTGTTCGCGGCCTTGAAAACACCCACGTGTTCCTTGACCAGGAATAGGTTCCTATTCAGCGCCTCGTGCATGTGACGGCTCCTGAAGGACGTTGGCAGCTCGGAAGATCCGCACAACTTTGTATCGCAACGCTATGTAGGTCCGCCTGGCTCTATTGGGAGGTAGAGTTCCAGGATGATGTCTTTCTCCTCGGCTCCCGGATTGACCAGCTTCTCAAGCTCGTGGGTTGTACGGCGCCACTCATGTTTGCTTTCCTGGACCCAGTGCAGCAGCTGTAGCCACACCTCTGGAACCGTGCCATTGGGGTCACCCGCAAGGGCGCAGGTGGTCACCGCGTAGAGTCCGCCCTCGAAGTCTCTCACTTGTACATCGCCTGACGACTCCACGCCGTCACTCACCTTGATCCAGAACTCGTAGCCATAGTCACTGCGGTCAGGAGACGGGCCCGGGTTGTTGAATCCGTACACAGGATGGCTCGAGACGTCGTCGAACATACCCTGCGGTTCCGCCCACGCTTGGAGCATAGACCACGCGGCCGGCTCCGGATTCTCCGCCACAGCTCGAAATGTGGCGACTGTCATGGGATCCAGCCTCACCGTACGCACACTCAGCTCACTCATGTCTCTGACACCCGTCTCTTCGGCACCCATTGCTATGGTGAATGTCTTGCTACATCAGCTCCACTGCTGCAGCTCGATGATATTGCCTTCCGGATCAGTCAGGTACTGCAGCTTGAGCCTTCCGACAGCATCGATGCTCACTTCGCCGACGTCACCCACCTCACCTCCGCCCTGCTCCGTGACCTGACGGGCCGTCCCGACTAAGTCGTCGACCACAAAGGCTATATGGGAGAAGCCTGGCGTGTTGGGACCGATATTCGGACGCTCCACAGCAGCTTCGTAACTGTATACCTCCAGGGTGGCACTTCCTCCTGGGAGTCGGAGATGAACACCGCGAATATGCGTTCTGGGAACACCTGTCACGCGATCTAACCACTCGCCGCGCTGGTCGCGCTCGGGGGGCACCGGTTTACAGCCAAACACGGTCTGGTAGAAACCCGCGAGCCGACGCCAGTCGTGAGCGATGACGTTCACGTGCGCAAAGCGAATCGACATTGTGAACCCCCTGTAAACCCAAGAGATGAGCCGAATGTCGCCCTACTTTAAATGTACTCGTCGCCCTCGGATCAGGCCGCGCAGCAGATCCATTGCTCTAGTGCCAACGGGCGTTTCGTAGTGAACCGTGAACAGCGTGGCCGACTCCCACTCAAGCGCGTTGGCTGCAATGGTGAGCATCTCCCAACCACGGTCACCCAACTGGTGTATCGGACCGACGCACGAGACTCGCAAGAAACGGCGCACCGAGCCACAGCTGCCGGTTCTCTCCGTCTGCTGAAGGAAGTTCGCATTGCGCAGCGTCTCCGCCACGCGATCGAACCGATCCGAAGACCAATCCACAAATGGCAGGCCGAACTCTACTGTCCGACCCGTCTCTACTGCGTTCCCTAGCCGCAACTGTAGCAGACCGGGATGACCCTCCTGCTCCATCACCATGATCGCTTCGTCTCGGCCTTCGGCAACGAATCTGCGAACCAGCGGTTGGAGCCCGGAAAACGGAATACCTCTGTGATAGGCCGGTCTGGCCATATGGAACACCACAAAAACCCCAAGTCCGGCTACGGGAATCAACCATATCCACCACGGCATTGCAGCGACCATTCAACCAGATGTATGAGTCATTCGGGAAGCACCATCAACATATGTCAGCGGCCAGTTTCCAATCGTCACCCTCAACAGTCACAATGACTCGCGGGTTCCCCAACCTACGGCAAGAGCGGCCCGGGTGTCAGATGGAACCAACCGCTGCAGCGCCGCGTAAGGAGCCTTAGGTTCGCAACAATCGACCAGTCCCAGGCATCCAATCTTACGGAGTCCATGGATGCACCGCGTAAGCCAAGCAGGAATCAGAGTTTCCCGGAGTTGCACATGAGAGCCTGGAACTGGGTTCGAACTCGATCATGGGTCAGGACCGGCGCCAAGTCGCTGGGCCTCATCATACCGGTTAGCCTCGCTCTGGTAACAGTCGAGGCCCTCATGAGAGCTCACCTCGGCGAGGCGGATCAGCAGGGCCCGACGCGGTTCTATGCCAGACCTCTGATCGTGGAGCCGGGGATGACTATCGACCGCTCCACGGTCGAGAATCACCTCAAACGACTGGGATACAATCGCAGCAGATCCCGTCGTGGCGTGGCCATCGGAGAATACCGACTGAGCTACAACAGGTGGACCATTGGTCGCCGCGCGTTCCGTCACAACAACTGGGTTGATCCTGGAGGGACTGCTGTCGTTCACGTTGGGTCTGGCAGCCGCGTGACCAGCCTGCGGGATGCCGACGATCGATCACTCCGATCAGTTGTCCTGGAACCAGAGCCCATGGGAAGCGTCGGCGGAAGGTCCTTGGAGGATCGCATCCCGGTCGATCTCTCACACGTACCGCACCACCTCGTGGATGCAATCCTCACGATCGAGGACCAGCGCTTCTTCCACCATGCTGGATTCGATGCCCGCAGGATTCTGGGTGCCGCCGTCGCCAACGTCAGGGCCAGAGGGTTCGTGCAGGGCGCCAGCACCATAACGCAGCAGCTCACTAAGAACTTGTTTCTTTCTGCCAAGCGGTCTCCTATACGCAAGCTGCGAGAAGCAATGATGGCTCTTGCCCTCGAAGCCAGGTATGACAAGGAGACCATACTCCAAGCCTATCTGAATGAGATTTATCTCGGCCAGAATGGTGCGCTCGCGATACACGGCGTGGGCAGCGCGGCCAGCTACTACTTCGGCAAGGACGTGAGTCAGCTCGGACTCGCTGAGGCCGCGCTGTTAGCAGGGATTATCAGGGGACCCAATCTCTACTCTCCCTACCGCCATCCTGAGGCCGCACGAGGTCGGCGTGACCTGGTACTCCAGTTGATGTTGGATCGCGGACAGATATCGGAAGATGTGTTTCGAGAAGCCGCGCGGTCCGAACCGGGACTTCGTCGTCAGCCGGAGAGGAGCCGCAGCGGACGATACTTCGTCGATTTCGTGGCGCGGCAACTCGTTGCGGAACACGGTCGCGAGGTGTTGGACAACGGCCTTGCCGTCTTCACCACGCTGGACATGCGGCTGCAGCGCGCAGCCGAGGACGCCGTGCAAAAGGGCCTAGAGAGGCTAGAGAGCTATTACCCTCGGCTCACGCACGGTGAATCACCGCTGCAGGCAGCACTCGTGGCTCTCGAACCACGAACCGGTCAAATCCTGGCGATGGTGGGCGGGCGTGACTATGGCACCACGCAGTTCAACCGTGCCGTTTGGGCCCTGCGACAACCCGGTAGCTCTTTCAAGCCTATCGTGGCACTGGCAGCACTGTCTCAACCGAGAGATGTCGATAGCGATGCCGCCTTTACGCTCGCCACGACACTCGAAGACAGACCGCTAGCGGTGGAGACCCCGACTGGCCTTTGGGAGCCCGCCAACTACGACAACCGTTTCCGCGGAGAGATCACGATTCGAGGTGCGTTGGAGCGGTCTCTGAACGTGCCGTTTGCACGGCTCGGCATGGAGATCGGGCCCCAACGCATTGCAGGTACCGCACACAGGCTGGGGATCCAAAGCCAGCTTCATCTGGTGCCCAGCCTCGCGCTGGGTTCCTCCGAAGTCACTCCGCTCGAGATGGCGCGCGCCTTCGGTGTCTTCGCAGCAGCAGGCTACCGGGCTGATCTCAACACGACGATCGGCGTGTTGGACCGCAGCGGGGATGTGCTGAGGCGGCTAACGCGCACCGGTGAACAGGCTTTCGCGCCTGCCGAAGTGTACTTGGTGACCTCCGCCCTCCAGGGGGCAGTGGAGCGTGGGACGGGACGGGGTCTTCGCTCGATGGGGTTTCGCGAACCCGTGGCGGCCAAGTCGGGCACCACAAACGATTTCCGCGACGCGTGGTTCATCGGCTACACACCATCCATCTCCTTGGCAGTATGGGTAGGATTCGACGACGGGCGCAGCATCGGCCTGTCGGGCTCCAACGCAGCCTTACCGATCTTCGCGCGGTTTCTCAACGATGCAGTCGGACGTGAAAGAGGAGACGAATTTGCTGTACCATCTGGACTCGAAGTCGTAGAGGTGAATCAAGAGACCGGGTTGCTCGCGGGTCCCGGTTGCCGAGGTGAAGCGGAGGTGTTCCTGCAAGGAACTGCTCCCACCACGAGTTGCTCGCGTTACTGGAGCCCGCGACGCAGTTACAGCAGCGATCGAGACCGCTGGTACGACCGCCTGGTGAGACCGTTAATTGCAGAACTGCGCCGCAGCCTCCAGCGCGGAGGGAATTGACTCCTTTCGGCGGGTCGCGCTGCGCGACACAACTCGTAGATTCAGGATACAGCCATGCATTGACCCACCACAGCGACCACGAGGTACGGTCATGATCGGTCCAGACGGGGATTCCTCTCCTCCCGTCCTCCCACCAGATGACGCGCGCGCGCTTCTCGAGATCGCTCGCAGCTCTATCCGCCACGGGCTCAACACGGGTGAGCCATTGAAGCCGCTCCAAGAAATGGGAATTCCAGACAGTCTAGCCCGACCGGTAGCCAGCTTCGTGACCCTGAACATAGACGGTGCATTGAGAGGGTGCATTGGCAGCCTAGAGGCTTGTAGACCACTCGTCGATGACGTTGCGCACAACGCGTTCGCGGCAGCCTTTCGCGATCCCAGATTTCCCCCGCTCTCGGAAGACGAATTCAAAGTGATCGAGCTGCACATCAGCCTGCTTGGTCCCGCGACGCCAATGGAGGTAACAGACGAACGAGACCTAGTGACAGCGCTCAGGCCGGGGATGGATGGATTGATTCTAGAAGACCCGCCCTATCGTTCGGTCTTTCTACCGCAGGTCTGGGACTCGCTTCCTGAACCAACGGATTTTGTCGCCCACTTGAAGCTCAAGGCCGGTCTCTCATCCGATCATTGGTCGCCCAACATCAAGTTCAGTTGTTTCACTGTCGATGAGGTCAGTGACGACACTTCGTCCTAAGGACTGAACTCCACGAACTGGACTACACCGCCTTCCGTGACTTCACACCGGTATAACTCCACCGGCACTCCCTCCAGTCCTGTTCCAATGATCTCGGCGGCATCACGCACCTGCTGTTCGTAGATGGCCGCCGCAGAATGACTGGGGAACACGCGTCGGTAATCCCCACAGATAGCAGCCTCCGGACCGTTGGTTGAGGGTCCGTGGAACATGAGGATTGCTCGCTCGATACCGTGAGCGGCAATCAAGAACCGACACTCTTCCCTGATTTGACCAGCCCTGGAGAATTCGAATCCGCTAGCCGTCAACGCGCCTGCCCCTCCTGGCACGTACAGCCTGTCGTACCGTGAGATGCCCAGGTAGTCATGCAGGAACTCGTCAGTCTCCTGCTGAAATCGACCATCAGAACACATCACCACCAGCGTATTCGGGAGATTGCTGATCCACTGCCTGTTGATTGAGTAGTCAGCCAATTCCGACCTCCTTCATCACGTTCGTCGCGGTCCTGCCGTTGTCCTCGAAGCCGGAAACTCATGCTCAGCGCCGGCTCAGATCCAGCCCACGTTGCGCGCCCACTCCTCGATCTCTTGTTGTCGATCTTCGTAGCTCGCCGGTGGGCGGCTCCCCTCCACCTGTGCCTCCAGCCGCACGATGTCAATCGCCGCACCAAGAGGCGGAAGGCCAACCTGATCCCGCCTGATGTCCACAGTCTCAGCCTCTTCAATCTGCCACGGGCTGAGCTGCCCATCTTTGTCCCAATCGAACACAGTCCCGTACACCTGGGGCCGGCGTTGGTTGAACCTTATGCGATCCGTCAGGTACGCGGCAAAGGCCGGCGGCGCCTCGCCGGCGCGCACTGCGTCATGCAGCAAACCGAGACAGCGGCGCTGGAACTCGGGGCGGCTGATTGCATTCTGTGCCACCATCCAGGCAGCTCTGACGGCGTCCTCCCCTACCATCGACTCGGTGGGCCATCCGTGCTCCTCCAGCACCGCCTTCAGACGCTCGGCGTTCTCGATGTGAACACGCTCCATCTGTGGTGCATATCCATCGAACAGGCTGCCATCAGCCAATAACTGGGTCCGCGTCTCCTTATCGGTCTTCTCGAGGTCGAGCAACAGCTGCTCGAGTTCTTCATTGTGGCTCATTTCAGCTACCAATCTCAGTCAGTTCGCAATGTGATACCACGAAGGCTGGGTTAGCATAACGTTCGCATCGTCGTCATTCCGTAGCACCGCCTCTCGCCACCATCAAGTCGCGCCGATGGGACCTAGATCCCAAAACGGATCCGTCAGTCCGAGGCGAGCGAAGATCTGCTTTGCCTCAGCGGCACTTGGCCGCCGCGATTCCACGGTCAGTCGGTCGCCATACCAGAACAGCGCCAGTTGCCACTGCTGCTCGAGCGAAATCGTGGACCCCCGTTTAATCCGGTTGGCTCGGCACCACTCTTCTACATGCGCTTCCGACCGGAAGCCCAGGATGGTGCTTCAGGTGTACACGATATCGTCCCACCAATGCACGGCGGGGACCGCATAATGCACTACATACGGCACGGGAAGTGGCCTGCCGTCAACCACCTCGATGATCATTGTTTCGCCACAGTCACCGCAGACCGTATCAATGCTGGCGTCCTGGTGGAGTGCTGCCGCTACACCAAGTGAATCCCACAGACAGTTGGCGTAGTAGGAGGTGTCACCCGATGTTACCCGATGTTGTGTGGGCACCCCGGAGAAAGGAAACGCCATGCGGATTTCGCCTGTCACGGGATCGAGGAAGAGCAGGTGCTGCTCACCCAGTTGGCTCAAGGCTGGTTGAATGGCATCTAAGCGCTCGCCAAGTGCTGTCGAGATATCCTTGACCAGGGGCATCGCGCCGGTCGACACTAGCATATCGAACACGTGGAGTCTGACCGAGGTGGAAAGATCCATTCTTTCACTCCAATTGCGTCAAACGCGCGGTCGCGGCAGCCCGGACCACTTTCCGGTTGAACTCATCCAGAAGA
>JBDHHP010000106.1:0-43064 GCA_039589275.1 Gemmatimonadota bacterium | reverse complement strand
GCTTGCTCGAAACGTGACAAAAATCTCGTAAGGCCTTGACGCAAGTGGTCGCTGTGCTAAAATGAGCAGAATAGGGAAAACGTGACAAAAATCTCGTAATGCGGGCCGCTTCTCACTGAGGAGGGAGTATTGGCACATCTCAGAAGAGTCGTCCTCGTACGCCTGATGCAGTACTACCGTTTCTTGTCGGATACGGCGGGCAAGAAGGTGCCTCCGACGGTGACTAGTGCCGAGATCGCTGCGGCGCTCGACCTCGACCCAACTCAGGTGCGGAAGGACTTCGGCGCAATCGGGCTCCAGGGGCTAGGGCGGGTCGGATTTGAGAGGTGTGAGATATGCCGGGCCATCAGGTTCGAGCTCGGGTTCGATGAGACCTACGAGGCAGTGTTGGTTGGCGCCGGGAACCTGGGCACCGCTCTGCTTGCCTATGCGGGCTTCGAGAGGTACGGGCTCAAGATAGTAGCCGCCTTCGACAACGAACCGCGGATAATTGGTCGGCGGGTAAAGGGCCTGACTGTCCAGTCCACAAGGGTGCTCAAGAGTTACGTCAAGAAGAACGGGATCCACATGGCCATCCTCACGACGCCCGCCTCGGTAGCGCAGACGGTCGCTGATAGGGTGGTGGATGTGGGAGTGACGGCGATCTGGAACTTTGCGCCCACTAACTTGACGGTGCCGCCGAAAGTCTTTGTCAGGAACCATCATCTCTCTCTCGGTTTGTCGGAGCTAGCCTACCACCTGAAGAAGCGGCGTCCTGAAGACGACTGATACGTCCGCACGACGGAGGACGCTGCTTAGCGGCTTCGGTCAGGACGGTCGCTCTGCAAGTCTGACTCGCAGTGCGGGTCTCCTGACTCAATAGTCGAGACCGCCTCAAGGCCCTCCTGGCACATCTTCGGCATTTCTACGCCCGTCAAGCATCAAATCGTGACAGAAATCTCGTGATGTTGCTGGCCGGTCGAACATTCGCTCGAACTGCCAATCGTGATGAACATCTCGGGATGGGTCATTCAATCGTGACAAAGATCTCGCAACCCCTTGACTGGTGCTGAACCGGCATCAAATTTAACGACGTTCAGTAAACGTGACAAAAATCTCGCAAGGGCAATGAGCGGGTTTTTGCGCGGGAGAATCGAGCAGTTGGGACAGTTGAATGTGGGCGATTATCGCGGCATCCAATCTCCAAGCGGCTTCTGCTGAGGTCGGGTTGCAGCGGTAGGTACCACGTGTCCGTAGCGGGGCGGCTCTGATCTCAGGGGCTTCGCGCGGACCTGGAGCGCACGCTAGGTCAGGTTCTTGGAAATGCCATTTTGGGCAGAAAGGAAAGAAGGCCATGCCAAGCTTTGTAATCCCGGACAAATGTGACGGATGCAAGGCGCTCGACAAGACCGCCTGTCAGTACATTTGCCCGAACGACCTCATGGTCCTGAACAAGGATTCCATGAAGGCCTACAATCAGGACCCGCAGATGTGCTGGGAGTGCTACAGCTGCGTCAAGATCTGCCCCACCCAGGCGATCGAGGTACGTGGCTACGCCGACTTCGTGCCGTTGGGCGCGAGTGTGACGGCCATGCGGAGCACCGAGGACATCATGTGGACGGTGCAGTTCCGCGATAAGGGAATACGGCCCAAGCGTTTCAAATTCCCCATCCGCAGGGGAGTTCAAGAGGGGCAAGCGCAGCCGTTCGAACACTTCCCCACCGGTGACGAAGATCTCAAGAGCCCCACACTGATGTGTGAGCCTGAGAGCCTCAACACCGACCGGGGTGCCGTGAAATTTGACAAGGTCCCGACCGTCTAGTCGGGCGCAGATAGGGCAAGATTCTGTCTTTACTCGGCAGAAGAACTTCAAGGAGATAATACGAAAATGCCGAATTTCGAAACCGTAACGGTAGAGACGGACCTGCTGATCTGCGGCGGCGGGATGGCCGCCTGTGGAGCGGCTGTGGAAGCGTCCTACTGGGCGAAGAAGAATGGACTCAAGGTTACCGTCGTGGACAAGGCAGCGATGGACCGCTCCGGTGCTGTCGCGATGGGCCTTTCGGCCATCAATCAATATGTAGACCTAAACAGCGGCAATAACACGCTGCAGGACTACATCGATTACGTGCGCAACGACCTCATGGGAATCACTCGTGAGGACCTAGTGGCCAGCATCGCTCGCCACGTCGACTCGACGGTGCACCTGTTCGAGAAGTGGGGCCTGCCGATCTGGAAAGACCAGGATGGCGGGTACGTACACGAGGGTCGTTGGCAGCTGATGATCAACGGCGAGTCTTACAAGATCATCGTTGCCGAGGCTGCGAAGAACGCTCTGGCCGAGGCCGGTGCTGAGTACTTCGAGCGCGTATTCCTGACCCACCCGTTGATGGACGGGGACACATGCGTCGGCGCGATCGGCTTCAGCGTTAGGGAAGAGAAGGTATACGTGTTCAAGGCCAAGGCCACGCTGGTCTCCATGGGCGGTGCGGTGCACGTGTTCAAGCCGCGCTCGACTGGTGAGGGCTTCGGGCGCTCTTGGTATCCGCCGTTCAACTCAGGCGCCAGCGCTTTCTTCACAATCTATGCCGGTGCCGAGATGACCTGTCAGGAAGTCCGCTTCATTCCTGTCCGGTTCAAGGATGCTTACGGTCCGGTGGGTGCTTGGTTCCTGCTGTTCAAGTCGATGGCGACGAATGCGTACGACGGCAATTACATGAAGGAGAACGCCGCCGAGCTCGACAAGTGGGAGCCCTACGGCAAGGTAAAGCCGAGCCCTGCTAATATCCGCAACTGGCTCATGATGCTGGATGTTATGGACGGCAAGAGTCCCATTTACATGCAGACCGCCGACGCTATCAAGACGATCGCGGATAAGGCACCAGATGAGAAGTCCGCCAAGAAGAAGTTGAAGGAACTCGAGGCCGAGGCGTGGGAGGACTTCCTCGACATGACGATCTCGCAGGCGATTCTCTGGGCCGCCACTAACGTGGAGCCCGACAAGAAGCCTTCGGAGATCATGGCGTGTGATCCGTACTTCATTGGCTCGCACTCTGGCGCCTCCGGTGCTTGGGTCTCGGGACCTGAAGATCTGCAGACTGACCAGACCAAGGGTGAGTATTTCTGGGGCTACCCGAACATGACGACGGTGAAGGGCATGTTCGCGGCTGGTGACGCCTCCGGCGCATCGAGCCACAAGTTCTCGTCTGGCTCGTTCACTGAAGGTCGCATTGCTGCAAAAGCGGCCTGCTCGTACGCGGTGGACAACAACGCGGCGCCGAACGTGGATCAGGGTATGGTCGATGAGTTGACCAAGAAGATCCTGCAGCCGCTCGACACATTCGAGGAACACAAGGGCGCCACCACCGACCCAGATATCAATCCCAATTACATCCGTCCGAAGCAGTTCATGTACCGGCTGCAGAAGATCATGGATGAGTATTCGGGTGGTGTGTCGTCCCAGTTCATGACCAACGACAAGCTCCTCGCGAAAGGCACGGAGCTGTTGGGATACCTCAAGGAAGATGCAGAGCTGCAAGCGGCGGAGACCCTGCACGAGCTGATGCGGTGCTGGGAGAATGTCCACCGGATGTACCAGGCGGATGCGCACATGCAGTCTATCCTCTTCCGCGAGGAGACTCGTTGGCCGGGCTACTATTTCCGTTCTGACAAGCCCAAAATGGACAACGACAAGTGGCTCGCCTTCTGTAATTGCACGTATAACAAGGACTCGGGCGAGTGGAACATGATCAAGAGGCCTGTGAAGCGGATTACCGCATAGGCTTCATTAGGTCACGGACCCTCGGCGCCACACACCGGCGGTGTCCGAGGGTCCCGGCCAACCGGCGCTTTCAACTCTTCACCTGTCTTGGGTAAGAAGGCGTTCTGAGAACACAGCCCCGGCCGCTGCTGGGTGAAAGGCATAGACCAGGCCGGCCAAACGAGCCGTCAGCCGGCCGGAGGGACCAATGACAAACGCTGCTCAGACCTGTCCGCACTGCGGATCCCGCCTGAAGAAGTGGCGCGTACCTACCGGCGCGAGCTGGGAAGAAGATTTCTTCTGGGCCTGCTTCAACGACGACTGCTCATACTACCAGGACGGCTGGAAGTGGATGGAACAGCAGTTCGGCCAGCGGGCTTCGTACCGATTCATGATCAATCCCACGACCGGCGCTGCGTCGATGATACCAGTCTGGTCGAATGTCGCTACGCGTGAGATGATCGTCGAGGACGATGGAGGTGGAGAATGAGTGAGAACCCACGCGAGCAGTTGCAGGAGAAGATCCTCGACGAGTACAAGCGGCTGGGCCCCGAGGACACGTTCAAGTTTGGCTGTTACCCAGGGGTCTCCTGCTTTAACAAATGCTGTGGTGACGTCAACATCTTCCTTTCTCCCTACGACGTACTACGCATGAAAAAGCGACTGGGCATCACGTCAGCGGAGTTCCTGGAGCAGTACGCTCTGATGCCCGTGCAAAAGGACATGAAGACACCTGTCGTCATGCTGCGCATGAAGGACGATGAAGCCAAGTCATGCTCCTTCCTGCGCGACGAAGGGTGTAGCATCTACACTGACCGGCCCTGGCCTTGCCGCATGTACCCCCTTGGACTTGCAGCCCAGAAAGACACGCCGGACGGCTGGCGTGGTGAGCGATTCTACTTCTTACTGCAAGAGGATGGCTGCAGGGGCTTCGAAGAGCAGAAAGAGTGGTCGGTGCGCGAGTGGATGGACGATCAGGGCGTCGATGAACACGACGAATGGGGCGAGGCCTTCAAGGAAATCACACTGCACAAGTTCTTCGAGGATGGCGGCACGCTGTCTCCTGAAAAGATGCACATGTTCTTCACGGCGTGCTATGACTTAGACAAGTTCCGCCGTTTCGTGTTCGGTAGCACTCTGCTCGATCGCTTCGACGTTGATGAGGATTTTGTCGAAGAGATGCAGTACGACGACGAGACTCTGCTCCGGTTCGCGTTCCTTTGGCTGAGGTTTAGCCTGTTTGGCGAGCCAACGATGAGGGTCAAGCCGGAAGTTGCAGAGGCGTTCAAGGGCAGCGTCGACAAGAAAGAGCTGTTCTCCAAAGAGGAAGCGTGATGAGCGGGAGCGGCAAGACGGGTAAGGTCCTCGTAATCGGCGGCGGCATCAGCGGAATCACCGCGGCCGTTGAAGCGTCAGAGGCAGGAGCCGACGTCGTGCTGGTCGAGAGGTATCCCTACCTAGGTGGCCGCGTGGTGCAGCTGAACCAGTACTTCCCGAAGATGTGCCCGCCCAACTGTGGCTTGGAGATCAACCTGCGAAGGTTCAAGACAAATCCGCGCATTCAGTGCATGACGCTGTCGGAGGTTGAGAGCATCACGGGTGAGCCAGGCAGCTATGACGTGACTATTCGGCAGCGGCCACGCTTCGTGAACAGCAAGTGCACGGTTTGTGGCGCCTGTGTGGACGCTTGCCCGGTGGACAGACCCAGCGAGTTCGATTTTGGAATCGGTACGACGAAGGCGATATACCTGCCACATGAAATGGCCTATCCGATGCGATTTGTGATCGATGGCTCCGTGTGTCCAGGCGAAGAATGTAGCAAGTGCGTGCCGGCATGTCCGTACGATGCGATTGAATTGGGTCAACAGGAGGACACCATAGAACTCGAGGTCCAAGCGATGATCTGGGCGACGGGTTGGGACCCGTTCGACGCGACCAAGCTCGTCGAAATGGGCTACGGCACGTATCCGAACGTGATCACCAACATGATGATGGAACGTCTCTCGGCCACGAACGGCCCAACCGGTGGCAAGCTCCAGCGGCCGTCGGACGGCGGTGCCGTTGAATCAATCGCATTCGTGCAGTGTGCGGGATCGCGCGACGAGAACAACCTCAAGCACTGTTCCGGCGTGTGTTGCCTCGCTTCGCTCAAGCAGGCTCGTTATGTGCGAGAGCAGTACCCCGAAGCGCAGGTCTACATCTTCTACATCGATATACGTGCTCCGGGACGACTCGAGGACTTCTATCAGGCCACAGAGGCGGATGAGAGGCTCACGCTGATCAAGGGCAAGGTGGCAAAGATCACCGAAGATCACGAAAGCAAGAGTCTCGAGGTGGAGGCAGAGAACACGCTCTCCGGTGAGCGCGTGATCCAGAAAGTCGACATGGTGGTACTGGCTACGGGATTGGTGCCGAATGGATGCGGCTCAGCTCGTGTGGATGGTGGGATCAACACCGATGAAGACGGCTTCTTGGCGACCGAGCAGCCCAGCGACGGTCTGTTGGTTGCCGGGTGCGCGAAGCGGCCGGTGGATGTAGCCACTTGTGTGCGTGACGCGGCAGGTGCTGCCGGCAAGGCGCTGCACATCAGCGGGGAGTAGAGTGGTGGACAAGAAAGTAGCCGTTTACATATGCCGAGGGTGCGACATAGGCGACTCTCTTGACGTCGATGGGTTGAACGGTGTGGCCAAGGAGTGCGAAGCCGATATCGTCCGCGATCATGAGTGTTTCTGCAGCGACGCGGGAGTTGCGCTCATCAAGGACGATGTCAAACAGGGTGTCAACGCGCTGGTCGTGGCGGCGTGTTCGCCGCGCTTCATGACAGACGTCTTCACCGTCGACGGTGCCCGGACAGAGCGGGTAAACCTGCGCGAGCACGTTGTATGGAGTCACGAACCCAATGACGAAGACACTCAGGCGCTAGCCGACGACTATGTACGCATGGGCGTGGCACGAGCAAAGAAGGCCGAGGTCCCGGAGTCGTTCAACGAGGAGATAGACCGCACGATTCTGGTGATTGGTGGGGGCGTGACAGGGATGTCAGCGGCACTCGATGCTGCGAAGATGGGGCACGACGTGGTGCTGGTTGAGAAGGAGGCGCAGCTGGGTGGCTGGTCCGCCAAGTTCGCGTATCGCTTCCCACTGAGCGCGCCCTACCGCGAGCTCGAGCCGGTCGATATGCAGCCCCGCATTGCCGAAGTTAAGGGCAACGAGCGCATCAAGGTCTACACCAACGCTTCGGTCGACAAGATAGATGGACAGCCCGGTCAGTTCGATGTTTCGCTGAGCGCTAACGGTTCCACCGCTGAGTTCCGGGTTGGTGCCGTTGTGCAGGCCACAGGATGGAAGCCGTACGACGCGACGCGTCTAGGTCATCTGGGATACGGCAGCCCGAACGTAGTCACCAACGTACAGATGGAGGAGATGATCGCCACGGGCAAGATCACTCGTCCGTCCGATGGGAAAGCGGCTCGAAGGATCGCGTTTGTTCAATGTGCGGGCAGCCGTGACAAGGAGCACTTGCCGTATTGCTCTGGTGTGTGCTGCCGCGTGACGATCAAGCAGGCTCTGGTAGCACGCCAGTTCGACGCCGAAGCCGAGGCTTACGTCCTTTACAAGGACATGCGCACGCCGGGTCAATACGAGGAGTTCTACCGCCGCGCTCAAGAGGACAACGGGATCTTCTTCACCAAGGGCGAGGTGGTCGGTGTAGAGGCCGTCGCCGGCGACAACCTCGTGGTTACTGCAGAGAACACACTGCTCGGGGACAAGATCCAGGTTGAGGCAGACCTCGTGGTATTGGCGACCGGTATGGTGCCCAATGCGGCCGATGGGGAGGCCATTCGCCGGCTGACGGACGCCAAAGCCGTGGTTGAGAAGGGTGAGGCAGGGGGTCAGCTAGAGGCTGCGAAGGCGACTGTCGAGGAATTGAAGGACAAGGATGGATCGACGATCCTGAATCTGACCTATCGGCAAGGCCCCGATCTGCCCCAGTTCAAGTACGAGTTTCCCGACTCCCACTTCATCTGTTTCCCCTACGAATCTCGGCGCACCAGCATATACCCGGCAGGCTGCGTCCGGGCGCCGAACGACTCGCTCGTTTCGCTGGAGGATGGATCTGGTGCGGCGCTGAAGGCTGTCCAGAGCCTTACAGTGGCGAGTCAGGGCACGGCAGTCCATCCACGCTGGGGGGATATGTCGTTCCCCGATTTTGCGCTGCAACGCTGCACCCAGTGTAAGCGTTGCACCGAGGAGTGTCCGTTCGGGACTATCAACGAGGATGTGAAGGGTACGCCGCAGCCGAACCTGACGCGATGCCGGCGTTGCGGCATCTGCATGGGAGCCTGTCCCGAGCGAATTATCTCGTTCAAGGACTACTCGGTAGACATCATATCCTCAATGATCAAGGCCGTGGAGATCCCGGACGAGTTTGAAGAAAAGCCCCGTTTGCTCGGCCTGTTATGTGAAAACGACGCCTACCCGGCGCTCGACACGGCCGGGCTCAAGCGAATCCGGCACAGCAATCAGATCAGGTTCATTCCGGTGCGCTGTCTTGGGTCCATTAACACTGTTTGGATCGCAGACGCTTTGTCCCGAGGGTACGACGGCATCCTCCTCGTCGGATGCAAGTCGGGTGACGACTATCAGTGTCACTTCATCAAGGGCAGCGAGCTGATGGACAAGCGTAGCGAGAACGTGCGCGAGAAACTCACGCAACTCGCTTTGGAGGAGGAACGGGTACGCCTTGAGCAGCTTCCGATCAGCGACTTCGAGAAGCTGCCGCAGATCATCAACGAGTTTGCCGAGCAGATCGATGAGATCGGCATGAACCCGTTCAAAGTCTGAGGAGAGCCGAGCATGGCCGAAACCCTACTACTCAGACCTGACCGGCAGTTCGTGGAGGATATCGTCGCATCGGGCGGCGGCGATCTCAAGAAGTGCTTCCAATGCGCTACCTGCTCTGTTGCGTGTGAGCTGTCCACGGGCAACACTCCCTTTCCGCGGAAGGAGATGATCTGGGCTCAATGGGGTCTCAGGGACCGTCTCTTAGCGTCCCCGGATGTGTGGCTCTGCCATCAGTGCAATGATTGCTCCACCAGGTGTCCTCGGGGTGCCCGGCCGGGCGATGTCCTGGCAGCGGTGCGGAAGCAGGCGGTGATGCATCACTCCGCTCCGCGGATCATTGGGAACTGGGTGAACAACCCAAAGCTCTTTCCGCTCATGTTCGTGGTGATCCCTGTCGTGCTCCTTGTCGCGGCCCTGTTGGTGCGTGGTCCGTTGGAGCAGGTGCTTCCCCTCGGCGAACCACATGGCGCACTGTATGCGGACTTCTTCCCCCATTGGCTGCTCATTGCCTTCTACTCTTCGTTCACGGGCCTGGCCTTTTTCGGGTGCTTGGTTGGCCTGGCCAGATTCTGGATGGCGATGCAGGCAGCTGACGCTGCGGCGGGCCGAAGGGCGGTGCAGGGAGTGATTCCCAGTGTGGTGAACGCGTTGAAGTCCATCATGGTGCATGAAAGGTTCGGCAAGTGCGGCGCCCAGGCCGGTCGACGCTGGTCACATCTGCTCGCGTTCTATGGCTTTATCGCCCTCTTCATCGTCACAGTGTGGGCGACCATTGACCTCTACCTGATGCCGCTGTTCGGTGTGCACTCACTGTATCCGTTCGGCTTGCTCCATCCCATGAAGATCTTGGCAAACATCGGTGGCGTGTTCCTGGTAGTGGGGTGTGTTAAGGCCATCGTCGATCGCAGGGGTGACAAGGAGGGGTCGTCTGCAAACACCTCGTTCGACTGGACGTTTGTCTGGCTTCTGTTGCTGGTGGGCGTGACAGGGTTCGTGACCGAAGCGCTGCGGTTCATGATCGATGCCGCTGACCGAGGCGGCGCAGCGATCGTAGCTTACGCAATCTACTTCGTACACCTGATCCTAGTGTTCGGGCTATTGGTGTATCTGCCATATTCGAAGTTTGCTCATTTGTGGTACAGGACTGTTGCCCTGATTTACGCTGAACACACGGGGCGAAACAACGGAAAAGCTGTCGTAAAGGCTTAGTACTGCAATCAACCATTGATGACGGAGAGAAAGAAGGAGAGTTCCATGGACCAGTTGGTCAAGCCGCACGGTTCGGACTCATTGAAGCCGCCGTTTGTCGCAGACGACAGGCAACGTGCAGCGTTGTTGCAGGAAGCTGAAAGCCTGCCGAAGCTGCTCGTCTGCTCCCAGGCTGCAGCCAATGCAGTGATGATGGGTAGCGGTTACTTCAATCCGCTCCAGGGCTACATGAATCTGGCGGACTCGTTGTCGGTAGCCGACAACATGCAAACCACCGGAGGTCTGTTCTGGCCGGTGCCAATCGTGAACGTGGTGGCGGATGTATCGGGAATCGTGGGCGCGGGTCGAATCGCTCTGCTTGATCCGAATGTCGATGGCAACCCGGTATTGGCGATTCAGGACGTCGCGTCGATTGATGAGGCGACGGACGATCAGATGAAAGCCATGGCGGAGAAGATCTATGGCACCACCGACATGGAACATCCGGGCGTCAAGGCTTTCATGTCAGTTGGGAAGCTCTTCGTGGCGGGCCCGATCCAGGCACTCAACCATTCGTACTTCGATGATGAGTTTCCGGAGACGTTCCGCACCGCGATGCAGATTCGTGACATGATCGGCAAGAACGGCTGGAAGAAGGTTGTGGCGTTCCAGACGCGCAATCCGATGCACCGAGCGCACGAGGCACTGGTGAAGATTGCCATGGAGCGCGTGGGTGCTGATATCCGCAAGATGGTTGAGCTCTATTTCGAGCCCAACTCAGCCGAGATCACAGGCTATGGCTTCGACATGCTCTACGCCGGTCCGCGTGAGGCCGTATTGCACGCGGTATTTCGTCAGAACATGGGAGCATCACATCTCATTGTTGGCCGCGACCATGCCGGAGTAGGTGATTACTATGGTCCTTTCGACGCACAGGAAGTCTTCAACAAGGATGTGCCTGCCGGCGCGCTCGAGATCGAGATCTTCGAAGCAGACCATACGGCATACTCCAAAGTGGTAGGCGATGTGATCATGATGCGGGAGGCGCCTGAGGGTCACAAGAAGGAGGACTTCGTGTTCCTCTCTGGCACCAAAGTCAGAGCGATGCTCTCGGCCGGCGAGGATCTGCCTCCGGAGTTCGCACGACCCGAGGTAGCGAAGATCTTGATGGACTACTACCAGTCGCTGTCGTAGCCTCAGGCAGAGCGGAGAGAGCAGTGGACCTCATCACTGTCACCAGGGAATCGGGTCTTGAATTCAGCGTCCGTGTGCGAGGACACGAATTCAAGAGCGACATGTCCGTAGCCGATGGCGGCGGGGATGCGGCTCCGTCGCCCGCCGAGCTCTTGGCGGGCTCGCTTGGTGCCTGTGTGGCGATGATGGTGCAAATCTACTGCGACACTCACGGCTACTCTGACGGTCAAGTTGAAGTGAGTCTCACGCTCGAACTCGCTGATGAGCCAAAGAGGGTCGGAGCCATCGTCATCGACGTGGAATTGCCCAATGACGTCCCTGACGACAAGAAGGACGTAGTGAAGCGCGTTGCTGAGCGGTGCAGCATCCATAATACGCTGGAAAACTGCCCGCGCGTGGACATCGAAATCACTTAGAACGAACTGCAAACCGGTACAGTAACTGAATCGCCGGCCTGAAAACGGAGGAAACCGATGGAACAGAAGGAATTCGGCGGCAAAATGCTCGACATCGACGAGGACGGCTTCATACAGGATCCGGAGGCATGGGATGAAGCTGTTGCCGCCGATCTGGCGAAGACCGAAGGTGTCGATGACTTGTCAGAGGATCACTGGAAAGTCGTGAAGTACCTGAGGGAGTACTACCTCGAGTACAACATGGCACCGATGATCCGCAAGCTCTGTAAGCAGACCGGCTTCAAGCTGAAGGAGATCTACGACCTGTTTCCGAGCGGCCCGGCAAAGGGTGCGTGCAAGGTAGCCGGTCTTCCCAAGCCTACCGGTTGCGTGTGAGTGACCCTGCTCGTCGGCCGGACACCGGCAGCGTGGGGTGTCCGGTCGGTGGGTGGATCTGTCGGATGCATCGATGAGTCTTGGTGAGCTGTTGTCGCAGAAGCGAGACGGCATTGCCCGAAGATGGATGGGTGATGCGTTGCAGGCGTATGCCAGCGACTCATCCGCATTGTTTAGCAAGGAGAAGGATCCGTTTGCCAACCCTATAGGGCATAGTCTACGGCAGGGAACGCGAGGCGTAGTGGAGGCTCTGTTGGGTGGGATGGACGTTGACGATATCCGTCGGCACCTGCTCGAGATAATCAAAATCAGGGCCGTGCAAGAGATGCCGCCTTCGCGGGCGGTGGGCTTCGTGTTCCGTCTCAAGGAGGCCGTTCGGGCGGAATTGGGTGACGCTGCCGTCAGTGCTGAGCACGCGAGTGAGCTCACCGGCTTAGACGCACAGATAGACCAGATCGCTCTCCTTGCGTTCGACGTCTACACGCAGTGTCGAGAGCAAGTGTCCGAGCTTCGGCTCAACGAAGTGAAGCGAAGTGTCTCGTGGGTCGTGGATCGAATCAATCAGCGCGCTGAGGAACAGGGGTCTGACGTGGAGCGATCTACAGCGGGGACAAACTCGGACGTGAACATCCGACGAGAGGGTGTCCGATGAATGTGTTGGTGGCCCTGGCCGCTGTCGCGGGTCTGTTCATGGTAGGCTGGATCGGATCCGCGGTGGGGATGGCGTGGTTGTTTGGATTGGTGATTCCGGCTGTTGCCGTGGTGCTCTTTGTCGGTGGCCTGATACACCGAGTCTTGAGCTGGGCCAACACCCCGGTTCCGTTCAGGATCCCCACGACGTGCGGACAGCAGAAGACACTTCCCTGGATCAAGCATGAGAAGTTGGAGAGTCCGCATACCGCTTGGCACGCGGTTGGACGGATGGCTCTGGAGGTCCTTCTTTTCCGCTCACTGCTGCGAAACACCAAGACGCAGCTCGCTGAGGGAAACAAGCTGGTTTACGCAACGGATCTCTCGCTTTGGCTTGGAGCCATGGCGATGCATTGGTCATTGCTGATCATACTGGTCAGGCATCTCAGATTCTTCACTAATCCCGTGCCGTTCTTCGTGACATTCATCGAACAGGCTGACGGATTCATGGAGATCGGGTTGCCGGTCGTGTTCGCGACGACCGCCGTCTTCATCGTTGCGGTCTTCTACCTGCTGTATCGCAGATTGGCGTCGGCCCAAGTGCGCTACATATCGCTGGTGGGTGACTACTTCCCCCTGTTTCTGTTGCTTGGTGTCGGACTGAGCGGATTGTGGCTCAGGCATCTGGAGAAGACCGATGTCGCAAGCATCAAGGAGTTGGTGCTTGGGTGGACGCACTTCTCACCAATCGTCCCCGACTCGATCAGCCCGCTGTTTTACGGGCATTTGTTCCTTGTCTCCGTGCTGATTGCCTACTTCCCGTTCAGCAAGCTGGCCCACATGGCGGGCGTGTTCCTGAGCCCGACACGGAACATGGCGAGCAACAACCGCGCGGTCAGGCATGTCAACCCGTGGGATTACCCCGTAAAGGTACACCCCTATGAGGAGTATGAGGACGAGCTCAGGGACAAGATGAAAAGGGCCGGTATCCCGGTCGAGAGGCAATAGAGCGATGCCAAAGCCGGACGAAGTTGATTACTACGAGCAGGACGACCTGCTGCAGTTGGACTGGCGACCGCCCCAGAGCGGGTGGATGGACACGCCAGTCGACTTCAGGCCAGGTACGTTCATCTATCCCGGGAAGCCGAAGAACCTCAAGGTGTTGGACCTGCCCAATGCGAGAGAGTGGGCCGTAACCGATGCAGACTGGAAGCTACCAGAGAACTGGCAGCAGGTAGTGCTAGATGGGATGGCCGAGCGGCTAAAGAAGTACCGCAGCTTCAAGCTGTTCATGGATACCTGTGTGCGGTGTGGCGCTTGTGCCGACAAGTGCCACTTCTTCATAGGCAGTGGCGACCCCAAGAACATGCCGGTTCTGCGAGCCGAGCTGCTTCGCTCGATATATCGCAAGGACTTCACGGCGCTTGGCAAGGTGTTCGGTAAACTGGCAGGCGGGCGTGAGCTCACCGAGGACGTGATCAAGGAGTGGTTCTACTACTTCTTCCAATGCACAGAGTGCAGGCGCTGTTCGGTGTTTTGTCCCTACGGCATCGATACCGCTGAGATCACCATGATGGGCAGGGAGCTGCTTGGCTTGCTTGGCTTGTATGTCAACTGGGTCATCGAGCCGGTAGCCAACTGTTTCAAAGTTGGCAACCACCTGGGTATCCAGCCGCACGGTCTCAAAGACACGCTCGAGTTCATGGCGGAGGACATCGAGGAAGCGACCGGGATTAAAGTAGATATCCCGATCAACAAGAAGGGCGCCGAAATCCTCTTTGTTACTCCGTCGGGCGACTTCGTGGCCGATCCTGGGATCTACACGTGCATGGCCTACATGCTGCTCTTTCATGAGCTGGGGATCGACTACACCTGGAGTTCGTACGCCTCGGATGGCGGTAATTTCGGTCTGTTTACCTCACATGAGATGATGAAACGGCTCAATGCCAAGATCTACACCGAGGCGAAACGGCTCGGTGTGAAATGGATCCTCGGTGGCGAGTGCGGTCACATGTGGCGGGTGCTGAATCAGTACATGGACACCATGAACGGTCCTGCAGACTTCTTGGAGGTGCCGAAGTCCCCGATTACGGGA
The DNA here is from genome assembly GCA_039589275.1 of Gemmatimonadota bacterium. Taxonomy (GTDB): domain Bacteria; phylum Gemmatimonadota; class Gemmatimonadetes; order Gemmatimonadales; family GWC2-71-9. The sequence goes on along the minus strand of JBDHHP010000106.1, from coordinate 28,582 downwards.
ACGGTGTTCGAGAACGCACGCTCCACAAAGATGATCCACCTGATGGAGTTCACGGCCGATCTGATTCGTAACGGCAAGCTCAATCTGGATCCGTCGCGCAATGACCACATCCGTGTGACCTTCCACGACTCGTGTAACCCAGCCCGCGCAATGGGGATCTTCGAGGAGCCGCGCTATGTGTTGCGCAACGTCTGTAACAACTTCGTCGAGATGCCGGAGAACACGATCCGGGAACAGACCTTCTGCTGTGGCGGTGGTGCCGGACTCGGCACGGACGAGAACATGGAGATGCGGTTGCGCGGGGGCCTGCCGAGGGGCAGTGCAGTGCGGTATGTGCAGGAGCAGCACGGGGTGAACCAGCTCGCTGCGATGTGCGCCATCGACAGAGCGACACTCGTTACGGTGTGCGACTATTGGGCACCCGGCGTCAAGGTGACGGGCATAAGCGAACTCGTGGCCAACGCAATGATCTTCGAGGGTGAAAGGAACCGAACCGTTAATCTGAGGCTGGAGCCTATCTCAGGAATGGAGGAGCAGGAGGAGGAGGGATCCGGTGATGAGTGACAGGGCGAAGATCGTTGCTGGCCTGGTGGTTTTTCTGGCGATAGTGGCGTTCCCAGTATGGTATCCGCTGGGAGCCAGTGGCGATACTGCGAGGCCCGAGCTAGAGCTGCCCGAGGGCGAAACGAGTTGCGTCGAACCGACGGAGTATATGACGGCCAATCACATGGACTTGCTGAACCAGTGGCGCAACGCCGTGGTCCGGGATGGCGAGACCGAGTACCTGTCCTCCACAGGTGAGCGCTATGTCATGAGTCTCACGGGAACCTGCTTGGACTGTCATGGTGCCCGCGACACGTTCTGCAATCGGTGTCACGACTATGCCAACGTTGTGCCGCGCTGTTTTGACTGTCACATCGAGCCGGAGGGGGGCTGAGCCATGGATGTGAGCCGACGCGGCTTCCTGAAGGACGCCGGTTCCGCCGCACTTGGGTTGGGCTGTGGCCTACCACTGCTGAATACGGGCTGCACTCCCCAGGCTCAGGAACACGACGAGACGCATGTTTCGACGACCCTGGCAATGGTGATAGACATCGACAAGTGCCGGGCTGAAGAGGTTCGGCGGGCTTGTATCGATGCATGCAATCAAGCGCACAACGTACCTCAGATACCGCAATCTGACGATGCGGTCGATTGGATCTGGACGGAGCAATTCAAGGCGGCCTTCCCGGACCAGGTGCATACCCATACGGCGGCGATAGTTGCGGATGCGCCCGTGTTGGTGCTGTGCAACCACTGTGACCGGCCACCGTGTGTGAGAGTGTGTCCGACGCAGGCAACCTGGAAGCGTGAGTCAGACGGCATCGTCATGATGGACATGCACAGGTGTATTGGCTGTCGCTACTGCATGGCAGCATGTCCATACGGGTCGCGCAGCTTCAACTGGCGCGATCCGCGCGACTACATCCAGCGTGACGAGAACGGGGAGTTCCCATCGGACTTCCCGACTCGGTCGAAGGGCGTGGTCGAGAAGTGCAACTTCTGCGCGGAGAGACTGCGCGACGGCATGCAGCCGGCCTGTGTTGAGGCGGCAAACGAGGTTCCAGGGGGGGAAGGCGCGTTGATCTTCGGAGACCTGTCTGATCCGGACTCTCGAGTGAGTCACGTTTTGGCCACCGAACACACGATCAGTCGCAGGATAGGACTTGGAACCGGTCCTCATGTCTACTACATCGTTTAGGAGTTGAGGTGACGTACGGGAGAACGGAGAGATAGCCGACATGTTGCAGACGGCGTTACATGGAGGTAGACGGTACTGGATTCTCCTCGGGGTCTGGGGCGTGCTGATCGTGTTCGGCTTGGCGGCCTACAGCCGGCAGCTGACGCAAGGCCTGACCATTACCGGAATGAGCCAGGACATCACCTGGGGCTTGTACATAGCGCAGTTCACTTTCTTGGTTGGTGTTGCCGCCTCTGCCGTGATGGTCGTGCTGCCTTACTACCTGCACAACTTCAAGGCCTTCGGCAGGATGGTGATCCTGGGTGAAGCCCTTGCCGTGTCAGGCTCCACCCGACGTTGAACTCGATGATGTTCTGGGATTTCATGGCTCTGGGTGGGTACTTGATGCTGAACGCCATCATCGGTGCAGTGACGTTTGACGCGGAACGTAAGGGCACACCGGCACCCAAATGGGTGAAGCCGCTCATCTACATATCGATACCTTGGGCGGTCAGTATCCATACGGTCACGGCTTTTCTCTACTCGGGACTCGAGGCGCGATCGTTTTGGATGACAGCGATTCTGGCTCCCCGATTCCTGGCGTCAGCGTTCGCGTCGGGCCCGAGCCTGCTGATCCTGCTGGCGTTGATCTTGCGCCGATTCACGCGGTTCGATCCTGGCACGGAGGCCATCCGCAAGCTCGCGTTGATCGTCACCTACGCCATGGTGATCAACGTGTTCTTCGTGGGAGTCGAGCTGTTCTCGGGTTTGTACAGTGACATGCCACACCACGTTCACGCCTTTGAATACTTGTTCCTGGGCCTGCACGGTCACGCGGCGCTCACACCGTGGATGTGGACGAACGTGGGTCTCACGCTGTGCTGCGTGACGGCTCTGTTGATCCCGAAGATCCGCAATCAAGAGAAGTACTTGATATACATCGTCCTCGGCGTGATCGCGGCGATTTGGATCGAGAAGGGTGTGGCCATGGTGGTCACCGGGTTCATTCCGTCACCGCTGGGGTTGATCAATGAGTATGCGCCGACGCTTCCCGAGATCACGATTACTGTGGGTGTGTACGCACTGGGTTTCCTCTTACTCACTGTGCTTTACAAGATCGTAGTTGATGTTAGAGAACGACTGCAGGTGACTTGAGTATTTGAGTGTTAGCAAACGCCATCATCCGGGCTGAAAGGAGATAACGATGGCAGATCCAGGTAGCAACGGTACTCCACTTTTAGACGAACTGGAAAAGGGACCCTGGCCCAGCTTCGTCACACAAATCAAGGAGACCGCCGAGCAGAATGACAGCTGTAAGGACCTGCTGGCATTGCTGGAACGGTCGTATAAGGAGAGGATTGGCCACTGGAAGCACGGCGGCATCGTGGGTGTCATGGGTTACGGCGGCGGGGTGATCGGCCGTTACAACGATCTGCCGGAAGAGTATCCGAAGATCGCCCATTTCCATACCCTCCGTGTGAACATGCCAACTGGCTGGTTCTACACGTCCGACGCATTGAGGACGATCTGTGACATCTGGGAGAGGCACGGATCGGGACTCACCAACATGCACGGTTCCACTGGAGACATCATCCTGCTGGGAACCACGACTGACGAACTGGAACCGACGTTTGCCGAGTTGACGGCGCACGACTTCGACCTGGGCGGCTCGGGCTCCGACATGCGTACACCGAGCGCATGTGTGGGTCCCGCAAGATGTGAGTGGGCGTGCTACGACACGCTGCATCTCTGCAACGACCTGACTCAGACGTTCCAGGACGAGCTGCACCGGCCGGCGTTTCCGTACAAGTTCAAGATCAAGTGTGCGGGCTGCGGTAACGACTGCGTAGCGTCGATAGCGCGAGCAGACATGTCGATCATCGGAACCTGGCGGGACCAGATCCAGATCGATCAAGCCGAAGTGAAGGCCGCCGAAGATGCAGGGCTCAACATCCAGCGAGATGTGTGCGGTAACTGCCCCACTAAGTGCATCGAGTGGGACGGCAAGAAGTTGGAGGTCGATGACGAGAACTGCGTGAAGTGCATGCACTGCATCAACACAATGCCCAAGGCCCTCGCGCCCGGTAAAGACCGCGGGGCTACCGTGTTGCTGGGTGCTAAGGCACCGATTGTCGAAGGGGCGATGCTCTCGTCTGTACTGGTCCCGTTCTGGAAGGCTGAGCCTCCTTACGAGGACCTCAAGGACCTGATCGAGAGAATCTGGGATTTCTGGGGTGAACATGGCAAGAATCGGGAACGGGTCGGTGAGCTGATGCAGCGCGTCGGCCTCGGCAACTTCCTGGAAGCCATCGAGGTGGAGCCGGTTCCAGAAATGGTCGCCCACCCGAGAGAGAACCCCTACGTCTTCTATGAAGAGTACTACGAAGAGGGCGATGATGAAGCGGAAGAAGAGTAGGGTAGGGGTGACTGCAGTGGCGATTCCGGCTTACCAGACAACAGAACAGTCGTTTTGGGGGAGATAACGATGGCAACCGACAGAAGAACGGATATCGGGCCTCCGAATTATGAGAAGTACTTGCCTCCCATAATCAAGGCCAACTACGGGAAGTGGAAATACCACGAGATTCTGAAGCCTGGCGTCATGGTACACGTCGCCGAGTCAGGCGACAAACTCTTCACCGTGCGCGCAGGGTCACCGCGGCTGTTGGGCACGCAGCGCATTCGCAAGTTCGCAGAACTGGCGGATAAGTACTGCGGCGGTCATCTACGGTTCACCAGCCGCAACAACGTCGAGTTTCTACTGACTGACGATTCGAAGATCGATGCGCTCATCAAAGAGCTCGCTGACCTGGGACATCCGGTTGGCGGCATCGGCAACGCGATATCGAACATCGTACACACTCAGGGCTGGGTGCACTGTCACTCGGCGGCCACTGATGCCTCGGGTGTGGTCAAGGCGGTGATGGACGATCTGAACGACTACTTCACGGGCAAGGAGATGCCCGGGAAGTTGCGCATCGCCTTGGCATGCTGTCTCAACATGTGCGGTGCGGTTCACTGCTCCGACATCGCGATTCTGGGTATCCACCGCAGGCCACCGAGGATCATGGACGGTCTGAACAAGGTGTGCGAGGTGCCCAATGTGGTGGCCTCCTGCCCGACAGCGGCCATCCGGCCTGCTACTGTAGAGGGGAAGCCCAGCGTCGAGATCGACGAGGAGTTGTGCATGTTCTGCGCAAACTGCTTCTCGGTCTGCCCAGCGCTGCCGATGGCGGATGCGCTGAACGACGGTATCTCGATCTGGGTTGGTGGTAAAGTATCGAATGCGCGCACCGAGCCGACGTTCTCGAAGCTCGCTATCCCGTTCATACCGAACAACCCACCGCGCTGGCCCGAAGTGACTGAGGCAGTGCGTAACATCGTCGAGGTGTGGGCCAACAACGCACGCAAGTACGAGCGGATGGGTCAGTTCATCGACCGCATCGGTTGGCCGCGCTTCTTCAAGCTCACAGGCATCGAGTTTGAAAAGGAGCACATCGACGACTTCAAGTTCGCGGGCCTTTCGTACAAGCGGTCCGCTCAGCTGAGGCATGCCTAGGAGGTAGACAATGGCCGTCACGCCCGACGAAGTAGCGGACGCCATGTATGAGATCGTGAAGGAGTATCAGGGCAAGAAGAAGTTCAAGGCTGGTGACTTGATCAAGGCCATGATACAGAAGTACGGCGAAGACGAGGTCGACAAGAAGCTGTGCAAGGCCGCCATTCGCACGTTGATGGACTCCGGTAAGTGCGTGTATACGTATTTCGGTGGCAGTTTCATCGAAATGCCGCCAGAGGAAGGCACTACAAAGTAGTCATTTGCTCGGGTAGTATGCGACGTCTATGCATGCATTCTCCGCGCTGGCGGTGGGGGATGCGTGCATACACCATGAAGCACGTAACCTCAGTATCGCGCGAGGTACATAAATGGCTGTGAAAAAGGTCAAGAAGAAGAAAAAGAAGTCTTTCGGGGCAAGGGGTGGCGGCGCCTCGCGTGACCAATCGCCCCTGAGGCCAAAACATGTGGAGAAGAGACCTCCTTGCACGGACACTTGTCCTAGCGGAAACAAGATACGGAAGTTTCTGACCACCATCGCACAGGCCGACCGGCTGGGGAAGACCGCCGACCAGGCGTTCGAGGAGGCTTTCCACGTCTATACTGACACCAGCCCGTTTCCTTCGGTGTGCGGCCGTGTGTGCCCAGCGCCATGTGAGACTGGGTGCAACAGGAGGGACCTCGAGGGTGCCGTCAACATCAACAAGGTGGAGCGCGCCATCGGCGACTTCGGCATCGAGAAACAGCTGCCGCTCAAGAAGCTGACGGAGGAGAGGAAGTCGGAGAAGGTGGCCGTGGTGGGAGGTGGCCCGAGCGGCCTATCCTGCGCCTACCAGCTTGCGCGGCGTGGATACGGAGTCAAGGTGTTCGAAGCGCTCGACAAACCGGGCGGCATGTTGCGTTGGGGTATCCCGGGTTATCGCCTGACGGATGAAGTGCTGGACGCGGAGATCCAGCGGATCCTCGATGTTGGCGTGGAGCTGCAATGCGGCGCGAAGATCGGCAAGGAAGTCAGTGTCGAAGACCTCAAGCAGGGCTACGACGCCGTATACGTTGCCCTTGGGGCCCAGCAAGGAGTCACACTTGGAGTAGACGGCGAGGATTCACCCAATGTCTTCTCGGGGGTCGACTTTCTCAGTCGTTTCCACCACGGTGAGCAGCTGGACTTGGGTCCGGACGTTGTGGTAATCATCATTGGCGGTGGTGACACCGCCATAGACGCCGCGCGCATCTGCAAGCGGCTCGGTGCGAACGTCACGATACTGTATCGCCGCACTCGGAAGGAAATGCCGGCGATCGACGAGGAGGTGGACGAGGCAATCAACGAGGGCATCATCATCGAATTCCTGGCTGCTCCGATAGGGTTCCGGAAAGAAGGTGATCTCGTGGTGGCCATGCGGGCGATCCGCATGGAGCTGGGTGAGCCTGATTCCTCCGGCCGTCGCCGGCCGGTACCGATCGAGGGATCTGAGTTCGAGATTCCCGCTACCGCGGTGATCTCAGCCGTGAGTCAGGCGCCTGACTTCACTGGCTTCGAGTCGCTGATCGAGGGCAAGGATTGGGTGAAAGTCGATGACGAAGGTGCCACCAAGGTCGACGGCATCTGGGCCGGTGGTGACGTGGTAGCACTCGATTTGGTTACCACCGCTGTAGGCCATGGTCGCAGAGCCGCCGAGGCCATCGTGCGGAAGTTCACCGGTGCTCCGGCCGAGGTGGACAAGCGCGAGGTGATTCGGAGCGACCGGATGTTGCTGGATCACTACGATAAGAAAGACCGGATCGAGCCAACCACGCTGGCAGTAGATGAGCGCATGGATTCGGTTGAGAAGGAAGTAAATCTCGGACTCAGTCAGCAAGAAACCACCGCGGAATCCGAGCGCTGCATGAGCTGTGGTTACTGTATGGATTGCGAGAAATGCTGGATGTACTGCCAGGATCAGGCGATCGAGAAGCCGCTGGAGAAGGGTGTGCTTTACCCCTTCAAGTTGACTAACTGCACAGGCTGTAAGAAATGTGCGGAGATATGCCCCTGCGGGTTCATAGAGATGCACTGAGTCCCGCGCGGGTTATGATTGCCGGTCTGCGAGGAGGCAGCGGCAAGACGCTCGTGTCACTCGGTCTCCTCGCAGCCTGGCGCAGGCAGGGTGTGAACGTGGCCCCTTTCAAAAAGGGGCCCGATTACATTGATGCGGCTTGGCTGGCTCTGGCGGCCGGCTGCGATTGCCGCAACCTGGATCTGTTCCTCATGTCCCGCGCTACGATTCGGCAGAACTTCAGTGCAGCGGCGAACGCCGACGTGGCTGTCGTCGAGGGGAATCGAGGTCTGTACGATGGAATGGACGCCACGGGAAGCTGCAGCACTGCGGAAATTGCGAAGCTGCTGGACATCCCGGTCGTCTTGGTGGTGGATTGTACCAAGGCCACTCGCACGATTGCTGCGCTCGTGCTAGGCTGCCAGCGACTGGATCCCGAAGTGCAGATTCGCGGGGTAATACTGAACCGCACCGGCGGCACCCGACACGAAACTGTGGTCCGAGCGTCCATAGAGCGGTCGTGCGGCGTGCCGGTGCTAGGTGCCATTCCCCGCTTGAGTGACGCGAGTCTGTTCCCAGAGCGGCATCTGGGCTTGGTTCCGCCACAGGAAAGCAAGAGGGTGACGGCCCGAGTAGCCGCTGCTGCCGACGCGGTCGAGCAATATGTGAATCTGGATGCGGTGCTCCAGATCGCCCGGGACGTGCGGAGCGTCGAAGCTGATGGCGGGACCGGGCCCGACAGCGAGCATCGGGGCGTGAGGGCGACTGCTGGTCAGGCGGTGCGCATAGGTGTGTTTCGGGACGCGGCGTTCCAATTCTATTATCCCGAGAACCTCGAGGCGCTGAGGTCCGCGGGCGGGGAACTGGTTGCGATCTCCCCCATCCTCGAAACACAGTTGCCTCAAGTGGATGCACTCTACATCGGTGGAGGGTTCCCTGAGACTCTGGCGATCGACCTGTCAGAGAACGAGGCGTTCCGGACTGCGCTTGCGCGCCAGATAGAGTCTGGCCTGCCTGTGTATGCGGAATGCGGTGGAGCCGTCTATTTGGGGGAGAGCCTGCTGTACCAGGGGCACGAACACCCGATGGTAGGTGCGTTGCCTGTGTCCTTTGCGTTCGCCAGCCGACCGAAAGGACACGGATACACGGAATTGGAGGCCGTAGGCGACAGTCCTTTCTATGAAGCTGGAAGTCAGATTCGAGGTCACGAGTTCCACTACACCTACATGCAATCGACTTCGGTAAACGACCTCGATTTCGTGTTTCGAGTGCTAAAGGGTTTCGGGTTCGATGGCAAGCGGGATGGTCTGCGTATGTTCAACACACTGGCGTGCTACACGCACGTACACGCGTCGGGCACCGTAGAATGGGCCGGGTCGTTGGTACGGGCCGCGGCCCGGTTCAAGGCGTCCTCGAGTGCTTCGACGGCGGTAAGTCGGTGACAAGCGACTCCGCGAGTCAATTACGCTTTCTGCCGCTGGGGCTGGACCTCCGCGGTCGGCTATGCGTGATCGTGGGTGGTGGGGATGTGGGGACCCGCAAAGCGGGAACCTTGGTCAGTTCCGGAGCTAGCGTCACCGTGGTGGCCCCGGCCGTGACAGCCGAGTTGGCCGACCTCGTTGACGGCGACCACGTTCGGTGGATTGAGGGCTCTTTTGTGGAGGAACAGATTGAGGGTGCGTTCGTGGTGATCGCTGCGACTGATGACGCGGCGCTAAATGGGGAGATTGTCCGCGCGGGCAGCCTGAGGGGGGCTCTCGTGTGCGACGCTTCTGCGGCTCAACGATCACAGGTGATATTCGGGGCGTTGATCAGAGACAAGGATACGACCGTTGCGGTGTTCACCGACGGTCGCGACCCTGCCGCAGCCCGGCGGAAACGAGATCAAATAGCGCAGCTTCTATCTGCAACTGGAACGGGGTCGCAGGATGGGTAGACTGGCTGAGCGGCTGGCAGATTCGGCGACGGAGTCCACGGTGCGACGGCGTGGGGTCCTGCTGGTTGCCGCAGGTTCGCCGGCCTCTGCGAACATGTTCTCGTTGCGGCGCTATCTGGAGCGTTTCCGTGCGGCATCGCCCACAGCGGTGCCGTTCGATCCCCTGTCGACCTGTGCTGAGGCTCTGGCGGAGACACTTCCTGAGGACTGGCAGGTCTTTCGTGCATCGCAGCGCGGCAGGCCGACGATTGCTCAAGCTTTGCGGCAGGTACTAACGAGGGGCCTCACTGATCTGGTGGTCCTTCCCATGCACCCCGAGTACAGCCCGGCCGCAACGGGCAGAATCATGAGCGAGCTGTACCGGCGTCTCAGTCGTGTGGCGCACGTAAACCTGACCACCAGGGCGACATGGCATGACGATTCCGGGTACATAAACGCTCAGGCTCGGTTGGTTGCAGAGTATGCCACTACCCAGGGACTCGTCCCGCAGGACACGCGTCTGATCTTCACGGCCAATAGCTGGCGCGGGTCGACTGTTCTCGAGCGGAGTCCGTATGAGGATCAGCTGCGACAGACCACGCGGCTGATCGCTGACCGGGTAGGCTGGCCGGCCGATCGCACGGCCATGGTGTTTGAAGGCGAGTCGGGAATCGGCCAGTCGATGCGAGACACTGGTGGTAACGAGAGCTTGCTCCTGTGTTCTCTCGATGTGTTGAATGGTGGCAGGGCTAGGGTCGTACCGTTTGAGGTCCCTGGCGGCCAAGTGCATGTCTGCCCGGCATTAGCGACCTATGAGCCGTTCATTGCCGCGGTCAAGAACCTGATCCTGCGGGGACCGCGACCAGTGATTCCGGGGTCCACTCCGGTGAAACCGTTGTTGGTGCCCAATCTGAGGCCGGATGAGGCCGAACGTGAACTGGGGTCCCTGGCTGTGGTGGGAGTCTCCATTCCGGGCCGAGTACCCTCGCGTCGTGGTCCCTACGTCATGCACAGCGACGCGCGGCTGTTCTGCTCGGTCAAGAAGTCGCGTAGGGAACTGCGCAGCTTCCTGGATTGGGTTCGGGAGCAAGAGCGAATCAGCGAAGGCTTTGTCTGGAACACTTGCCAACGGGTCGAGTTCTATAGCTGGCTCGCGGAGCCTGAGAACCTGGCGGAGCGCGAATACGTGATCGCACAGGTGGGGCAGCGGCTGTTTGGCGCTGGGGCGGCAGAGCTAAAGCTGAACGTCATGTTCGGATCGGACGCCTGGCATCACTTAATGCGAACGGTTACAGGCCTGAACAGTGGACTACCTGGCGACACCGATCTCGTCACCCAGCTGCAAACGTCCTGCAGAGTGGCGGAGCGTACTGGGGCCGCCGGTCTTCGTGCTACGCGCCTGGTCGGGAACGCGGTGAGACTTGCCCAAGACGTTCGCGATAAGACCGCTTGGGGCAGGTTCAGCCCCGGTTATTGTCTGGCCGCGTTGTCTCGTGTTTGCGACGTCGACGGGGCCCGTCTACATGAGAATCGCCACGTCGTCATCGGCGGCTCTGCTACCTCACGGTCGATCCTGACGACGCTGTCAGACAGCTTCCAGGTGCCGCAGAGGCAAATGACGCTGGTCTATCGCGATCATCATGGACAGATGAAGTTGTTGCGATCGGCGCTGGGGCACGGTAAGAGGCTTCGGGTACACTCGTACGCGGACCCGCGCGTGCTCAGGGAGATCGCGACAGCCGACTTGGTCTTTTTTGGCGTCGACCACGCCGACCCCGTGCTTGACCTCAATAGGCTAACCGGGATAAGGGACTTTGTCGGGCATCCTCTCACCGTTGTCGACTTCAACAGCTTTGGCTCTATGGACGGCGAGGGGGCTCCGCGCGGCGTGACCGTGTGGACTGCGAAGGACCTGGATGGGGCGGTAGCTGCATATGCGGATGCGATGTGCAGCAAGCCACAGTTCGCCGGAGCGGTCGCAGAGGCTGAGGAGTGGATTGAGCAGCGCCTACCTGGCGCTGTGGCGCGGTCTGCAGACAAGTCGCAGGACAACATAGCGTCGAAGTCTGATCTGGCATCCAGGGATCACGAGCAGCCAGAGGTCGAGAGCAAGGAGTACTGAGAGGGACATGGATACAGTGCCGCAATTGCCAAGTCCGTGGCGCCGCCCACGGCGGCTCAGGCGGACGTCGATCATCCGTGGCTTGGTGCGTGAAACCCGTCTGAGTCCGGATCGCTTGGTGCTTCCGCTGTTCATCATGGAAGGGCAGAACACGTCGCATCCGATAGCCTCGATGCCGGGGCACGCTCGGCTGTCTATCGATCTGCTGATCGAGCGGTGTCAGAAGGCTCTAGATCTCGGGGTGGGTTCGTTTGCCCTGTTTCCCGCGGTCGATCCGTCGCGCAAGACCGTCGACGCCCAGGAAGCCTTGAATCCGGACAACCTGCTGTGCCGCGCCGTGACTGCGTTGCGGGAGTCGGTACCAGAAGCGTGTGTAATCACGGACATCGCGCTGGATCCGTACTCGAGCTTGGGGCATGACGGCCTGGTGTCAACGGATGGCGTAGTCCTCAACGATGAGTCGGTGGCCTTGCTGGCGAAGATGGCGGTCCTGCACGCAGAAGCCGGCGCGGACATCGTAGCGCCCTCAGATATGATGGACGGACGAGTTGGTGCGATCCGTGCCGCACTGGACTCGGCAGGGGCATGTGAGGTAGGCATCATCAGTTACACGGCAAAGTACGCTTCTGGTTTCTACGGACCTTTCCGTGAGGCGCTAGACTCCGCGCCAGCCAACGCGCCCAACGTCCCGAAGGACAAGAAGACCTATCAGATGGACCCGGCAAACAGTCGTGAGGCGTCGATCGAGGCGATGCTCGATGCCGACGAGGGTGCCGACATCCTGATGGTCAAACCGGCTCTGCCGTACCTCGATGTCATCAGCCGGCTGCGCAGAGACACCGACCTACCGATTGCCGCCTACCAAGTGAGCGGTGAATACGCCATGCTCAAGGCCGCGGCAGAGAACGGCTGGCTCGACGAGCGGGCGTGCATGTCTGAAGCCTTGGTTGGCATCGCCCGGGCCGGGGCTGATGTCATCTTCAGTTACGCGGCTTTGGATTACGCCCGTTGGTGGCGGGAGGGATCCGGCTAAGTCGACAGCTTGGTCTTGAGCCGTCTGGCCAAGCTCACACCTACCTCAATCGGATCTATCCCACGCTCCGTGCCCTCGGCCACTCTATCGTGGTTGTCGCTGAAGAGAAGACCATGCAAGGAAACCGAGTTCGGAGCGACTGATGCTAGCGCCCCGACGGGAGTGTGACATCCTGCTTCGATGTCCCTAAGAAAAGCTCTCTCCGCAGTCACTGCGCTACGCGTCGGCGGATGATCTAGGTGCGAGGCCAATTCCGATGCCGCGCTTCCCACTCCGGCCTGAACAGCCAGGGCACCCTGACCCGGAGCGGGTAGAAAGCGATTGACAGGTAGCTCTATGGTGTGGGGATGTTCGATACCGAGTCGCTCGATTCCTGCCGCCGCCAGTACGACGCCGTCCAGATTCTCTTCGTCGAGCTTGGCGATGCGTGTTGGGACGTTACCGCGAAGGGGGACGACCTCAAACTGCCCAATCCGTTTCAGCTGCGCGGCCCGGCGAGGACTACTCGTGCCGATGCGTGCGCCAGCCGGGAGATCATTCAAGTCCATCGGTCCGCGTGTGAGAAGCACATCGTGCACCGGTCCTCGCTCTGGCGTGGCGGCGACGTGCAATCCCTTGGTAGGTGCAGTCTGTAGGTCCTTGAGGCTGTGGACTGCCAGGTCGATTCGTCCCCCCATCAGCGCGTTTTCTAGGGCGCTCACGAATGCGCCTACGGGCCACGAAGCACCAAAGCTCTCGTCCTTCAACTGGTCCCCGCGCGTCTTGATGATGACCGGCTGCGCATCAATGGAGCTATGAATCTCACGTAGATGCTCGCAGACCCAGTTAGCCTGCCACAGGGCCAAGCGACTGCCGCGGGTTCCCACACGCAGGGCAGTCATGCAAGCGCAGCTGTGAAACTCTCGGCAGCGGCCCGGGTTACGCGATCGATGGTCGCGTCGTCATGGGCGGACGAAAGAAACATCGCCTCATAGCCAGACGGGGGTAGCCAGACTCCCCGCTCGAGCATGGCTCGAAAGAAGCGGGCAAACATCTCGTGATCGGCTGCCTTGGCATCCTCGAAGTTCCGCACGGGCCGATCGAGGATCGTCATGCCGAGCATACCTCCCTCGGCTCCTGTCTGCACAATGATCCCTGCAGCAGATGCGGCGCTCTTCAGTTCGCTCACAAGGCGCTTCGATTTGCCGCCGAGCGATTCGTAGAAGCCGTCGGAACGGCAGATTTGAAGCGTGGCGATTCCGGCGGCCATCCCGACGGGGTTGCCGCTAAGAGTCCCGGCCTGGTATGCGGGACCCAGTGGACTCAATTGCTCCATGATCTTCCTCGGACCGCCGAATGCGGCCACGGGCATGCCGCCGCCAATCACCTTTCCCAGGCATGTCAGATCCGGTCGCACGCCACACAGATTTTGATATCCTCCCCAGGCCACCCTGAACCCGGTCATCACCTCGTCGAGTACTAGTAGCGCGCCGTTCTGGTCACACAGTGACCTCAGTCCTTCCAAGAATCCCTCAACCGGTGCCACGTATCCCATGTTGCCGGCGACTGGCTCCACCAATACCGCCGCGACCGTGTTACCGTGTTGACTCATGACGTTTTTGGCTGCCGTCAAGTCGTTGAACGGCGCTAGTAGGGTCTCTGCGGTGAACGACTCGGGCACGCCGGCGGAATCAGGCACTCCAAACGTCGCTGCGCCCGAGCCGGCCGCCACGAGCAATCCATCGACGTGGCCATGGTAGCAACCGATGAACTTGAGAATCTTGGATCGCCCTGTGACGGCTCGTGCCAAGCGAATCGCGCTCATCGTGGCTTCGGTGCCGCTATTCACAAATCGGATCAATTCGATGGATGGCAGCGCCGCAACGATCATGTGCCCCAGCTCGGCCTCGGCCTCACAGCTTGCGCCGAACGAGAGTCCGCGCTCTGCAGCGCGCTGCACCGCTTCGACCACCTGTGGATGAGCGTGACCCACGATCGCCGGCCCCCAGCTGCCCACCAGATCGACGTATTCCTTGCCGTCCACGTCGTAGACGTAGGGGCCCTTCATGTGGTCTACGAAGACCGGGTCGCCACCGACGGCGCGGAACGCGCGCACAGGGCTGTTGACGCCGCCCACTAACGCCTGCGCCGCCCTTTCCTGCAGTTCTGCCGACCGGGAACGGCCATTGTCAGATGACATTCGATTGCTCAAGTCAGTTCTCAATTCCAATGTTGCGGCCGGCTGGAGTGCGGCGCGGGATAATACCTTCCCTGCCTTCACGTCGCCAGCGTACTAGCGAAACCGAACCTGACATGTAGTAATAACGCTTGTATGCAAGAACGAAAACACGATCTATCCTGCGGCTCTGAGGGGACCCAATGAACCGACCAACCGTTGTTCGTGTTCTGCTGCCAATCTCAGTCGCCCTGTTTGTGGCAGGCGGCCGTGGCTCAGCGCAGATTTCTCTCGAGCTGCTGACTCCGGAGAACTATGGCTACGAGGAGGCCACCCGCTGTATCAACTGCAAGAGCATGGGAAGTGACATCAAGTACCGCGTAGTCGGTGTGGATCTGTCCTCTGGCTCACCAACAGCCGATGAACGCGGCTGGCTCGCCAGTGTTCACGCCCGGTCCCAGAGTTATGGTGATCGGGTGAATACAGCTTGCGCCTGGTGCCATGCGCCCCTTACGGAGGGCGCAACTCAGGACGATGACGCGGCGGTGCCGATCGAGAAGGGAACATGGCAGGGGGTCACGTGCGGGGCGTGTCACCCCGCGGCAGTGCCGCAAGAGGAGAGGCACTCGCAACTCGCGAACTTCATTCCTGGATCTGACGCCACCGATCCGTCGAGCTACGTATTCAGAGACAGAACTGACCCAAAACAGTTCAATGTGCTGGGGTCCGGAGTGATTCGATGCGTTGACTGTCACATGGCTGGGTACGGGGTTGCAGCGAACCAGTTAGTCGAGCGATTCCACAACATGAAGGTCGAGGCTAACATCCCGCTTTCTTGCAGTGGAGCCTACGGCACTGAGATGAGCTGTCATGCTGATGAGTCGGCGGAGTGGATGCGGAGCAAGCTGAATGCGGTAAAGGGGGAGCGGAAAGACTGGTGAACGATGTGCCGGTGCGGAGTTCCCCGTCGTGGCCCCCCTTTGGAACGCCCATGCGCCCGACTGAGACCGCATCGCTACACGTGGATCGGCATCCCCATGGCGGGCCAGATGAGCCAGACGAATATTGCCAACACCAGCATCAAGAGAATACTCGCCGGAATACCCGCCTTGAAGAACTCGCCCGTTGTGAACTGGTTGCTTGCGTAGGCAATGGCGTTTGGCGCAGCACCGACCAGCAGCAGGAACGGCATGCCTGCCGTTACCAGCGATGCAAACAGCACCACCTCGGGGGCGACTCCCACATAGGGAGCGATCACTAGCGCCACGGGCATGGTGATAGCGATGGCTGCAACGTTCATGATGACGTTGGTCATGACCAACACGAACGCGGCAATGCCCATCACGAAGATCATCCAGTGCGAATTTTCGAACAGACTGAGCCACGTAACGGCCATCCACTCGGCAGCCCCGGTGTGCCACAGGCACAATCCGATGCTCATCGCGCCGCCGAACAGCAACACGATGTTCCACGAGGTGCCCTCGAGATCATCTAGGGACACGATCCGGAACAAGAAAAAGAGAACCGTGGCCGAGAGGACGATCACGCTCTTATCAAAGGTCTTGAGAGCGGGGATGACGGAGTGTAGGGCCAATATCGTAATGGCCACTGCCACGATGGCTACTGCCGTGATCTCCTTCCGGCTGATCGGACCCAAGCCGGCGTAGAGGTATCTCGCTTGCTGCCGCAGCCCGGGAATCGTCTTCTTCTCTGGGGGATAGTAGAGCATGAAGTAGACCCACAACAGCAGCGTCATGATCGCGCCAACAGGGAACATGTAGTACGTCAACTCAAAGAAGCCGATGCCACGGCCTTCGATATCGAGGAAGAACCCGATCGCTACAGCTCCGCGGGCGGCGCCCAGCAGCGTAATTATGCTACCTGCACCGGCAACAAAGGCCATCCCCATGAAAAGACCCTTGCCGAAGTTGGTCGTCTCTTCCTCCGGGGAGTACATGGTGTAGATCGCAATCAAGAGGGGGAAGATCGTTGCCGCCACGGCAGTGTGCGCCATGATGAGCGTGAGCGACGAGGTCATCACGAAGCAGCCGAGGTAGATCATGCTGGTACGCTCGCCCACTAGCGAAAGCATCTTGTAGGCTAAGCGCCTAGTCAGCCCGGTCTGAGTGAATACCATCCCAAAGATCAACGACCCGAAGATGAACCACACCGCCGGATCCATGAAATCGGTGAACCCCTCACGCGCCGGACGAATCAAGAACAAAGCTTGCATCACGCCTATCGTGATGCTCGTGACACCTATGGGTATGACCTCTGTCACCCACCAGGTGGCCGCAAGAAAGAACAGCGCCAGGGCTGCTTTACCCTCGCGGGTTAGGGGGAACGCCTTCCCCAGGGGGTCGATCGCGTCTCCGGGGCTGGGGGCCAAATAGACTATCGCGAAAAGGGCCGCCCCAAGCGCAATGTAGCAGACCCTTTTCCAGTCGATCTGTTGGGGATTGGGTGCTCTTCTGGGATCTATTGAAGCAGACGCCACGTCATCGCTCGCTGATCATAAGCTCGCACGGTACCGACGGCGGACTGCTATTCTGCGGCCGGCGCGATCTCGTTGACCATAGAAATTACACTGCTTTGCCCAGGACGCCACGGCAGCCGAGGGCGCGTTCTTGGCTTGGTTCTCATTTGAGCGAAATGGGGCTAAAATCAGCAGCCAGATCGTGGCTTGGACAGGCCTGACACCTCACCAGGGATCAATATGAGCGAACGCAATGACCAATTCAGCACTCGTTGGGGCATTCTGCTCGCTGCCATTGGGATGGCCGTGGGCACAGGGAACATATGGCGGTTTCCCCGGGTGGCGGCTGCCAACGGAGGCGGCTCGTTCCTGATTGCCTGGCTCGTGTTCATGTTCGCCTGGTCGGTGCCGCTTGTGCTGAGCGAGTTCGCCCTGGGGAAACACACCCGCCGGGGGCCCGCCGGGGCCGTCGGGCACCTGATTGGCGGTAGGTACAACTGGCTGGGAGCTTTTGTAGGACTCTGCACCTGCTTCATCATGTTCTACTACTCGGTGGTGACCGGTTGGTGCATCAAGTACTTCTTCGCCACCGTCAGCGGGGGCTTTGGAGGTGTTGACCAGCAGACCTACTGGGAGAATCTGACCACGAGCAACTACCAGCCTGTGTTGTTTCACTTCCTGGCCTTGGTCATCGGTTGCTTCATTATCTCTCGCGGCGTGGTCAAGGGTATCGAACGTACCAACCGCTTCTTGATCCCGATACTGTTTGTGTTGCTGGTGGTGGCGGCGATTCGGGCCGTCACGCTGCCCAATGCCATCAGTGGTCTGGCCTTCCTGTTCACCCCAGAGTGGAATCAGTTGCTGTCGCACAAGGTTTGGCTAGAGGCGTTGAGCCAATCGGCCTGGAGCGTGGGGGCTGCCTGGGGCCTCGTGATGACCTATGGCGTGTACTTGAAGAAGAAAGACGCGTTCGTCCGAACCAGCTATACCGTGGCGTTTGGAGACTACTCGGCATCGCTTTTGGCGGGGATCGCCATCATGTGCACCGTGTATGCCGTATTGCCGCAAGCTCAGGCCGAATTGGCCCTGCAATCCGGCAACGAGGGTCTCACCTTCATCTGGCTGCCTCAACTGTTTCAACAGATACCGGCGGGGCAGCTCTTCCTGGCCCTGTTCTTCCTGGCTCTGAGCTTCGCGGCGATGTCATCGCTGATTGCGATGATCGAGATGGCCACCCGGATCGGGGTCGACCTCGGAATGACGCGAGAGAAGGCGGTACCGCTCGTTGGAGTCACCGCGTTCGTGTTGGGGCTTCCGTCGGCTTGGAAGCTGGGCTTCTTCCAGAACCAGGACTGGGTGTGGGGACTGGGCTTGATCGTCTCAGGCCTGTTTATCTCGCTTGCCGTCATCAAGTACGGCGCCGGTCGGTTCCGCGATGAGCTGATCAACACGGAGGACGAACGGCATCCCGCAGGTAGGTGGTACGTATTCGTGATCAAGTACGTCATACCTATCGAGTTCCTGGCACTGATGATTTGGTGGTTCTATCAGGCTGTGGCAGTGTATGATCCGGAGGGCTGGTGGAATCCGTTCCACACTCTGAGCCTGGGCACGACCCTCGGACAGTGGCTGTTGCTGATTGCCGTGCTCGTCCTTCTCAACCGTTGGTGGGCTGCCCGTGTCGGCGCGAAGGAGGGTGGATAAGATGAGCGCTAGCGGCTGGATAATGATGACGGTGGTGCTGGTCTTGGTTTGGGGTGGATTTGTTTACCTCCTGCTTGAGACAGCGAAGCACGACAGAGACTGAAGTGGAGGACCCATCGGGCAACACGCCCCGCAGCTTCGATAAAGCCGCGGGGCGTTGCTGTTTCGGATACCGCTAGCGTGGCGTCAGATGGTTGATGAATGTGTCGGTCAGAGGGTCGTTGACTATGAGTTCGATGGTCTGACCGCTCCGGGCCGACAGCGGGTTTGTCTTGACCCCGTGAGTCAGCTTCCTGACCATCGAAGCTGGGCGCCGTGGCTCGTAAGTGTAGATCTTGAGTCGGAACAGCGAGCCATCGGTCAGAAACCCTGGTACAGCCAGAGTCCGTTCCGACTGGCGGCTCACGGTGCCCAAGCGAAACCGCCGCCCGCCCTCGGATACCGCATAGACCTCGACGTCTGCCCGATTGTAGTTGCGCACCTGCACAACTGCCTGTGACCTCTGGGGCCTAACCAGATTCTCTGGCTCACTTGCCGTAGCGGGCACGGCAGCAACTGTTGTCAGCAACGCGGCTGCGGCGAAGCCGGACACGATTTCCCTTGCAAGCATATCCCACTCTCCTCCCTAAGAGTGATGTAGCTATACGTCAAGTATATATGAGATATACTTACATACTGGATCATTGGCCTGTTTGTTTCAGTCGTCGTTTCAGACAGTGACGACTCCGCTTGACGATGATCCCAGGACCCGCTCACCGCTCACCGCCGTTTCCAACATATCCGACCTCCCGCGACTCTAAGCGGCGGACCCTATTGAGAACCCACACCGCCGCATTGGAGGATCGATGCGAACTCTTGTTCTGACTGTGTCAGCGGTCGCCGCTTCAATGGTGGCCGGCGGGTCGTACGCTACACCTCTGGCCGCTCTTGAGGATCCTGGAACGGTTGTGATCCGGCCGGTGGTAGCACAGGCCGTCGACACGACTGCGATTCAAGCCCTGATGGATGCACTGCGAGACGATGCCGATCCGGAGGTGCGGCGCGCTGCCGCCTGGGCGCTGGGCGAGATGGAGGACCCGACGGCGATTCCGGCCCTGGGAGAGGCTCTGCAGCGGGACAGTGACCCGGATGTGCGCGTAAGAGCGGCCTGGGCCCTGGGCGAGATCGAGGACTGGAGAGCAGTCGAGTATCTTGCGCCCGCACTTGGCGATCGGGACCCTGCGCTGCGCAGACGGGTGGTCTGGGCGCTTGGCGAAATCGAAGACATGCGAGCCGTGGAGCCGCTGGCGCGGGCAATGCGAGACGCCGACCCAGAAGTCCGGAGGGGCGCCATTCGCGCGCTGGGCGAGATCGAGCATCCCGATGCGGTTGGTCCCCTGTCGGAAGCGCTGCGCGATTCCGAACCCGAGATCCGCAAGATGGCCGCCTGGGCGTTGGGCGAGATCGAAAGCGCCAGAGCTGTCGAGCCGCTTGTGGAGGCCTTGGGCGACAGAGATGTGGGCGTGCGCGTCACGGCGTCATGGGCGCTGGGGGAGATAGAGAGCGCACAAGGCGTGGCCGGCCTGGCTGAGGCCCTGAGAGATCAGGACGTTGCAGTGCGCCGCAAGGCCGCCTGGGCGTTGGGCGAGATAGAAAGCGCGAACGCGGTGGACCCGTTGACCCAGGCACTACGAGATCGCGATCCGCTCGTGCGCGAGACCGCCGTCTGGGCCCTGGGGGAAATCGAGTCTCCCCGCGCCGCTGGCGCTCTTGCCGACGCGCTGGCAGACACAGAGGTCCGGGTTAGGCGCAAGGCAGCGTGGGCACTCGGCGAGATCGAGACAAGAAGAGCCCCCGCCGGACTGCTGGACGCTCTCTCGGACACAGATGATGCAGTCCGGCGTGCAGCGGCCCATGCGGTCGGAGAGATCGGCGACCCGGCTGCCGTTTCGGGGCTTGCGCGCCTGCTGCGAGACGATGATCCCAGGATTAGGCGTACTGCCGTGCAGTCCCTGGGTGAGATTCATGACCCCGCCGCGTATGAGGTGTTGGTGGCGGCACTTAAAGACGACGACCCGCTGGTGCGCCGCGCGGCGGCTCGTGCGCTGGGAAGGCGGTACTAGTGATGACCAGGGGAACGAGGTTGTGGACGGTAGGGGCTGTTGGCGTCGTCGCATTGTGCTGGGCGCTGGCCGGTGAGCCCGCGACCCTGTCAGCAAGTCTCCAGTCTGATCCCTCCGATTCAGCGAGAGCCACCCAGGTTCTGAATGGCGTAAGGGGGGCCAACGACATCATGTGCGAGTTGGCCGTCCGATCTCTGGGCGGACGATTTGGCAACTGGGGTTGGAGCGGCACCGCTCCGGACGCCACCGAACAGCACTTGGAGCTGCTGCGCTGGGCAACCCGCGACACCGAAAGTGCAGACGCGGTGCGAATTCTGAGCGCAGCGCTGTCTGATCGTGATGCTTGTGTTCGGCGCGTGGCGGCGCGCCTACTCGGCAGGGTAAACCACCCGGCAGCCGTGGAGGCTCTGATGGAGCGCCTCAGACGAGGTGACGATCATGCCAAGCAGATGGCGGCAATAGGTCTGGGTTACGCCGAAGACACAGTTGCCGTAGAGTCCTTGATAGACGCTCTGAAAGGTGAGGCAACGCTAATCCGGGCCGCTGCGGCGTGGGCGCTGGGCGAGATCGAAGACGAGCGCTCCGTAGAAGCTCTTGCGCGCGCAGTCCTCGAGGATCCCGACCCATTAGTACGCAGGCAGGCCGCTCGCGCTCTGGGCGAGTTGTACTAGCCGTCTGTCCCCGCGCTCCACGGGCGAACAGCTGTAAGCTGACTGCTGACTGCCGATTCCCGGAACCGGTCTACCCGTATACTTGTTCTGCTTGTATCACTTCTTTCTACAGAATCAAAACATCGAGGGTATCTCTGACATGAACTCGAGAACGTCTCTTGCGATTGTGGCCGCGCTTCTGGTCGCCTGCACCGGTGATTACGCGCAGGTGGAGCTGGGTGCCAAAGACGGCCACGGCCTGCCCCCCACCGACCTGGAGCGGGTTGCCACCGGTACCGAAGCACCCGACTTCTCGTTGCAGGCTCTGTCGGGTGATGTCGTCACGCTGTCAGAGTTCCGCGACGACAAGAACGTGGTTCTGGTTTTCTACCGCGGCCATTGGTGACCCTACTGTGCTGAACAGCTCGTGAAGCTGAAAACCATGCTGGACGATGAGCAGCGAACCGCGACCCAGATCTTGGCGATTTCGGTGGACGTCGCCGAGGACCTGCAGAAGATGGTTGACCGCATCTCGCAAGATGACGGCATCGCGCCGGACTTCCCACTGCTGTCAGATCCGGGTCACCAAGTCATCGATCGCTACGGTCTATTCAATCCGGCTGACCCGCGAGGCCGCGAGATTACGCACCCGGCTACTTTCGTGATTGACAAGGCGGGTGTAGTGCGGTGGAAGATGGTCGAGGTGGACTACAAAGTACGGCCGACCAACGAGGACATTCTGAGCGCGCTAGGGGAGCTGCCGTAGTCGTAGTCCCCCGGGCGGCCTCGAACTGTCCAGCATTGGGGACGGATGGGTCTGGTATCGGCCGTCTCGTAGGCTGTAAGTGAAACAGATTCAATGATTTGACTTTCTCTGCGGCGAGGGCACACGCTTTGCCCTTCGTATTCTCCAAAGGAGAGTGCGGAGGGCATCATGCGTAAGAACTATTGGATCCTGGTCGCATTAGTCGCCGCGCTGCCGTTCAGCGCTGAGGCCCAGTATCGACCCGACCCCAGTTTCGCCTTCGGCATCAGCGGTGTGGTAGCGCGTCCGCTTGGCGAGTTCCAAAGCTTCGTGGATTGGGGTGGTGGCTTGGGTATGTACGGAGTGCTCAACTTCGATCGAGACCGGCACATCGGCCTTCGGTTCGACGGTTCAGTAGTCTTCTACGGGCACGAGCGATACACCGCGCCGTTCAGCCCCACCATCCGTCGTGTATTGGTGGATGTGAACACCAACAACTTCATAGTCGGCTTCGGTGTTGGGCCGCAGTTCACATTCGGTCGAGGACCTGTGCGGCCCTATATCTATGGGACTGCCGGTTTCTCGTACTTCGCAACAGTGTCGTCGGTCAGCGGCACCGCCGATTGGGACGATGGCTTGAGCCATACGAACTTCGACTACTTCTCCGGCGCATTGACAGGGGGAGGCGGCCTGCTGTTCCATCTGTCACGTGGCGACCGTCCGGTATCGATTGACATTTCAGTGCAGTCGACCTACAACGGCGAGGCTGAGTACCTGATACGCGGGGGTATCGTTGAGAACTTCGATGGGTCGATCACGTTGTTCCCCATTCGCAGCGAAGCCAATCTGATGACCTTCAGGACTGGGATAACGATCGGGATGTGAATCGGCGGTCAGCGGCCGGCTGCCAGCAACCGGCTGCTGGCAGCTAGCCTCCGATCCCTATGTCGTCGGCCGACGGTCCAGGATCCTCCTCAGTCTAGCCATGAGGGTTTCGAACTCTTGATCCAGTTCCTCCAGACGTGGGTATGCAGAGGCCGGAGGTCGGTGATCCGAGTCGCTGATCATGCTGTAGACACGCGCGTAATCGGTGGTGAGTTCTGGGTGTAGGTGAGCGTGGTCGCCCCGCTCCCCGTGCTTGTACAGCTCGCTCAGTATCGCTTCAAGGTCGGCTTTCTCCTCCGCGGCAGCCCGTGCCGCCCGTCCACCTCCCACGATCACCTGGTCTAGCTCCGCAAGACGTTGCTGCCCGCGAGCCACACCGATTTGGATCTCCGAGATCCGGTCGCGTATGCGAATCGACAAGTCGAACGTCTCCTGCAACTCCGATAGAGTGGTACCTAATCTCGGATCCTTGAGCACTTCGAACTGTTGAGTCTGGCTCCAACCGTCTCCAACCGAGAAAGTGACCGAGTACGTGCCGGGCATCGCGTAGGGCCCGCCGGTGTACCCGGTTACCACTGCGATGCGCTCGCGGAAGCCCTCGTTTACGCCCGGTGCTAGAAAAGCAGGCGCGTACTTGAGGTCCCAGATGAAGCGATGCGTCCCTGCGCTGGTTGCCGGATGCCTAGCGCCGGTGAGGGTGATGTTGCCGGGGGTAACATCAGGCGACCACAGGTCCGGTTCAACAGGATCCGCGCTGCTGTACTCACGCACGATGTTTCCAGTTGCGTCCGCAACTGTGAGCCGGATGTCTTCGCTGGGTTGCTCGGCTAGGTAGTAGTGAATCAGCACTCCCTCGGACATGTTCTCCGGCCATGCGCCTCCGCGTCGCCCGCCGTAGAGACGCATCCGGTGCGTTTGACGGGGCTGGAATAGATGTGCCTCGGCACTCGCGACCCGATCGGAGATTTGGTGCAGTGGAGTGAGGTCATCGAGAAGCCAGAGCGCTCGGCCCTGCGTGGCTACTATGAGATCGTTCTGATTGATGAGCAGGTCCATCACCGGTGTGATCGGAAGGTTCTGCTGGAACGACTGCCAGTTTGCACCGTCATCGAATGAGATGAACAGGCCGAACTCCGTTCCCGCGTACAGCAGACCCCGGCGCGTTGGGTCTTCCTGCAACGAGCGGGTGGGATGGTCTGCGGGTATGCCGTTGTCGCCGTCGGTGAGAAGGTCCCACGACTCGCCGTAATCGTTGGTGCGGTAGATGTATGGATGGAAGTCATCCATGCGGTAGCGATGAACGATGGCAAACGCACGACCTGGATCATGCGGGGACAGAACAATCTCGTTCACCGTGCTGTGGAGCTGCATGTCAGGTGGCGTGATGTTCTGCCAGCTCACGCCGTTGTCTCGAGAGACGTGTATTAGGCCATCGTCGCTGCCGGCCCAAAGCACGCCTGGCTCGAGCGGCGACTCCTTGAACGCGAATATGGTGCCGTAGATCTCTACGCCCGTCTGGTCATAGGTGAGCGGCCCGCCAGGCGGCTGCTCGTGCAGGGACTTATGCTGCTCCCAGTTGGTGAGATCCGGGCTGATGGTTTCCCAATACTGCCCCTCGTCGCGCGTCTGGTGCACGTACTGCGATGGATGGTATAGTACCCCAGGATCGTGCGGCGAGAACTCGATCTGTGAGTTCCATTGTCGGCGGTAGGGCAAGTCGGCGTTCGCGCGCGCGTGATACTCCAGTGGCCAAATCCAGATCGAGCGCTCCTGGTCAGTCTCTCGGTTCAGCCGGCTGATACGGCCCTTACACCCACCGTAGATGATGTTGTGGTTGGTCGGGTGAACCGCCAATGGTCCGGTCTCGCACCCGGCCGCGCGGAAGTAGTTCTCGTATGGAGTCAGTCCGCGGGTGATCTTGCTCGGTACGGCGATGGTGGTGTTGTCTTGTTGAGGGGCGTAGACCCAATAAGGGAACCGATTATCCACCTCGACCGTGTAGTATTCCCCGGTAGGCTGGTTGTACTGAGTGGACCACGTCTGCCCCGCGTTGAACGTGATGTTGGCGCCACCATCGTTCGACTGGATCCAGATGTTGGGATGGTCGGGATTGATCCAGAGGTCGTGGTTGTCACCGTGCGGGGTAGCGATGGGTGTGATGGTTTGGCCACCGTCGTCGGAGCGGAAGAAGCTCTCATTGCTGATCAGGATTGCGTCGGGCTCGGTGGGGTGCGCGTCGATGTGCATGTAGTACCACGGACGCGCGGTCATGTTGCGATCGTTACTGATGTGAGTGAACGAAGCTCCGCGGTCCTCCGAGCGATAGAGGCCCCTCGAATCACCTTCAGCCTCGACCAGGGCGTACACGCGATTGGGCTGCACCAAAGACACCGCTAGCCCAATTCGGCCCACCATCTCAGGCAGGCCTCCGGCGAGCTTGCTCCACGAGTCGCCACCGTCGGTGCTCTTGTAGATGCCGGCCTCGGTGCCACCACTGTAAATAGCCCAGGGCTTACGCTCTACTGTCCACATCGCGGCGTAAAGCGTGGTCGGATCGTCAGGAGCCAGGACCAAATCGATGCACCCTGTTCCTTCGTCCACGTAGAGGACCTTCTCCCAGTGATTGCCACCGTCGGCCGATCGGTAGACGCCGCGGGCCTCACTAGGGCCGAACACGCTTCCCAGCGCGGCGACATAAACCAAGTCAGGATCAGTCGGGTGGACCCAGATGCGGTTTATGTGACGGGATTGGGGTAGGCCGCTCCAAACCCAGGTGGCCCCATCATCCATCGATTTGTACACGCCATCGCCCACAGACACGTTGCCGCGCACGCCACCGGAGCCGGTCCCCGCGTATACGATGCTTTGGTCTGACGGAGCGATGGTCAGAGCACCCACGGGGCCCACGTTGAGATATCCGTCCGATATGTTCTGCCACGTCTGTCCGGCGTCGGTTGTACGCCAGATCCCGCCACCGACAGTGCCCATCAGAAACGTGTACGGTCGGTCCGGGTACCCGGTAACTGCAGTCACCCTGCCGCCACGGTGCGGGCCGATGGACCGGAACTCCATGCCATTGAACAGGGCGGGGTCCACGACAACGTTGGCCTCGATACTCTGCGCTCTTGTATGGCCGGTCAGGAGAGACGTGCAAGCGATCAGAAGGGCTGGGATTGCGATGGCACTGGAGCTTGGCACCTGGCGGCTCATGGCGATACCCCCTGTAGGTTGGGTCTTGGGCGTTAAGCTAGGGCTCGTGCAGAGAGGCGGCTAGGAGAGAGTTGATGGTCAACAGGGTGCAAGCTGCGGCTCAAGATCACTCGCGTGAGCCAAGCCTAGACCGCGCCTCGGCTACCAAAGCCATCCTCTTGGCATTATCGACTCCCCCCGCTCTCTCTGCAGCAGCGAGAGCGCGTCGCGCCGTGCGATCGGCCGCTGCGCTCAGCGCGTCTTGAGCCACGGCCATTGCCTCGGCGAACGAGTCCTTACCGGGGTCTGATCGGGCCAACAACTCGACTCGCAGCACTCGGGATTCGAGATCGTCTCTTGTGGCCAAGAAGGACGCGGCGCACCGCCTTAGCCGTTGCCGCTGCCCGTGTGTTAGATACTCCGCGCTCACGGTCTCCTTGATGACGGGAGCGGTGAACGCGTAGCGTCGTCCGTTGTATCTGATGAAGCCGAGCCGCTCCAGCTCATCAAGTGAGGCTTCGAGAACGCTATCGCTCACCTTTGAAAGAGCCGTGATCAACTGCGGATCTAGTGCTAGGCTCCCCATGCTGGAGGCTCGGAGCACGTTGATTGTCTCTTCGCCGAGTCCGCCGACGCGGGCCACAACGGACACGCGAACCAGATCCGGAACCGAGATCGGCAGGGGGCTCTCGTAGGTGGAGTCGCGGGCCGGCCACGTCAGGAGATCTTCCTTGATCGTGGGCGCGCTCTCGAGGTGTCTCAGCAGCGTCGTTGCCAGAAACGGGCTTCCGGCGGCCTCGTATTGGATGCGGCGAGATAGGCGATCCAAGTCCTCGACGGACGAACACCACGGCGCCATATACTCCACGATCTGACGCATGTCGTCGAGTTCGAGGGGATCCAGCCTTGCGGTAACGCCGTGGAAATCGCGACCGACTCGACTGCGCACTCGCGTCAGAGCCGTGGGCGCACCCTTGTCCGTGGGGTCGGCCGCCAGCAGAAGGAAAAAGGGGACTTCTCGGAGCAGGGTGGTCGCAGCGCCCAGAGTCTCAATCGTAGGCCCATCGGCGAGGTTGGCGTCGTCGACCGTGACTGCGATCGGTTGTTCCGAGCCCACCTCGCGCAACAGCGACACCAGGGCGCTCGCGACATCGGTCGAGTTGCTGACTTCTATCGGTGGAGCCCGATCGGCTAAGACGGCATCGAAACAAGCCAACGTGCCGAGTGCCCGTGGCTCGGTAGCCATTGCTCCCGGTACCGCGGTGAGACCCCCGCGCAAGAGCATGCGCAGTGTAGAGAATGGTGCGTCGTGATCGCTTGCCAGCGGTCGAGCAACAACGGTGACTCCACCTCCTGACGCGATTCGTTGACCGCATTCATCTAGGATCCGGGTCTTACCCATTCCCGTTGAGCCGACGACGAAGACACAATGCGGTCCGCTGTGCATCCCGCCGTCAATCAGCGAGAAGACCCTGTCGTGAAGCTGGTGTCTCCCAACTAACGGCGGCTCCACAATGTGAAGTTCCGTGGTCGAGGAAACGTGTCGCGAAGGTGGGGCCGCAGGATCGGACGGAGTGCGGCGGGCACGGATCTGCTCGACTACGTGCTGAGTCTTGGGGTCTGGCTCCAAGTCATATTCGGTCTGCAGCCGTTCCCTGAATCTGTCGAAGAATCTGATCGCTGCCGCTCTGTCACCGTTTTCCGAGAGGGCTTCGATGAATCGCCTGATCTCGCTCTCATCCGTCGACGCCAGGACCAAAGCTCTCTGGGCGGTTCGCTCTGCTTCGACTAGCTCACCGCGGTGCAGGTGTAGACGTGCCAACGCCCATGCTGCTTCCGCTGCCGCTTGGGTGAGTCGTGCGCGCTCGTCTTCGAGCCAACGCTCGAACTCGGGTGCGTGGGACACGAAACAACCGCTCAAGAAATCGCCGCGGTACAGCGCGAGAGCGGACTCGAATTGGCTCTTCTCTATGGCTGCTTCGAAGGCCGTCACGTCGCAGCATACGACCGTGTCGTTAAGGGCGACGTCTTCACCGCGAGTGAGGATCGCTTCTTCGGACAGTTCGTTTCGCAGTACGTGGATGGCTTGAGACAGCGCGTGGCGGGCCTGATCGTGGTTGGCCTCCGGCCAGAACAGGCCGATCAGTGTGTCGCGGCGGTGGAACCCGCGGGGAAACGCGGCTGCCAGGTACGCCAGCAGGGCAACCCGCTTGGGTCGGCGGAGCAATGCGTCCAGCTCACGCCCCTCATCGTCACGTACGGACAGCGGCCCGAGCAAGCGAATCGCGATGTCAGGT
>JBDHHP010000105.1:0-13546 GCA_039589275.1 Gemmatimonadota bacterium | reverse complement strand
TGATCCAACACTCCGAAGCGGTCGGGGTGGCTATCGCAGAATCTCCCCCGGACACCGAGACCGCGAGCGAGCCGAAGCATACGCGTTAGAGCAGGCGGCAAAGCTACGAACGGGCGAAGCGGAGATCGCCAGGGGCCGTACAAACCTGGCCCGGCTATTCGCCCAGTACGAAACTCACCGGACACCCCGGAAGACCGCCGGCGAACAAGCCGAAGACGCTCGGCGGATAGAGATGTGGTCGGGATTCCTTGGATCTTCCAAGGACCCGCACAAGATCACATTGAGCGAGTGGGAGCGGTTCATCAACGCACGGATGTCTGGCGCAATCGACTCACGCGGTCGAGACGTGTCCCAGGACGCCCGCGTGCCAGTTAGGCCGCGAACCGTGGAGGGCGACTGCAACTGGCTACGATGGGTGCTGAACTGGGGAACGAGGTGGCGAGACAGTGCGGGCCGCTACCTCCTCAGAGAGAACGCAGTGCGGGGCTACGAGACGCCTGTGGAAAAGAACCCACGTAGGCCCGTAGCGACTGATGGCCGCTACGCCGCAGTCAGAGCAGTGTCTGATCAGATCCCCATGAGACTCTACTGGGGACGCAAGAAGCATGTGTGTAGGTCATATCTCTCCGAGATCCTTGACATCGTGAACGGCACAGGGCGCCGTATCACCGCTGTTTGTTCGCTCCGGTACAAAGACCTGAGGCTGGACAGTTCAGAATACGGAGCAATACGGTGGCCTGCGGACACGGACAAGACGGGGCGGGAGACAACTATCCCCATCTCACCGCAGGTAAGGGCGGCGCTTGACCGTGTGCTTGAGGAACGGCCTGGGATAGGAGCTGCCTACCTGTTCCCGTCGCCCATAGATCCCGCGAAGCCCACGCGCTATGAGCTAGCGTCTGCCTGGCTGCTCAAGGCAGAACAGAAAGCCGGGGTCGAGAACCAGAAAGGAGCTCTCTGGCACGCCTATAGGAGGAAGTGGGCAACTGAGCGCAAACACCTGCCAGACGTGGACGTTGCTGCTGCTGGAGGCTGGAAAGAGACGAGTAGCCTCAAGAAGTGCTACCAGCAGGCGGATGAGGAGACTATGTTGGAGGTAGTTCTAAACGCAGGGCATTTGCGGGAGCGGAAGGCATGAGGGCGTCAAATTGCACAGTTATTTGCACACCAGCCCTCTCCGCCGTCGGGCAGACAGCCGTTAAGTTGTTGCAGCACAAGAGCAACGGGGCGTAGCGCAGCTCGGTAGCGCGCCTGCTTCGGGAGCAGGAGGTCGCTGGTTCAAATCCAGTCGCCCCGACTGTCGAACTTCGAACATTGAACACGGAACATCGAACTTCGAGCGCCTCGGTCCGAAGTTCCTTGTTGGATGTTCAGTGTCCGAAGTTCTCGGCGCCAGTAGCTCAGTTGGATAGAGCGTTGGCCTCCGGAGCCAAAGGTCACAGGTTCGAATCCTGTCTGGCGCGCTCTCATAAGCCTCTAAATCACAATGGTTTAGAGGCTGTTCTTTGGACCCTCTTGACCCGAATAAATGCCGAGTGTAACTTAAATTGTAACAAATATGAGTTACAATCGCCTTTAATCGGGGTTTTTGAGCAACGTCTCGGCCACGCAGAAACCGCGTTTACAAGAGGGGTCGTCGCCTCTGGGGTGACTTCCGCGACTACAGCGACGTCGGCGGCGGACAGATTCCCCTCGTGCCCGAAGGGCAGCGGCAAGCAACCCAGGATTGGGACGAAGCACAGCGTCTGGTGGCTCGCGAACTCAAGGAACTCCAGCAACTCCGTGCCCACCGGCGACTGATCGGTCTCAAGCGGACTGCAACGCTCGAGGCGTTCGCTGCCGAACACCTCGTCGACAAGGCCAAACACGAGGATATCACTGACGGTTGGCTCGAAGTAACTGAGGTACGGCTGCGTGCCGCAGTGGAGTTCTTTGGAGCGAACCGGGAGTTGTCATCCATCCGGCCCTCCGACGTGAAGCGATGGATGGATTGGATTCGAGAACACAGGAAGGGAAAGGGACACGGACCTATCTCCGGTGGGACGGTCCGCCATTACCTCAACGCGCTAAGTAACCTGTATCGCACTGCACAGGAGGAGGAGGCGGTACCACCCGGATACAATCCCGTTGCCGCTATCAAGTCGAAGCCAAAAAGCAGAGCACGTGAGGCGCGATGGTTCGAGGTGCACGAGGCAGCGCTAATCCTCGAAGGAACCCGGATGCATCGTCCGACCCGACCCGACCT
This sequence comes from Gemmatimonadota bacterium, assembly GCA_039589275.1. Classification (GTDB taxonomy): domain Bacteria; phylum Gemmatimonadota; class Gemmatimonadetes; order Gemmatimonadales; family GWC2-71-9. The sequence continues at coordinate 11,301 of JBDHHP010000105.1, read as the reverse complement.
CGCACTTCCCTTCCTTCACCCAATGATCGCCTGCTACCTGCTCACAGGTGGTCGCAAGTCTGAGGTACTAGGTCTCGAGGTCGAAGACATCTCGTTCGACCGCAAGACCGTCACGTTCCGCAGCAATGAGTGGCGCAGGCTCAAGACAGAGAAGTCGCACCGAGTAGTGCCCCTATGGCCTCAACTGAAGGAAATCTTGGGCCGATACCTGACAGTCCGACCACCAACAAGGCTGCTCTTTCCGGCTGTCTTGCATGGCCGAGAGCAACTTGTCTGGAGCATAGACAAGCCGCTCGATGAGATTGCCGAGCGGATCGGCCTTGGCCCTGGGGCGATCCGGGCTCAGATGTTTCGGAACACCTACTGTGCCGCCCGCCTCCAAACGGTGGACAACGGTCAGCCAATCTCCGTCTACACCGTCTCACGTGAACTAGGTCACACGAGTACCGACATGGTCCAACGCATCTACGCACACCTCGGGCAGGTGAGGCACCGGTCGGAGGTGATGGAGTATCGTGTGGAGCAACATGAGAAAGCGTTGGGAGACCGTCTTACTGCCCTCAGAGTAGGCTCGCGCGCCGCGACCCCCTGAACCCCATTACGGGTAGTAAGCTCAACGATCAGGAGATTACCGCACTTTTCCTAAGAAAAACGCGCTGCCACTTCCTCATCTGACGCCATTACTTCCGCATCCATACAGGCAGAACAGGTACAGAAACAGGTACAGCGGCGACAGGCGTTGATCGTTCTTGCCGGCGTAGAGGCAAGACGAAAGGTCCTGGGGATACACCCCTACTCTGAGCCCTCCTGGTAGTGAACCGGCTCCGCTGGGCCTTCGGCATCGAGGAACGCGCAAGTGGGAGCCCCGGAATCTTCCTCACAGGCAAGGACAGCACGAGGGCGACCGTGCCGGTCAACCAACTCGAATCGCTCGGTTCGGACGATCTTATCATCCATTCCGTGTGACCTCCCTTGGGCAGCGTTAGTGAATTCCTGTTTAAGACTCACCGGCCAGGCGGACCGTGACGGCCCACCGACGCCTACAGTAAACTCGGACCAGGAGGCCCCGACGTACGCGAAGGAAGCTTCCCACACGACGCCGTAATCGCCATAACGCGAAGTACGCTTCTTAGGTAAAGCGGTTAGGATCTCTTGCTCGGAGATCGTAATCACCGATTATCCGTGCGCCACGGTTTCGCGTCACGTAACCCCAGGCCCATTGTAGGAACACCAGCAAGCGGTTCTCGAACTCGACCAAGTACATCAGGTGCACGAAGAGCCACAGGAGCCAAGCGAGGTAGCCTGAGAACTGGATCGATCCAAAGTCAGCAACGGCTGCCGCGCGTCCGATGGTGGCCAGCTGCCCCTTGTCGCGGTAGCGGAAGGGCTCCACGGGCCTTTCAACGAGGCGCCTCCTGATCACCTTGGCGAAGTACCGGCCCTGTGCCATGGCTACGGGGGCGACCGCCGGGAGCGGTGCGTCGTTCTGATGGGCGAAGTGTGCCAAATCACCGATCACGAAGATGTTCGGGTACCCCTTGACGGTCAGGTCACACCCGACGATAACTCTGCCGGCGGGGTCCAGCTCAGCACCAGTTACATCCGCGATAGTCAGACCCAGAGGTGAGGCTTTGACCCCGGCAGCCCACAGCACCGTGCGCGCGCTGATGGTCTCGATGGTCTGTGTGGACTGCACGGTCACCACGCCACCGGATAGACTTGTCACGGCCGTGGCCACTCGCACAGTAACACCAAGTCGGTCGAGAGAGCTCAAGCACTTTGCAGAGAGGCTCTCCGGGTAGCCAGGTAGCACCCGACTGGTTCCCTCGATGAGGAGTATACGGGTCTCAGTCGGGTCGATCGTTCGGAACTCTCTGCGTAAGGTGTGCCTAGCTAACTCCGCGATCGCGCCCGCGAGTTCAACACCAGTTGGGCCAGCACCCACAATGACAAATGTGAGCAGCGCTCTTCGCTTTGGAGGATCTGCCTCGCGCTCAGCCGCTTCGAATGCGTACAGCACCCGCCGACGAACTTCCAACGCGTCCTCTACAGTCTTCAGACCAGGCGCATGGCGCTCCCAGTCATCATGTCCGAAATAGTGATGACGTGCGCCGGTAGCTAACAGGAGTGTGTCATAAGAGAGTTCCCCGTCCTCCAGGATTACCCGTTGCCGCTCGGCATCCAATCCTATGGCCTTCGCTAGCCAGACACGAGCGTTCTGTTGCCCCCGAAGAACCCACCGAAGCGCCGACGTAATATCTCCGGGCGACAGTCCTGCAGTGGCCACTTGATATAGCAGCGGTTGAAAGAGGTGGAAGTTGCGCTGATCGACCAACGTCACGTCCACCGCCGTGCCTCGGAGCGCACGCGCGGCATAGAGCCCGCCAAAACCGCCTCCTATGATCACCACATGATGGCGCTGATCATCCCGCTGGCCATGCTCTCGTTTTACACCGTGACCACGGGTCATGGTGAAGTATTATGCCGCAGGTGTGCAGCAGCGATCGAACACGGCTCTTAGATCAGCTGCAATCGCTCCAGCCATCCTACCTTCGATGTCCTGCCGCTCGAGCATATGCTGGAGATGGCCCTCCTTGAAGAGCGCGATCTGCGGTGAGGATGGTGGATAGCCCTGGAAATAGCTCCGGACGCGCTCCACTGCATCCACCTCCATGCCTGCAAACACGGTGGCGAGGCGGTCGGGGCGGGGGTGGTGATCCAGCGCAAGTCGAACTCCGGGTCTTGCCGCTCCGGCCGCGCAGCCGCACACCGAGTTCACCACGACGAGCACCGTGCCGTGAGCAGTCGAGAGCGCGAGATCCACCGACTCGGGTGTCAGCAGTTCTTCGAAGCCCAGGTGCGTCAATTCGTCTCGCATCGGTTGAATCTGCGCTGGATCGTATCGATGTGCACTCACTCTCTCTGTCTCCTACGGTACGTTCTTGCGTCACAGGTCTTCGCGACCTTCCCCACCGAAGGCTCAGTAACCCATGAAGGCCCGCACCTTCGGATCGATGAGTTCCGGGGTCCAAGAAGGCTCCCAAACCAACTCGATCTCTACGTTCGTCACGGCGTTGAGTGACCGTATCGCCGCGTTCGCTTCACTCACGATCTGGTCGCCAGCAGGACATCCCGGGGATGTGAGCGTCATGCGAACGTGAACGTCTCCATTGTCCACCTTCACGTCGTAAACGAGACCGAGGTCCGTGATGCTGACACCTAATTCCGGGTCTTTGACCTGGCGGAGCAAGTCGCGGATCGCGTCGACATCGGGCGAGACGGGCGCCCTCCCTGTGCCGCTTGGGACAGTCATCCGGTGCGTCCCTTCGCCACGTCCCGTTCTTCACCCCCTTCGAAGTACACATAGTTCTTCTTGATGTAACTCACCCACTCTGCGGGCACCTCATCTTCGGCGAAAATGGCGGTCACGGGGCACTCAGGCTCGCAAGCCCCGCAGTCGATGCACTCCTCCGGGTGGATGTACAGCTGGTCTGGTCCTTCGTAGATGCAGTCCACCGGACACACGTCCACGCATCCCCTATCGAGAACGTCGATACACGGCTCCGCGATGATGTAGGTCATCGTCTCTTTGAGTCTCCTGGCGCCGCCAGCGCCTCTCGGAGCCGCCGGATGTCCTCGGTACTGTGGCCCGCGGCCTTGAGTCTGCGGTCCATCTCAATCGTCTTCACCGCCGCCTTGAGCGTGCCTAGCGCCAACGTGGCACAGGTGTACCGAGAGCCGACCACCTCACGTCCCAACAACGACAGCATCTCTTCGTAAGAAAAGTCGAGCGCTTTCTCGAATGACAGTCTATCTCGGTTTACCAGTCCAAGCAGTATCGACGCCGCGGCCTGGCTGATGGTGCACCCGTTCCCTTCGAATGTCGCCGCTGCTATCCGCGGTTCGTCCGGATCCGCCTTGACATGCAGAGTGATTACATCGCCACACCCAGGGTTGCCTCCCGGCATGCGCACATCGGCGTCTTCGAGCCACCCCTCGTGCCGCGGGTGCTTGGAGTGCTCAACCAGAATCGTGATGAGCGTCTCTCTATCCATGCTCGCGCCGGCGTTCGTCACCCGTGGGGCATTCGGCCACAGGATGGGACGAGCTGTGGCCGTGCGGCGCTATGGCTTCTCGACACGGGCACGGACCGAGTTACCCCACTCGGTCCACGAACCGTCGTAGTTGCGGACCTTTCGCAAGCCAAGCAAATACGTGAGCACAAACCACGTGTGTGACGAACGTTCGCCGATGCGGCAGTAGGCAATCACATCCTGCTCTGGTGCGAGACCGTTCTCTTCTTGATAGATCGTCCTCAGCTCGTCTACCGGGCGGAATGTCTCCGTGTCGGGATTCACCGCCCGGCCCCACGGGATACTGAGCGCGCCGGGGATGTGACCCCCGCGTAACGCCCCTTCGTTGGGATACTCCGGCATGTGGAGTCGTTCGCCGCGATACTCCTCGGGACTGCGGACATCCACGAGCGGCTTTCCGGCCTCCGCGTGAGCGTTGACATCGTCCCTAAAGGCACGGATCGCGGTATCGTCTCGCTCCCCAACGACGATACTCCCCTCCGAAACGGCAGGATTGTCCGTCACGAACTCGCGGCCTTCCTGCGCCCAGCGTGCGCGACCGCCGTCCATGACCCTTAGACGCTCCAGGCCGAAGAGGCGGAAGACCCAGAACGCGTAAGTTGCCCACCAGTTGCTCTTGTCTCCGTAAAGGACAATCGTGGTGTCTTTGGATACTCCCTTCGCACGGAGCAACTGCTGAACCTGGTCCTGCCCGATGTAATCGCGAATGAGGGGATCGTTCAGCTCGCCGACCCAGTCGATCTTCACCGCTCCCGGGATATGGCCGGTCTCGTAGAGCAGCACGTCTTCATTCGATTCCAGCAATCGAACGTTCGGGTCGTCTAGATGATCAGCCACCCACTGCGTCGAAACCAGCACTTCTGATTGCACATATCCGCGTTCCTCAATCGGTGTCACTGAGGCAACCTGCTTTGCTCGTACCATTTGGCACCTCCCGCGGGACAAGCCCGCTGTGAGCAACAAGAGACCACCGCCCCCAACGGTCGGGGCTGCAGTTGATCGCCGCTGTGGCCAGTAGCCCTCTCCTGCGACAGCCGCGTCTCATCCCCCCGCAGCCGAGGAGGCAGAACAGCAATAGCCACGTTTTGTCCGTGGACACCCGAGCGGAGAGGCTCTCTGCGTTCGCCAGCTCGTAGGTCCAGAAGATAGTAGCGTAACGAAACTATTTGGTTGGAAATGACTTGTCAAGGTAGTTTGGAATCGCTACTATTTACACATGAGCAAAGCGAGCGGTACGAACGCACAGACCATTGCCGAGCTCGTGGTTCAACTCGGGCGAATCACCCACGGCTCTGGTTATAGTGGTGGCCTAACCCCTGCCCAGTGGAGCGCGCTCCGGTACTTGTCCCGGGCCAACCGGTTCTCCCGCACCGTGTCGGCGTTCGCGGAGTTCCACTCCACCACCCGGGGCACAGCGTCGCAGACAGTCAAGGGTCTGGTCGCTCTGGGCTATCTCAGCCGTAAACGGTCGCCAAGCGACGGACGCAGCGCGCGCCTCGATGTGACTGACGATGCGAGGGCCCTTCTCGCGCGCGACCCATGCGAGGATCTGGTGTGTGCCGCGGGTGCGCTATCCGAAACCGCCCGCAGCCATTTGGCGACCGGCCTCGAACGGTTGCTCGGTTATCTGGCACAAAGAAGTGGCAAGCGGATGTTTGGCGTCTGCACATTCTGCACGCATCTCGAAGAGGAACGTCGCCAGCGGGGGACCCGTTTCGGATGCACCTTTTTCGGTGAGCTACTCGAAGGGGCAGAGCTAGAGCAGATCTGTATCAACTTCCAGCCCAGCGAGAAATCGGTAATGCGACGCGCCTACGACAGAAAGGGCCCATGGTAGGGCACCCGTCAATTCGGCCAGCGCGAAGCACCGGAGGCTGTCCGAGATCCAACGACTGAGGTGGTCGGGCGGCAACTGCAGCCGACGCATCAGCTCTCTACTGTGCGGGCTTCTGTGACTCAATACTGAGTCAGGACACAGCACCAAGACCCGAGCTGCTCTGGCTGTCTTTTGGCGACCTAACGATGTCGCGATGATATTAGTCTCGCGGCGCTCGGGGGCGTTGTCTTGCGGACTCATGAGGACGAGTGGGCGACTTTAATACCCTTGCACATCCGTTGGAGGAAAGTAGCTTCGGGCCAACGTTCACGGAGCTCAGGAAATGGCATCCTTCTCAGAGCGAATGATAGGCGCTGCCAAGCTCGACGTGCAAACGTACGAGGAGGTAGAGGCTGACACTGCTGCAATGGGACAGTCGATGTGGGTGGTGGTGCTCTCCAGCGTTGCAGCGGGAATCGGCTCAGGTGAGGGAATTGTGGGGCTGGTGGTTGGATCTCTAGCTGCACTGATCGGTTGGTTCGTGTGGGCTTTAGTCACTTATCTGATCGGCACCAAGATGCTGCCGGAGCCACAAACCGAGGCCGATGTTGGGCAGCTGCTCCGTACCACCGGGTTCTCGGCGTCACCGGGCTTGCTTCGGGTGTTCGGTGTGATTCCTGGTCTCGGCATGCTGGCCGTGGGCGTGGCCAGCATCTGGATGCTGGTGTCGATGGTGGTCGCGGTACGGCAGGCGCTCGATTACACCAGTACGGGGCGTGCAGTGGGGGTGTGCCTGATCGGGTGGCTTGCCCTCGTGCTAATCACCATGGTGCTGGGCGTGGTGACTATTGGGGCATTGGGCCTGTAGCCGAGCCTCCATCCCTCTAGATCCGATTGGGCAACATCCGTCGAGTCCGCCGGTCGGGAACTCGAAGATCCGCTGACCTTTCAATTCAGCACCGGCCTTCCCGCCATAAGCTCGGCCGCCGGGCGACCACTTCGGCCAGAATACACAGAATCTCGTACATCATCGTGGCACCGACGAGTGCAGTGTTCCCCGACGGGTCGAGCGGCGGTGATACCTCGACCACGTCGCCGCCCACTAGGTCGAGACCACGTAGACCCCGCACCAACGTCTGCGACTCGATAGTGGTGATCCCACCGACCTCTGGTGTCCCGGTACCAGGAGCGAATGCCGGGTCGAGGCTGTCTACATCGAAGGAGACATAGGTGGGACTGTTTCCTGCCACGCGCCGAGCCTCAGCAACCACTGCTTCCACCCCCAGCTTGGTGAACTCCTCGATGAAGATGACGCGCATGCCAGATTCAGCTGAGAAAGTCCACCCTTCCTCCGAGTTCTGGGCACCACGAATGCCGATTTGCACTGTCTGTTTGGGATCGAGCAGCCCTTCTTCTACGGCCCGTCGGAATGGTGTGCCATGGGTGAACCTGCATCCGAATTCTTCGTCACAGGTGTCGGTGTGAGCATCGATATGCACCAAGCCAACGGGCCTATCTGCCGCAATCGCACGCAAGATCGGCAAGGTGATCGAATGGTCGCCTCCGACACTCAGTGGCACTGCACCCGCGGCATGTACGCTGCGAAAGAACTCCGTTATGGCGGCATGACTCGCCTCGAGATCAAAAGCGATGTTCATCGGAACATCACCCATGTCAGCGACACGACAGAGCTCGTAGGGATTCACCCGAGTGACATGATGGACCGCGCGCAGCAAGCTCGACATGTTGCGGACTTCGCGTGGTCCGTGGCGCTGGCCGGGCCGGTTCTCCGCACCGCCATCGAATGGAACACCGACGAGCGCGATATCCAACTCCGACGGATCGCGAGCGAGCGGTGTACGCAACAAGGTCGCGACCCCTGCGTAGCGTGGCGCAGACATAGGACCGTAGTCAAGTGCATCAACCATGTTATTGACTCTCCCTGGCGACTACAGTGCGTAAGTCTGATTGGGCCAAGGCGCTTTCGCTGCAGTAGCCTTGAGATCCAGGCTCCACGCACCAGCTCCCCTCCAGAGAATCAGCGCGCTCATCACCATGACAATGATGGGGACGACCGGCTCGCTCGGCTGAAGAGGGAACAACGTCGCATCGTCGACGACCAGATGTGTATACGTGGCAACCATCATGACGCCGATGACGGCGAAGCTGGCGAGCCGTGCAAACAGGCCAGCCAGCAGCATACACCCCAGGGCCATCTCGACGAACGGCACCGTCCACCGGGTCAGCGTATAGAACGGGAGGTTAGCAGCCAACAACTGACCAGACCATGCGTCTGCCAACATCGGGATTACAAGCTTCATCACCCCCGTCATGACGAATACGACTCCCAGCATCAGTCGGACGACGCCAGCGAGCCTGTCAGAATTTGTACGGCGAACCCAGTGCAGCATCATGGTCACCTCTCCCGATTGGCGAGTGCCTCACGGTGTCACTCCCATCACTCCTTTTTCCCAATGACGACCTCGGTGAAAGAGAAACCCCGTTCCTGCGCGCACTCGACGCAGTAGTAGACCGTGGGCTTCAGCTTTGCGGCCTGGGCTTCAGTCGGGCCGTCAACTGCCGCAGGAACAACAGGAACACCAGTGATTTTCACACCACAATCGTCGCACGTAAATTCAGTCGCGTCAGAGGGCACCATTCCTCGGCCTCCAAGGTCTACAGTTGACCCCACGATTCAACAGGGTACAAACGCTGTCAATGAAGCTGAACGAGGTTACACGAAAGGGCCGAGCCAAGCGACCCGGCCTAATCTCGGTGGCGCATTCTGGCCTGTGAAAGGCGGCGCGCTTGTGAATAATGGTGCGAAATTGACGATGATCGCACATCACTCTAGTATCGCCGGTCGTCCTCGGAGCCTTTCATGGAGGTAGGCCATGCGGTATTCCAAACAGATGATTCGTGCACACCTCAAGAAGCTGGGTATCACGTCCTGGGACCCGCGGCCGCTGCCCAAAGCCCGTCGTGAACGCAAGCTTCCAGGTCTTGCTGCCCAGTTCGAACGCCAAGTACAACACCGGACCCAAGCTAGTATCTTCGGTAGGACGGGTCGCTACTGTTGTCATGATGCTCCTCCGTTGAAGGGGTTCTTCGAAGGAGCTTAACAGATGCGGCCCGTCAACCCTTGGGCCTACATAGGTTCTGGAACGGCGGGTAGTCGCGGATGGGATCGAGACCGCGACCGGATTAGAGGCCAGCCCGCTGCATCAGTTGCTCCCAGCGCGGGTCACCGCGAAGCGGCTCCAGAAGGGGATCCGACATTCCGAATATGAGAAAGAACCCGTCCCGTGCGTCGACCGCGAGCTGTAAGGCCCGAAGCGCTTCGTCGGCGTTGCCGAGCAACGTGTGGGTTTCCACGAGGCGACGGTATGTGTAGCCCAGACGCCCGTCAGACAGCTCGGCCCGGATTGTCTCCAGCTGCCACTCAAGGAATCCCATCCAGCCACCGTCGTCGTAGGCCCGGCGAGCCAGCCGAAGGTCGCTTGGCTCGGTGCCAGCAACGCGCCCGGCCAGGATCTCAGCTTCCACCGCCTCGTCGTAGCGGCCCGCCGTGATGTGGCAGTCCCGCAGGAGCCGGTACGCACGTACGTACTCTGGGTCGAGCTCCAGGCTGGTTCGAGCGTGTTCCATTGCGTCGTCGCAGCGGCCGAGGCGTCGAAGCGCCTGCCCGACGTCCCGGTGCATGAGCGCTGAGAAGGGGTCAAGCTCCCGCGCCTGTTGGTACGCGATGAGGGCCGCCTCCAGCCGCCCTGCCGACGTCAGGATGTCTCCTAGCCAGTCATGGGCCTGTGCGTAGCTCGGGTTCAGGTCGATGGCCCGTCGCATGAGGGTCTCGGCCTCCGTACGGTCCCAGGCGCCATAGAACCTGACGTTGGCAAGGGCCGCGTGGGCTTCGGCCAGTGTGGCGTCCAGCTCCAGCGCTTTAGTCGCGGCAGCCTCGGCTCGGCCGTGCGCCTCATCTCCACTGAGCCCCAGGACGCCGTATACCTGACCCATCATATATGCGTCCGCCAGTCCGGCCCAAGCCAGGGCAAAGGTCGAATCGAGGCGGACGGCTTCCTCTAGATACGTCACGGATCGCCTGAGCCCGTCGCCCGAGCGCGTCCTCCATAGTGCGCGGCCCCGATAGTACGCTTCCTGTACCTCGGGATCGACTTCCCTCTTGCTCGCTAGACGTCGTGCGTCTTGAGGAGACAGCACCACCTCGATCTCGCCCGCGATAGCACGGACCACCCGGCTCTGGAGGGCCAAGGCCTGGCTCAGCCGTCCGTGGAAGATGTGAGACGAAAGGACAGTTTCAGGTGACCCGCGAATGAGCTGGACCTGAATCCGTACCGAATCACCGGCCCGGAACACGCTCCCAGTTACCAGTGCGTCCACGGCCAACTCGGCTGCGATCTCACTCGAAGCTTGCTCGGTCTCCCGATAGCGAAGCACTGAGGTCCTGCCCCTCACCGTAAGATCCTCCACGCGGGAGAGTTCGCCGATCAGGATGTCGTGCAGCCCATCCACAAAGTGCGCCTGTTCTGGATCACCCATCAGGTTGTCAAGTGGAAGAACCGCTAAGGAGCGGATCGTGGCCGACCCTTCCGCCTCGCCCCGCGACGATAGGGCGAGCCACCCGCCAACGACCACCAGCACAAGCACTCCCAGTAGCGCAGCCGCTCGAACAAACATCTTGCGTCGCGGTGCCAACACCTCGCCCGCTGGCATTGTCCCTGTCGGCGTGATCCCACCACTGGGTGTCGCCAACGCCTCAAGCTGTGGCAACAACTCCTCTGCACTCTGCCATCTATCAGCGGCCTTCTTCTCCAGACATTTCATCACCAACTGCTCAAGAGCAGGCGGCACCGTTGCCCGGTATTCTGTTACCGGGGTCGGCGGTCGCGTCACCTGTGCTGAGAGCACTTCCTGCGGCGTAGTGCCGGTGAACGGTGGTCTGCCGGTGAGTAGCTCATAGGCCAGAGCGCCCACGGCGTAGATGTCAGCCCTATGGTCGATGTGTTTATCCGCAGCAGCCTGTTCCGGCGACATGTACGCTGGAGTCCCGAGAGCAACTCCTTCCGTAGTGAGCCTGTGAGCACCTGTAGCTTCGCTCACGGCCTTGGCAACACCAAAATCGGTCACCAAGGCATGGTGCTTGGTCAAAAGCACGTTGTCCGGTTTGATGTCCCGGTGGACCACGCCCTTTTCATGAGCTTCGGATAGAGCGTCTACTACGTCTCGGAGAATCCTGACCGCCTCGGGGATAGGTAGCTCACCCTCCTTCGCGAGCTTGTCCCTTAATGACTGTCCCTCCTCGTAGGGCATGACGTAGTACAGGAAGCCATCAGCATCGCCGGAGTCGTATAGAGGCAGTATGTGCGGATGGTG
>JBDHHP010000104.1:0-15608 GCA_039589275.1 Gemmatimonadota bacterium | reverse complement strand
CGAAGTTTAGGCGTGCTTAAACCTTGAGCTGGAGCGTGCCGTGGCCCGCCGCAAGAGCGTCCTTTCCGGGTCCATCGAGGACTACCTCAAGACGATCTACGAGCTAGAGCAAGAGGGATCGCCGGCCCAAACCAGTGCCATTGCCGAGGCGTTGAGTGTGGCGCCGCCATCGGTGAGTGGCATGGTGAAGCGGCTGTCGGAGGTGGGGCTGCTGCGCCATGTACGCTACAGAGGAGTGCAACTTACAGAGCAGGGCCGCGAGGCAGCACTCAACTTGCTGCGCCGCCATCGAATTGTGGAGTCGTACCTGACCTCGAAGCTGGGATACGACTGGGATTCGGTCCACGAAGAGGCCGAACGCCTAGAGCACGCCGTATCCGACGAGCTGATCGAGCGGATGGCGATGGCCCTCGGGAATCCGCGGTACGATCCTCATGGTGCTCCGATACCATCGAAGGACGGGCTGGTTGAACAGACAGAGTATATCGCGCTAACTGAAGTCTCCGTTGGTGACATGGCCGAGTTGAAGATGGTGAGCGACAAGGACCCTGCTAGGCTGCGCTTCATCGCGTCGCTTGGCCTCAAGCCAGGCGTGACCTTCGAGGTCAAGGCCCGTCAGCCGTTCCGCGGTCCCACGACGGTTCGGACCGTCGGGCCTCCGGCACGGGAACAGGTGATAGGGCACGAGTTGGCCGAGATGCTACTGTGCGCGGTGGTCGCGCCGGAAGTCAGCTAGTCCTGGGGGTCGACCTCTTCTCTCGAGGCAAGGTCGGATAGTGACAGTCGGCGGTGGCTCATCGTGCTGCGAGTATTCTCCAAGCCACGCAGAATAGCTGCCATCCGTCTGTCGCGGGCCGGCCGGATATCCTCGAGATTGTCCTTGTAGGCTCGACCGATTGCGTGGATGAGTTTGTGTTGCTGCTCGGGTTCGAGCTTGGACCAGGTGGCTAGGTCGGCCCAGGTAGCCTCGAACAGTCGCAGCAGGTTCTGCAGAAAACCCTCTACCCCCTTCGTGCCGGCGGCCAGGTGATATGAGAGATGAGGGCCGGCAGCGGCCCACCCCAACGCTGGTCCCAATGATACGGCCCGATCCAGATCGTCGACGTCGATCACATCCTCCAGCACTAGATCGATGGCCTCGCGCCAGACAGCGGCGGTAATGCGATTGGCGATATTGCCCGGTACCTGTTTCTTGAGCGTGACCGGGATTCGCCCGAGCGCGCGCAGCCAAGCCTTGAGAATTTCCAGGAGGGCTCGGTCGGTGTGAGGGCTCGGCGCCAGCTCCACCATCGGGACGAGTTCGACGGGAATCAACGGGTGTGCTACTAGGCAGCGTTCCTGGCGCATGCAGCGTCCGGCGATGTCTTTTGCGGCGAATCCACTCGAGGAACTGGTGATCACGCGTGCCTTCCCCGCGGCAGACTCGATGCCCTCGAACACCTTCTGTTTTGCCCGCAGGTCTTCTCTGACTGCCTCGATTACCCAGACCGCATCGCTGCATGCCTGCAGCAAGCTGCGGCCTTCTCGCAGCGCGGCTAGACCGTTATCGACTGCGGTCGCAGATGCCTGATCGAGGGCGACCAGGCCACTGGCACGTGCAGCGATCTCGTCGGGGGCTTCGTGGAGAGCCTGCGCCTCATTGTCGTAGATCGCCACGGGCCATCCGGCTGCCGCACAGAGTGCCGCCCAACCCCGGCCGACATCACCCATTCCTATCACGGCCACCCTCACCTGTCCCTCGCTCATCCAGGACCTCCTCTGTTCAGCCACTCTAGCCACGGTCTGCCGAACACCACCCCGAGCAGCCGCTGCATGCTTGGCACGTCCAGCCGGATTGCCACGTTGGCCAGGTGCCCTGCCGCATCCACGGTCGTATGGCCGCGCAAGACGCCATCGCCAAGGTTCACTCTTAGGCGTAACCGATCACATGTCAACAGTCCGGGACACAGCAACTCACCAACCGTAAGCACGTCGTGTACGAAACAGCCGCTCACATGCCCTGTTGCCTCGTATGCCTGCAAGTAGAATTCGAGCGCTCTCCCTAGCCATTTGACCAGAGGGTCGCTGGTCGCCACCAGGATCTCTACGTCCCTTGGAGTCAGAACCATCTGGCGGGCGGCGTCGAGGCTGACCATCGTCGTGTTGAGGCCTGAACGCAATACCAGGTCGGTGGCTTCGGGATCGCACCAGGCATTGAAGTCGGCTCGTCGCTCCGTGCTCGCATGCGTACGCACGGTCCCGAACATCCCGATGTGGCGTCTGACTCGTGACCGCACCAACGATTCGTCTGCTTGGATGGCAGAGGCGAGGTTGGTAAGCGGCCCGATGGTGATTAGTTCCAGTTGCTGTGAGCCGGACAGCACGTCGAGAAGCGCGTGTTTGTTTGCCGTATCGTGTTCCGGCGTGGTCTCGGGCACCGGGGCGTGACCCACGCCCGTCGGGCCGTGTGTATGGGGAGCTGTCGCTAAGTCTCTCTTCAGCGGGCGATTACAGCCGGGAACCACGGACACATCCGAACGATTGCAGAGTCTCAGCACTTCGCGTGCGTTCCTGGTCGTCGCGGCGAGAGATGCCGATCCGTATGTGGTGGTGACGGCCACCAAGTCGATTGTTGGCGACAGCGCGGCCAGGGCCAAGGTCACTGCATCATCGATACCCGGGTCTGTGTCGATGACAATCGGTATCATTTGTGTACGCGTCTCTGTTCCAGTCCAAGGCTTGAGAGATACACTCCGGCATCTCGCACACCAGGGTGGCGTCTAGCAACGTCAAGACCTAAGCTTGAGATGAGTTCCTAGCGAGTTTGAGGTTCCGTGATCGCAACACCAGCGTCAGACTGGAAGGAGCTTCGTGCCAGATACGGCGGGCTCATCCAGAAGTTCGGCGCAGCCTGGGAGGCGGGCAACGCGGAGGACATCGCCAACCTCTTCGCTGAGGGGGCCGTGTTCTCTCCAGGGCCGTTCGACAGGCCCCTGAGGGGGCGGGCTGCGATACGTCACTATTGGAAGGACACACCCACCGAGCAAGCTGAAGTGTCATTTCGGTTCGGAGAGGTATTCGTGGCCGGCCCGTGGTTTGCCACCGAGATCAAATGCACCTTCCGTAGACGGAGAACGGGAAAGACGGTAGACGTGCGCGGTGCTCTGTTTTGCGAAACCGAGGAGAACATGATATCCGAAATGCGGATGTACTGGCACCGCGTCGTGGGTAAGTAGCCCAGGTAATGAGCGCGAGCGTACTCCTTGGATGTCAGGGCTGGCAGTACTCGGAGTGGGTGGGTCCGCTCTACCAGGATGATCTCGACTCCAGCGAAATGCTGCGCGTCTATGCTGAGGAGTTCGACACGGTGGAGGTGGGTGACACGTTTCGGGGTATTCCGCCGCTATCTCTGATTCGTACGTGGCGTGATGCCGTTCCCGAGGGATTCCGCTTCGCATTCAAGGTACCTCAGCAAGTGAGCCACGAGCGGCGGTTCAGCGGCACGGAACGACTGCTGGACCGGTTCACGCGTCATGTTTCGGTCGTGGGGAGGCGGTTGGGACCCCTGCTGATCTGCATGTCTCCCGGTTTCTCACCGACTCAAGAGACGCGTGCCACGTTCGTACGCTTCATCGCATCCCTGCCCCGTGGCTTCCAGTGGGCGGTGGAGTTCCGGCGTCACGATTGGATCCTACCTGACGTAGTCGAGGCCCTCGAACGCAGGGGCGTGGCCCTGGTTCTGGTCGAGGGGAGGTGGCTGGCGCCGGCGCGAGTCATGGATCTAGCTGTCATACCCACGGCATCTTTTACCTATGTGCGGTGGAATGATACATCCAGACGTCGCGGCGACGACCATGGCGCCGCCCAATCAGAGACAGCCCGGTCCGACTGGTTGGGCGTGTTGCGAGATGTCAGTGGCTCAGTTGAGGAGGTTTATGGCTACTTCAACAATCGATTTACCGGCCACGCTCCTGACGACGTCAGAGGATTCCTGCAGGGATTAGGGCAAATCAGGACCGGCATCCAGGATTGACGCGAGAGACCGAGTCCGCACTCCCCGCTGGGCGAACATGGCGGCTATCTTCCCTCACTACCATGATCAGAATTGCCATAGCGCAGATCCGCCCGGTTAAGGCGGACTACGAAGCAAATGTCCGCCGCATAGGCGGCGTGTTCGCTGGATTCAGAAACGTCGAGACGGCGCCCGACATCGTAGTCTTCTCAGAATGCGCGATGTCGGCGTACTACATAGAGGGTGGAGTGCGCGAGGTCGCGGTTACGGCGGGCACGCTGTTCAAGGATCTGCTCGCTCAGCACGCCTTGTCTCGGGCCGAGCCGGTGGACGTGGTCGTCGGCTTCTATGAGGAGTTCCGCAACAACTACTTCAACTCTGCGATATATGCCACTCTTGGGGGGGCGGACTCTCGTATCCTCCACGTTCATCGCAAGGTCTTTCTCCCAACCTACGGTCTGTTCGACGAGGCTCGCTACGTGCAGCACGGGGATTCGGTGCGGGCCTTCGACACCAAATGGGGTCGTGCGGCAATCCTGGTGTGCGAGGATGCCTGGCACTCGTTGACCGGAACACTGGCGGCGTTGGATGGTGCTCAGCTCTTGGTCGTTCCGAGTGCCGCTCCGGCCCGCGGTGTGGCGCCGCGGGGCCGTGATGACGTGGAAGCGCCGGGTCGCCCTGCAAGCGTGATCCGTTGGGAGCGACTGATTCAGCGCATGGCCGCTGAGAACGGCGTGTACGTCGCTCTGGCCCAGCCCGTGGGATTCGAGGGCGGCAAGGCACTGCAGGGCGGATCGACCATCGTCGGTCCCGACGGTGAGGTCCTGGTCTCAGGCCCAGTGTTCGAGGAAGCCATGGTGACTGCAGAACTGGATCTGGACGCCATCACTCGAGCGCGCGTGGAAGAACCGTTGCTGGCTGACCTGGAGGTTCAGCTTTCCAACCTGCTCGGATCTCAGCTGAGGGGAAGCTCTCCTTTGTCGGAGTACGACGATGGTGACGCGGTGAGCGGCAGCAGTGAGCCGGAAGAGATTCCCGAACTAGAGCTGGTTGAGCCGGAGCGGCAGGACGATCCGCTGGCCATCGATTGCGAATTGACCAAGCAATGGTTGGTCACGTTCCTGCAAGATGAGGTGAGACGACGGCGCAAGTTCGAGCAGGTGCTGGTGGGCCTCTCGGGAGGTGTGGATAGCTCGTTGACTGCCGGCTTGGCAGCCCGCGCGTTCGGACCCGACAACGTCATCGCCGTCCGGATGCCTTACCGCAGCTCTAGCCCCGACAGCATGGAGCATGCGAAGCTGGTTGCCGACCAGCTGGGTATCCGCCTGATCACAGTTGACATTACCGGTGCCGTTGACGGCTACCTGAGCGCCATCGATGACGATGCCAGCCCGTTACGGCGGGGCAACGTGATGGCGCGCGTCCGGATGATCACGCTGTTCGACCTGTCTGCCAGGTACCAGGCACTACCGATTGGCACCGGCAACAAGACTGAGCGACTAATGGGCTATTTCACCTGGCATGCGGATGATTCGCCGCCAGTCAATCCGCTAGGAGATCTGTTCAAGACCCAGTTGATTGAGCTGGCTCGGCACGTCGGAGTGCCGGAGGTCATCCTGGCAAAGCCGGCGACCGCTGACCTCGAGGAGGGACAGACAGACGAGGGGGATCTGGGAGTTTCCTATCCTAAAGCCGATCGCATTCTCCATTGGCTGCTAAAGGGCTTGAGCCACGAGCACATCGTGTCACTTGGCTTCACGGAAGCGGAGGTATCACTCGTCAGCAACAGGCTGCAGGGCACGCATTGGAAACGCCGGCTTCCGACTGTGGCCATGCTCAGCAGCACTGCTATCGGCGAGTCCTATCTGAGGCCTGTCGACTATTGACCGACACTGATCTTTCGCCGCGTCCGGCCCGTGCGTCCCGCGCAACAATGACCGAGTTGATGATGCCGAGCATGGCAAACACCATGGGCAACGTGTTCGGTGGCGTGCTGTTGTCTCTGGTGGACCGCGTGGCCGCCGTCGCGGCCGTGCGCCACGCACGCTGTCCGTGCGTAACCGTCTCGGTTGACCGGGTGGAGTTCCGAGAGCCCATCCACGTCGGAGAGCTCGTTACTGCCCATGCCAGTGTGAGCTACGTCGGACGCACGTCGCTCGATGTGGGAGTGCGAGTCGAAGCGGAGCACGTATTGAGTGGCGAACGGCGTCATACCAACAGCTGCTATTTGACGTTCGTGGCAATCGACGCAAACGGCAAGCCCACCCGGGTGCCGCCTCTGGTTTTGGAAAGTGAACAAGAGCGTATCTGGCACGAACACGCTAAGCTGCGGCATAGGTTGCGTGAAGAGGAGCGGCGCGAGGGGGAGAAGCTATGACCGCCGAACGTGCAGTGGTGGTTCTGAGCGGTGGAGGTGCCAAAACGGCCGCTCACGTGGGCGCAGTGAAGGCTCTTGCTGAGCGGGATATCACGCCATCTCACTATGTGGCGACGTCGATGGGCGCCGTGGTGGCTGCGTGTTTCGCCAGCGGCCTCACGTATCCGGAAGTGTTGCGCCGAATCACCTCGATATCCCGTCGCGACGTGGCGGTCTTTTCACCCAGTGCTCTACTAGGACCGTTTGCCGGGAGCCTCTTGGAGCGAGGGCCGCTCATCAGGACAATCGAGCGACTAATACCGGTCCAGAGCTTCAGCGAGATGCAGACTCCTCTCACGATCACCGCGGTGGATGTGGACAGCGGGGAATTGGTGCTGTTCGGCTCGGGGGGTGACATGGAGGTGCCGCTGGTGGATGCGCTCTACGCCTCTTGTGCGCTGCCTCTGTATTACCCGCCAGCAGTGATAGGCGGCCGAGAGTTTGCTGACGGCGGCTTGCGTTCGGTGTTGCCACTGGAGGTTGCCAGCGAGTTCGACCCTTCTATCCTGTTCGCGGTTGACGTCGGCCCGTCGCTGTACTCGGAACCGCCTGAGCGCGAAACTCCGTTCCCCGCCATGTTGCGCAGGCATGGACAGGCGATGCGGATACTGATGGCTGCGCAGACGGAAGCGAAGATATCCCGGTGGAAGGAGGGGCCGGTGCCGCTGGTGCTGGTGCGGCCCGTACGTGATCGGGAAGCCACGTTCGCGCTGGAGAGCGTCGTCAGGTTCGTGGAGGAAGGCTATCGGGCCGCACACTTGGCCGTGGACAGCTACCTCACATGAAATGAGGCAATTCTGACCCTCGGATGCGCCTGTTACTTTTCGAAGCCGGCGATGTACCAGCCGACATGTCTGTTGCCCAGCGACATAGCTGTGTGCTTCCGTTCTGACCCGATACGAGATTGAAGGCCAAGAGGATGGCGGACGAGCGAATCAGGTATTTCACTTTGGAGGAGGCAAACCGGACCCTTCCGTACGTGGGTCCCATCGTTGCCGATATCCTTGCGGCCTATAAGCGGTGGCGCACCGGAGTGCGGAAGTACGAGAATCTCGCTGCGCAGAAACAAGGAAAGGAAGGCGAGTCGCCGGAACTGGCCTCCATGCGCGGCGAGGTAGACGATGTGGCGCAGCAGATCAACGCTTACCTAGAGGAGCTCTCTACGGTTGGCTGCGTGTTCAAGGGCTTCGACGAGGGTCTCGTAGACTTCTATTCCAAACTCGATGGGCGCGATGTGTTCCTTTGTTGGAAGCTGGGTGAGTCGGAGATCTCCTACTGGCACGAGTTGGACGCGGGGTTCGCCGGTCGGCAGGAGCTGGCTGTGGAGCTGATTCAAGGCGAGGGTTGCTGATGGACTTCGTTCGCTTAGGGCACTTTCTCGGCGGCGCGATGTGGATTGGTGGAGCGCTGGCCGCCATGCTGCTCTCCTTCAATGCGCGTCGTGAGACCGTAGAGGTGAGAGCCGGCGCCTTTCGGCTGCTGACTCAGGTACAGACGGCGGTAGTCGGATTTGGGGCTCTGGTGACGGTGGGAACCGGCATCTTGTGGAGCATGGCGATGGTTCAGGACGGAGGAAATGGCGCAGCCGATGCGACGATCGGCACTTGGATAATGCAGGGCACCGGTCTCTTGGGCGGTGTGCTGGTGCTCTTGGTGACGGTGCCAACCGGAGTGAAGCTTGGCGGGCTCGCGGTCACCACGGGGGATGGTTCGATGCTGCCGGCGTTCGAGTACTACAGGCGGCGCCAGTTCAACGTTTCGTTGATGGCGACTGCGCTGGCCCTGATCGCACTGGTGACCGGGGTTGTGCTGTAAGCTGCCAAAGCCCCCTGTATCCAACCCCGCCCGGCGCCGCCCGCCTGTTTCTTGACTGTCGCCTGACCGTGACCCACTACGTTTCCAGGGGACTAGACTCCACGACCTTGGTCAGCCAACATTCGTCGCAGTCATTCGAACCATGGGGGCGTTGAACGCACCATGACGCGCTGGCGTCTTACTGCATCCTATTCCGCTGTACCGGGTGGCTCGCTACTGGACATCAGACGGCTTGCCGGCCGATACACACTGCGGGCGGCCAGCCATGTTGGTCGTATCGCGTTTCTGATGTGGCAGTCGTTCCGGGGACTGGCGGAATGGCGGATATGGGTTCCCCGTGCGGTGGAGCAGGCGGTGAGCGTGGGTTACGGCTCTCTTTTCATCGTGCTGCTGACGGCCGGCTTTGCGGGGGGTGTCACGTCGCTTCAGGCCGGATACCAGTTCACAGGCAGCATTCCGGTCTACTTTGCGGCTGGCGTTATCGTGGAGTCGATCATCCTGGAGTTGGGCCCGGTACTCACAGCGCTGATCTTGGCGGGCCGCATCGGCGCCCGTTATGCTGCGGAACTGGGCACGATGCGAGTGACCGAGCAAATAGACGCGCTGGAGAGTCTGGGGCGGTCCTCGATCTCGCACCTGTTGATACCTCGGGTTGTGGCCGGAACCGTCATGTTGCCGGTGCTGGTCGTCTTCGCCTGTGCGATTGGAATAGGCGCTGGTTGGCTGGCAGCTCAAAGCTCCTTGGGAATCAGCAACGCAGACTTCATCTACGGGGCGCGCTACTTCTTTCGTCCGTTCGATATGTGGTATGCCCTGATCAAGTCCATCGCATTCGGGCTCGCCATCACCGTAATCCCGTGCTACGTAGGGTTCAGCACCAAGCAGGGTGCCGAAGGGGTGGGCCGGGCAACCACGGGGGCGGTGGTTAGCGCGTCGGTGCTGGTGCTGTTTCTGGACGTTACCCTGGCAAGGATCCTTTTGCAGTGAAGATGCGAGGGAGTAGCTGCCCATGATCCGGCTCACCAATGTCCACAAACGCTTTGGGGACCTGGTTGTGCTCAGCGGCGTCAACTTCGAAGTGAACCGGGGAGAGACAGTTGCGTTGCTGGGGCCCTCGGGAGTGGGCAAGAGCGTTCTGTTGAAGCACATCAACGGTCTGCTCCATCCGGACAGTGGCTCGATAAACGTGGATGGCATGGACGTGGTCCATTTAAAGCGAAAGGAACTGGAGCGGCTGCGGAATAGGATCGGCTACGTTTTTCAGTTCGGGGCGTTGTTCGACTCCATGACCGTGTTCGAGAATATCAGACTCGGGATCACGGACGATGAGTGTTCATCCGACAAGAGCTTCTGCCATAACCGGGTCCTCGAGTGCCTGGATTTGGTGAACCTGCCCCGGGATACAGCGACGAAGTTCCCGGGAGAACTCTCTGGCGGTATGAAGAAGCGAGTTGGTCTGGCCCGTGCGATCGCGGGGAGTCCTACTTACCTACTGTATGACGAGCCCACCACGGGGCTCGATCCAGTGAACGCCGACATTATCGACGCGCTCGTAGAGAAGCTAGCCGACGAACTGGGTGTCACGAGCGTGATGGTGACGCACGATGTGAGGGGATCGTTCAGAGTGGCCGATCGAGTAGCATTGCTTTCCGGTGGTACCATACATGCAATGGGCACTCCGCAAGAGCTACTGGCCAGCCAGGACCGGGCAGTACGTCAGTTCTTAGAGCGCGACCTGGGCGGGGCCCTCGTGACCTGAGAGGTCGATTTCAATGGATTTGTACTACAAACAGGAAGTGTCGGTCGGGTTACTGGTAATCGTGGCCGTGGTCGGTTTCTTCGCCGGATTGATGTGGCTGACCGGGAGGTCGTTCCGGTCTAGCCAGATCGAGGTACCCGTGCATTTCTCTGACGTAAGCACCCTCACTGTTGGAGATCCGGTACACATCTCTGGAGTCCGTGTGGGTCGCGTGGCCAACGCGGAACTCGAGGAGGAAGGCCGGGTCTTGGTGACGCTGGAAGTCGGCAGTCTCTACCGACCCAGGGTGGACGCCAAGGTGTCGATAAAATCCCTCGACTTCCTGGGTGCCAAATTCGTGGGTTACAGTCCGGGCAGATCGGAAGCATTCCTGCCTGAGGGCCAGGCGTTGGTCGGTACCAGCACCAGCGACATTGCGGAGGCGGCTGCAGGATTGACCGATGATGCGGCGGAGGTGCTGATCGGAGCTCAACGCCTGCTCAGCGAGCAGATGGCGGAGGACGTGCGCCTTACGCTGCAGGCGACGCAACGGGCCCTGAACGTGATAGCCGATCTCGGCGAAGGACCACTCACGACCAACGCGCAGCAGTCCTTTGAGGCGCTTCAGCAGGTTGCCGTGCGGATGGACTCGACTCTAGGGAATCCTGGACTGACTGAATCACTGAATCAGTTGGATGAGCTCACAGAAAACGTGAACGAGATGGCCGAGGGGCTTGCTGGGGCAACCATGGCGCTGAGCGTGATGCTGCAACAAATGGCCGATTCGACCGGTTCGATTGGGAAGCTGATGACTCAGGACACGATTCATGACGACTTGCACGAGTTGCTGGTGTCGCTACGGCAGCTGCTCGACGACGTGAGAGAGAGGCCCGGACGCTACACGTTTGTGTCGGTGTTTTAAACGGCGGAAGGTCGGAACGGCGGAACGTGAGAACCGCCTCTTCTGACGTTCCGACGTTCCGACGTTCCGTCTAGATTCTCCCCATGCTGTCACTAACCTTCCTCGGAACCTCGGCCGCCCGGCCCACGGTGGAGCGATCCGTATCCTCGATCGTCGTCGCTCGGGAGGGTGAGACGCTGATGTTCGACTGCGGTGAGGGCACCCAGCGGCAGATGATGCGGTACGGGGTCGGGTTTGCACTGTCCGAGATCTTCTTCACGCACTTCCACGCAGATCACTACCTGGGGTTGATCGGGCTAGTGAGGACGTTGGCGCTACAGGGTCACACAGACCCGATCTATCTGTACGGACCAAGAGGTGCAGAGCAGCACCTGGGGGCCTTACTGGAAATAGGAGTTGAGCGAACCACATTCCCGGTGAAGATCCGCGAGCTGGACGTTGGTGAAAGGCTGTCCCGCAGCGGGTACGACTTGGAGGTGGTGGGAGTCGAGCACGGACGAGCTGCCGTGGGTTACGCGTTGCGTGAGCATGAACGCCTGGGCCGGTTCGATCCTGACAAGGCGCGACAACTGGGAATACCCGAGGGACCGCTTTGGGGGCGTATTCACCGCGGTGAGCCCGTTAAGCTCGACGATGGGCGTGTAGTTGATCCGGCACAGCTAGTTGGCCCATCGCGCCAGGGGCGTTTGCTGGTGTTGAGCGGAGACACGCGGCCCTGCAGCGCCGTTGTCGAGGCGGCAGACGGGGCCGACCTGCTGGTACACGACGCCACGTTCGGGGACGACGAGAAGGACCGCGCCAAGGAGACGGCACACTCGACTGCGGTGGAAGCGGCACAGGTAGCGCTTGCCGCCAGGGCCAAGCGCCTCGTGCTGACCCATCTGTCGGCACGCTATTCAGTCAACGCCAAGCAGCTGGAGGACGAGGCGCGGGCCGTGTTCAAGGACACGACCGTCGCGAGGGACGGCATGGTAATCGAACTGCCGTTCGCGGACGACGAGGCGTGCGGCGGAGAAAAGGATAAGGTTCGTTAACTTTCGGTCTTGACTGGACTTGGCTGGATTTCTACGTTGCCTTCCCCGCCTTTCGGGGAGGGGAACTGTCTGGGGCTGTAGCTCAGCTGGGAGAGCGCCTGGATCGCACCCAGGAGGTCAGGGGTTCGAGCCCCCTCAGCTCCATTCGGCGGCCAGCGGCCAGCTGCCGGCTGCCAGAACGAATACCGGACCGCCGGCAGCCGGCCGCCGGCGGCTGAACTGCCCCGTGGTGTAACTGGCAACACGTCTGACTCTGGATCAGAAGAGTCCAGGTTCGAGCCCTGGCGGGGCAACTGCGAACGCGGCCCAAATTGGGCCGCGTTCTTATTGCCACCGCCGGTCTCGCCATCGCGTCTCACTGCGTTCGCCGCATTCAGAGCCGAGCCGTGTTCGCGGCGAGTGAGATTGTCGCGCGTCTCGCGGCGTTCGACGCATATTTGGCCGGGTCCTTTTCTTTGGCGGTTCACCCCCTGGAGGCTGCTTTGATGCACGGCCGGGCGTTCATGTTCGCTGCGGTGATTACCTCTCTGCATCTCGGGTGTGGTGGCGAGGGGGATGAGTCAGTGGATCCGCAGTCCAACTTCCGGTTGGCGATCGTGGGACAGGCGCTCATCGAGCACGACCCCCGTGCCTACCTCGAGGATCCCATGAGTTCGGTGGTACCGATTCTCAGCGCTGCCGATGCCGTGTTCACGAACCTGGAGGTAGCGGTATCGGGACCGGGTTGTTCCTGCGTCCCGACCCGCAATGACGTCTTCTTCCACGGTGCCGAACCGGACGTCCTCGATTACCTCAAAGCGGTAGGCGTCTCGCTGCTGGCCCTGTCGAACAACCATTCCTGGGATTATGGAACCGACGGCATCCTGTCCACGATCGCGGAAGTCGAATCTCGCGGTCTGATTCACGTGGGCACAGGTGGCAACATCGGCGAAGCCACGGCACCCGCCTACTTGGATCTGGCTGACTTCCGTTTGGGGTTGGTCGCGATGGCGAGCGTCAACTTGCCGCCGGAAGCCCGTGCCACGGACACTCGGGCTGGGATCAACATGCTAGAGCCGAGAGACTCCGCTGACTGGGATCGGAACATCGCGGCCGTTCGGACTGCAGCCTCCGCGTCCGACGCGGTGCTCGTGTACCAGCACTTCCAGACTGACGCTGAAACAGGATGGCAGGAGAGTTGGGCACGGGCCACGATCGACGCTGGAGCTGATATCTACGTGGGCCATGGTGAGCCTACGCTCAAGGGCGTCGAGATCTACAATGGCGGGCTGATTCTGTACGGTTTGGGCAACTTCATCTTCCACACCAAGACGGAGCTGGGCCGCTATCCACCGGATGTGTGGCAGAGCGTCATCGTGGAGGTGTCCCTCGGCGCGGAAGGTGTGGACGAGGTGAGCTTCACTCCAGTGGTGCTCGATGAGGGTATGGAAGGCCCTACCTTCTTTGAGACACGTGGGTACCCGGAGGTGGCAGCAGGCCCACTTGGCCAGGCCATACTCAGCCGCTTGATCGAGATGTCCAATGCGTACGGCACTGCGATTGAGCTTGTTGATGGCAGTGCCGCACTGAGAGTGCGAGCTTGTTGATGGCAGTGCCGCACTGAGAGTGCGCTAGGTGCGCGCGTGATGGCTGCATCGCCTCGACCGTTGCCGGCCTACTTCGCCGCAGCCTTCGCCGGCGCCATCGGTGTCGCCTCGCTCCTATTGCTCTTCGTATTTCTGGTGGTCGGACCTTTCGACTGGATCGACCTCGGGCTCGGAACCGCAGCAGTGCCGGTCTGGTCCGCAGTCCTCTGCCTGACCTTCAGCGCGCAGCACAGTGGGATGATCCGCCGATCTTTACGGCGCCGACTCGACACTGTTGCCGACCCCCGCTACCACGGTGTGCTCTATGCGATCGTCTCCGGCCTAGTGCTGCTTGCCGTAGTTGTCCTATGGCAAGAGTCGGAGATCGTCGTGCTGCGGCTCCAGGGGCCGGCGCGACTCTTGACACGGTTCATGATCGTGGTGTCGATCGTAGGTTTTGGCTGGAGTGTGTGGGCTCTGCGAGGATTCGACCTCCTGGGGGTTGAGTCAGTGCTGAAGGGGTTGCACGGTAGGCCGGACGGCAAACCTCTGTTCCGCGTGAGGGGTCCTTACCGCTGGGTGCGCCATCCGATGTACACGTTGACCCTTGTGCTACTGTGGTCTTACCCGGACCTGACCCTCGACCGCCTGTTGCTGAATCTGTTGTGGACCAGCTGGATCTGGGTCGGCTCCGTTCTGGAAGAACGCGATCTGGTCGAAGACTTCGGCGACGCCTACCGTGGCTACCGGAGACGGGTGCCTATGCTGTTACCCTGGCGCCGACCCTACACCCCCAGCAATCTGAAATAGACTCGGTTCAGGGCAGTCGGCGCGAGAACAGACAACAACGGAGGAGTGGGCTATGCGAAACAGGCGCGCCTTGCTGATTGGAAGCATCATAGCGAGCGCGTGCACGTCATCCGACGAAGCTCCTGGCTCTGTCGACCTGTCGGAGCGCAACGGTGTGACGGTGGTTGATAACCGCGAGCCCAAGTGGGACGACGGCGAAGGTTGGTCGGTATCACTCGAACCCCACGTCTCAATTGGCGTAGTGGATGGACCCGCCGAGTATCAGCTGTTCGACGTAACCGCTGCCGCTCGTCAGTCCGATGGGGACATCGTGGTGGTTGACGGCGGCTCGCGTGAAGTCCGGCTCTACGATCGGCTCGGCATCTTCATGAGAAACCTGGGTGGACCGGGCTCGGGACCCGGCGAGTTCCAGGATCCTGCCCAAGTGATGGTCACGGCCGGCGATTCCGTGGTCGTGTGGGACAACACCCTATATCGAATCACTCGCTTCGACCCTGATGGTGGGTTTGTGAGTGTTCAGTCGATTGATCGTGGCAAGATCACCAAGGCTATCGACCCGCCGCTTTATCCGGGACCTGCGAAGGTGCTTGGGGACGACCGGATCTTGGTTCGCCTAGTCGAAAAGACTGGCAAGAACTCCCCGCCTGGCGCGTTCCGTACTCGGAGCGGGGCCTTGCGGGTCGCGGCGGACCACGCGGACATCGATACGCTGATGTTCTTCGGAGACGTTGAGCAAGTGACCGTGCGTGCGCCGTGGGGCCAGTGGCCCATGGTGCCCCCATGCGCCAAGACGACCTTGACCGCGGTACACGCAACGCTGGACAGGGTCTGCATCGGTACCCAGGAAGGGCCGGAGGTCACCTGTTTTGGTCCTGATGCAACTCCCACACTCATCCGATGGACCTCCGAGGCGTCGCAGGTCACGAAGCAGCAAGTCGACTCTTGGCGTGACACCACCGTCGGGCTCTATACGCTGAAGATGAGCGAGGCCGAAGCAAGCCGCGTCTTGGATCAGGTGACCGTCCCGGAAGCCTGTCCTCACTACTCTCGGCTGGTACTCGATTGGGTCGGCAACCTGTGGGCGGAGCGGACGCCGCCACATGCGGCGGCATTGGTCGACTACACGGTGTTTGATCCGACCGGTGAGCTGCTCGGGGTCGTTACTCTGCCGCCTATCGAGGTTCTCGAGATCGGCGACAACTACGTAATGGGTGTCTTTAGGGACGCGTTGGAGGTCGAGTATCTACAGGTGTACGAGATCGCAAAGTAGTCCGCCACCAATCCAATATTGACATTATACGTACAACGTACGTATGT
>JBDHHP010000103.1:0-14711 GCA_039589275.1 Gemmatimonadota bacterium | reverse complement strand
CGACTATGAGGTTGCCTGGGATGCGGCGGTCGGGGTGGAGATCCGAGACACGCTTGACGGACATCAGGATGCTCTCCGGCCGGACAGGACAAACCTAGTTCTCGTGCTGCTGGAGGGGCCTCGGCGGTACGCCGGTAGGGCGGAACGGCGGTATCCCCTCCTCCCTTCCGCCGGCCCGACATTCCGACATTCCGACGTGTTAGTCCTCAGCGTCAGGAGCTTCCTCCGTCTCCGGTTCTTCTGGCTCCCCAATCCCAAGAAAACTCTTCACCTTCACCCCAATCTCGTCCGCCATCACCGGATGATCCTTGAGGAACATCTTGGCGTTCTCGCGGCCCTGACCGATGCGTTCTTTGCCGTAGGAGTACCAGGCACCGCTCTTCTCAACGACGCCGGCTTCGACGCCGATGTCGACCAGCAACGACGAGTGGCTTATGCCCTCGTTGAACATGATGTCGAATTCAGCCTGCCGGAACGGCGGGGCGACTTTGTTTTTCACGACCTTCACCCGCACCTTGCTGCCCGTGATCTCATCTCTCTCCTTGACCGGACCAATGCGTCGCACGTCGAGCCGTACCGATGAGTAGAACTTGAGTGCCTGTGACATGAGACGCGCCTGCAGACCCACGTGCGCATCGCCCATATCACCCTCGATTTCTGCTTTGGGAACGAGCGCGGCAACCGAGTCGATGACGATCACGTCTATTGCTCCGGATCGCACCAGGATCTCCGCGATCTCGAGGGCTTCCTCACCGGTATCGGGCTGAGATACCAGAAGGTTGTCCAGGTCGACACCCAACTTCTTGGCATACTCGACGTCCAACGCGTGCTCGGCGTCGATGAACGCGGCCACTCCACCCAGATTCTGCGCGTTCGCAGCGATGTGCAACGCCAGCGTCGTCTTGCCGCTCGATTCAGGCCCGTAGATCTCCGTGATTCGCCCCCGCGGAATCCCGCCAACCCCTATGGCTGCATCCAGATTGACTGCGCCCGTTGGAATCGAGTCCACCTTGACCCGTGCACTCTCCATCCCCATGCGCATGATGGACCCCTTCCCCACCTGTTTCTCAATCTGTGCGATGGCCAGGTTGAGAGCTTTCTTGCGATCATCGGTCAGTCCGGCAGCGGTTGGGGTTTGGGACTCCTTAGCGGGCATGGTAGGTCCTTTCTCGTGCTTAGTATGGGGAGCAGGGAGCAGGGAGCAGTACGTCCACGGGTTAGAGACTCTCCTCACGGAGGAACGAACTGCTCACTGCTTACTGCTCACTGCTGACCGCCGACAGCTGGCCGCCGACAGCCGACACATACCGAATATACCCCGAACACATCCCTCACCGCCACCCCGGCCTGAACGCGTCTTCTACGTGCTCGATCTCCACTCTTCCCGACCGCATCATGATGACCCCAACGACGTCGAACCGGT
Organism: Gemmatimonadota bacterium; assembly: GCA_039589275.1. Taxonomy (GTDB): domain Bacteria; phylum Gemmatimonadota; class Gemmatimonadetes; order Gemmatimonadales; family GWC2-71-9. The sequence goes on along the minus strand of JBDHHP010000103.1, from coordinate 13,288 downwards.
AGACGTCGTCGGGCAGTCCGAAGCGATCCATCCACCCTCGAGCCACCCGGACGATCTCTCGTTTCTTGTTCCAGGTGACCGCCTCCAGCGGGCTGCCAAAGGCCACGCCTCTCCTTGTCTTAACCTCCACAAAGGCAACTATGGACCCCTTGCGCGCAATCAGATCGACCTCGGTGCGACCCAGCCGGTAACGATGAGCCACAACGACCCAGCCCTGAGACTGTAGGAACCTCTTTGCGGCCTCCTCCCCCGCTACGCCTCTCCTATGCCGTGGATCGGACCAGGTGGTTGGGTCGGACTTGAGCATGGAGGCATGATACTGCAACCGACCATTCGTCGACAAACCGAATTGTCGCACCGCGTACCGGAACGCCGCACCACACCCTTCGGGGAGGAGGGGGGAGGGAGGAGTATGCCCCCGGTTCAGAGGGTCACTTTGCGGGGAACGCGCTCCTCCCCCCTCCCTCCTCCCTCTTATTCACAGTACTCATCAATCTGATCGTACCCAATCAATATCTCCCGCGCCTTCGACCCATCCGGCGGCCCCAGGATACCTGCTTCGTGTAGCTGGTCGATGATGCGGGCGGCACGGCCGTAGCCGATGCGGAGCTTGCGCTGCAGGAACGAAGTAGACCCCATCTGATTGCTGACCAAGACCTCGGCCGCTTCCTTGAACAGGGGATCACGATCGCCGACTTGCATGTCGTCGCCAAAGCGTTCGGCGGCGGCCTCTTCCACCTCCAACGCTGCGACCACCGAGAGAATGTCCTCTTCCGCTTCTTCGGCTACCAGCAGACCCTTCCTCTCGAACTCGGCGTCGCGGGCTTGCTTGCGTTCCTGGTACCAGGCCATCAGCGTCTCAGTCTCCTCCGTGTCGATGAACGCACCCTGCACCCGAACCGGTTCGCTCTTGCCCGGTGGGAGAAACAGCATGTCGCCGTTGCCAAGCAGGGTCTCGGCGCCGTTCTGGTCGAGGATGGTGCGACTGTCCACCTTGGAAGCCACTCTGAACGCAATCCGGCTCGGGAAGTTGGCCTTGATGAGACCCGTGATCACGTTCACGCTGGGCCGTTGCGTGGCCAGGATGAGATGGACTCCAGTGGCGCGGGCCTTCTGCGCCAATATCGCCAGCGGCTTCTCAACCTCACCCTGCACCGTCATCATCAGGTCCGCGAGTTCGTCTACGAAGAGGACGATGTAAGGGAGGGGACCGTCTTCGTAGGAGGGGAGGGAGGAGGGAGGAGGACCCTCCGCTGCTAAGCGGTCCTCCGCGGACAAGGCCCCACCAGACAAGGAGCGTACCCCTCCCTCCTCCCTCCCCCCCACGTCGAACAACTCCCTGCCCTCCCCGACCTTTCTATTGAAATCGTGCATGTTCCTCGCCCCATTGGCGTGGAACAGCTCGTAGCGCCGCTCCATCTCGTGGATGGCCCACTTGAGAACTCGGGCGGCCTCCTTGTTGTCGGTCACTACGGGATGCCTGAGGTGCGGCAGCGTCTTGTACATCGACAACTCGACCATCTTGGGGTCGATCATCAGCATGCGGAGTTCCTGCGGTGTGTAGCGATACACCAGCCCGGTGATGATCGAGTTGATGCAGACTGATTTGCCTGAGCCGGTGGCTCCTGCCACCAGCAGGTGCGGCATCCGCTCCAGATCAGCCACTATCGGCTTGCCTTCGAGGTTCTTGCCAAGCGGCACCGGCAGCACCGCGCCCGTGCGCTGCCATTCCGCCGCCTCAAGTAGATCCCGCAGCGGGACGATCTGGGCGGTGGGGTTAGGAACTTCAACGCCCACAGCCGCCTTCCCCGGAATCGGCGCCACAATCCGAATCGACTTGGCGCGCATAGCCAGCGCGAGATCATCTGCCAACGCCGCGATCTTCCCCACCTTCACCCCGGGTGCCGGCTTGACTTCGTATTGCGTCACAACCGGCCCAGTGGTGCGACCCACGATCTTCCCCTCGACCTTGAACGTGCCCAAGGTGTGCACCAGGACCTCTCCCAGCCGGTCGAGCTCGTCACCTTCTTCAGCAGCGGTTTCTGACGAACCGGAGGTGAGTATGTCAATTGGCGGAAGCTCGTTGAGGGCCTCCTCAGGCTTGGGCGGGCGCCTGGTGAGCCGGTCGATGAGCCCTTGCTTACTGGCCCTTGGCCCCGTGGCCGGCTCCAGCGGCTCGCTCACCCCGGGCTTAAGCCCGGGGTGAGACAGGTCCGCCCTCTCTCGCCCTCTGCCGCCCTCTGCCGCCCTCGCCCGTCCTCTGTCACCCTCCGCCAACCTCCTGAACGGATGCCAGTCCAGCGAGTAGATAGTGAGACCCGACAGGGCGGCCAGCCCGAAGATCACGGCCCCGGCCAACCCGACGAAGGATCGGAGTCCAACCACCAGCAGAGCCGGCAGCAGGCCTACGGCCCGGTGGGCGAATGACCAATCCTGGTACGACGGAGGCAGGTCTTCTGCAGTTCTGATTCCAGTAATGATCCCTATCGCGTAGGGCGACAGCAGGATCAATCCGGCAATCAGAACCGACAGGCGTCGGAGACCCAGTTCACTGAAACGACCGAATCCCGCGAGTCCCGTGACAACACCGAGCACCGGTATCATGGCCGCGCCGGCGCCGAAGTACCTCCACAGCAGCCCGCCGAAAAAGCGACCGGCTGGTCCGGTGATGTCCCAAGGGAGTAGCGTGAGACCGAAGAAGACGCCCACTAGCAGCGATACGATCGCTAGCAACTCCCGCTTGTGGCGCGGCGTCAGGGGCATTCGACTAAGTCGGAGTCGGCAGTGTTACGAGACGTTCTGAATATAGGGGAAGTACGTCGTGAGTATCGAGTTCGGTGGCAGCGTGGAGATCGTCCTTGAATCCGAGCTGCTTCAGATCCCTCGCCGCGGCACTCGCGCCAATGGCACGGCGCCAACGATCACCGAAGCGCCGCACCAATTGCAGGGCCGCAATCGCGGCGTCATTCAGCTCCGCAGATCTGCGGGCACCGCCGGGTAGCAATGCAGCGGCAAACCGGCCCGCTGTGTAGGCATCCTCCAAGGCGAACATACGGCGCCGGCCGGCACACAGGATGACAAGCTCGCCGTGCTCCGCGGCCAATTCTCTCGCGCGCGCGGCGACGGCGGAGAAATTGGTGACTGCGGCCACCAGCACGGTACCAGCCGCTTCCGTCGCGAGTAGGGCGGGAGTGCCATTGGTGGTAGCCATCACCAGGGTTTTTCCGGCCACAGCCTCACGCGTCATCTCGAGCGGTGAGTTACCCAGGTCAAAACCTTCGACCTTCGCCATGTTGCGCTCACCCGCCAGCAGCACAGTGTCGCGCTCCAGGTTAGCCGCTAGACGCAGCGCCTCATCGGGCGACTCGGCCGGCGCGACCGAGCGCGCACCGTTCGACAGGGCGGCGACGATGGATGTTGTAGCCCGCAAGACATCCAGAACCAAGACCGGCTTTCCTGCGATGGCCTGATTCTCAATCCCGAGCGGCGTGAAGTAGACCGAAAGCCTCATGCTGCGGGCTTAAACAGATCGGGCTCCCGCTCCAGCAGCTTAGTGTCGACATCACCTGCGACGAAGTCCGGATGGGTCAGCACTTGCTTCAGGAACGGTATCGTGGTGGTCACGCCTTCAACGATAAACGAGTCGAGTGCGTGTAGCATACGCGAGAGCGCCTCGTCGCGATTCCTTCCGTGCACTATCACCTTGGCGATGAGGGAATCGTAGAAAGGCGGCACCGTATAGCCAGCGTAGATATGCGTGTCGACACGGACGCCCGGACCACCGGGCGGATGGTACGTGTCGATGGTGCCGGGACAGGGCTGGAAGTTGCGGTACGGGTCCTCCGCATTCACCCTGCACTCGATGGAGTGCCCACGCAGCCTGTTGCCGCGCAGTTCCAGCCCCAGCGGCTCCCCAGCACACACGCGGATCTGCTCCTTCACCAGATCGAAGTTCGTCACCATCTCGGTGACCGGATGCTCGACCTGGATTCGGGTGTTCATCTCCATGAAGTAGTAACTGCGATCCCGATCCACCAAGAACTCCACCGTGCCGGCGCCAACGTAACCGATGTTGCTCGCCAGCCTGACGGCCGCTTCGCCCAGCTCTTGTCGCAGTTCTTGATCGATGCCGGGACTGGGCGACTCCTCGATGAGTTTCTGATGCCGGCGTTGCACCGAACAATCACGCTCACCCAGATGCATGACCTTGCCGAAGCGGTCACCCATTATCTGGATCTCTACATGACGTGGCCGCTCCAGGTACTTCTCGACGTACACTGCGGCATTGCCGAAAGCGGCAAGAGCCTCGTTGCGGGCTAGCTGGAATGCCTGCGCGAACGCATCGGCATCCGCCGCCACGCGCATTCCCTTCCCTCCTCCTCCGGCCGCCGCCTTGATGATCACCGGGAAGCCGATGCGATCCGCAATCTCCACCGCTTCCTCAGGGTCTTCCACCGCACCCTTGGATCCCGGAACCACCGGTATCTCGAGGTCCCGGGCGAGCTTCCTGGCCGAAGCTTTGTCACCCATGAGCCGGATCTGCTCTGCGGTGGGACCAATGAACGCGATGCTCGAGGCCTCACAGGTCTCGGCGAATGATGCGCTCTCGGCCAAGAATCCGTATCCCGGGTGAATGGCATCGGCACCCGCGATCTCGGCCGCGGCAATGATGTTGGTGACCCTCAGGTACGAGAGGCGACTGGGTGCCGGGCCTATGCAGACGTCGTCGTCAGCAAACCGCACATGTAGGCACTCGCGATCGGCCTCACTGAAAACGGCGACCGTCTCAATGTCCAGTTCCTTGCATGCTCGAATGACCCGCAGGGCGATCTCCCCGCGGTTGGCGATGAGTATTCTCTTGAACATTTACCTAAGGCTCGAAGTCCTCGCCCAGGCCTGACGGCGGCTTGTCACCGTCGACGTCCAGCTGTTCTGAGAAGGTGCGGTCCGATGTGCCCTCGATGCCGCTTACGCGTAGCGCGAACTCGCTCGGATTGGTCGAGTAGAACAACGCGCTCTCGTAGCTGATGACGCCCTTCTGGTACCATTCCATGAGAGATTGGTCGAACGACTGCATCCCATACTGCACCGTCCCCTCCCTAATCAACTCGGGGATATTGAGGGCCTTTTCCGCATCGCGGACATTGTCCCTGACCGCAGCAGTGTTGATGAGGATCTCACACGCAGGTACTCGGGACCGGCCGTCCTTAGTAGGCACCAGTCGCAGCGAGACCACGGATTCGAGCGCCGTCGACAACAGATTGCGCACGGCGTCGTGTTCGTGGGGAGGGAAGAACGAGATGATTCGGTTGATGGTCTGTGTAGCGTCGGTCGTGTGCAGAGTGGAGAACACCAAGTGACCCGTGTCGGCCGCCTTCATTGCGGTATCGAGCGTAACCCGATCGCGGATCTCGCCGATCAGGATTACGTCTGGGTCCTGCCGCAGCACGTGGCGCAGTGCTGCGTCGAACGAGAGTGTGTCGGACCCAACCTCACGCTGCGATACGTTGGCCATCTCGTCACGATGGAGGAATTCGATTGGATCCTCAATCGTGATGACGTTGCACTTCCTGTTCTTGTTGATGTGGCGTAGCATTGCTGCCAGCGCCGTGGACTTCCCCGAACCCGTGACGCCAGTGACCAACACCATTCCACGCGGCTTGAGCGCTATCGTCTCCAGCACATCGGGTAGATGGAGTTCCTCAACAGACTTCACCTCGTAGGGGATCGCACGGAAAACGAACGCCAGCGTTCCACGCTGCTGAAACACGTTAGTCCGGAACCGCCCGACACCGGGAACGCCGATCGCGAAATCGGCCTCCTTGTGTTCGGCGAATTCCTTCACCTGCCGAGAGGTCATGATCTGCTCGGCGAGTCCCTTGAGTTCTTCCGGTTTCAGGGGATGTTGTTCGAGCTGGACCAGGTCACCGGCGACACGAATCGTGGGCGGTCGACCAACCTTGAGGTGTAAATCCGACCCACCCTGCTGGACCATCTCAGTGATAGCCTGTTTGAAACTGAACGGCGCCGCTTGATCTCTAGACTCCGTACCTGTGTCAGCCATTGGTATCCACCCTGAAGAGAACTTGTCCGAATTCCACCGGTTGAGCGTCCTGGACGGCGATCTCCTTGACCACACCAGAGACCTCAGCGTCCAACGGATTCATGATCTTCATAGCCTCGATTATGCACAGCGTTTGACCTACGTGCACTCTGCCACCCATCTGCACATATGGGTCGGCCCCCGGTTCCGGTTGAGCATAGAAGGTGCCCACCATTGGGGACTTGATGTCCGTCAGATCGGAAGGACCCTCTGCCACCTCCACCGCGGGGGGGGCCGGAGCAACGGGCGCGGCAGATGCTTCCAGCGGCAGCGCCATCGCCGGTTGCTGGGGCGGCGCGGCGCTGACCTGATACGTCACCGGGCCGTTCGTCGGCATCGCCGGATTCTTCGACACTCTGATCGTCGTCGTCCAGAGTTTCTTCTTGATCTCGATTGTCTGAGCGTCCGATTTACCCAGCAGTTCGACGAGCTTTTCCACCAGTGAGATATCAATCATACGCGCTCTAGGTATTTGTCTTCCCGACGGTCGACTTTGATAACCTGTCCCTGTTCGATGAACAGCGGAACTTGCACGACTGCGCCCGTCTCCAACTTGGCGGGCTTCGTTCCGCCGGACGCAGTATCACCACGTACGCCGGGATCGGTTTCCACCACCTCTAGCTCGATGAAGAAGGGGAGATCGATCAGGAGTACTGTGCCGTCATGCACCGCCCCCGAGCACTCCATGCCCTCCTTCAAGTACTTCAACTGATCCTGGCCAATCACGTCATCGGATATCGGCATGTCGTCGTACGTCTCCATATCCATGAAGTGATAGAGATGTCCGTCGCTATAGGAGTACTGCACCGGTCGCCGTTCCAGGCGGACCTCGTTCACCCGCTCGCCAGCATTCCACGTCTTATCGAGGACCGCACCAGACTTGACGTTCTTGAGCTTGCTCCGTACGAATGCGCCGCCCTTGCCCGGTTTGACGTGCTGGAAATAGACGATCTGAAACAGCTGCCCGTCAATCTCTAGCACCATCCCGTTTCGGAAATCCGCAGTACTCGCCATTACCCCTTCTATGTCAGCTCTATCAGATCCGTCTCACCGTCGGAGAGGAGCTCGCTACCCTCATCGCCCAGGTAAACGTCGTCCTCAATGCGAACGCCTCCGAATCCGGGCAAGTAAATCCCGGGCTCGATCGTCACGACGGATGACTGTGGCAGCGGTTCCTCGTTTGTCTTGCTCACGCGAGGGTCCTCATGCACTTCCAGGCCGAGACCGTGCCCCAGAGAATGCCCAAACGCGTCTCCGAATCCGCGGCTCTCAATGAGCGACCGCGCCAGCGAATCGGCCTCGCTTCCCGACATCCCTGGTCGAACGTTCTCGCGCGCAGTGAGTTGGGCCTCGCGCACGAGTTCGTAGACAACGCGTTGCTTCTCATCCGCCTTCGCACCGACAACAAGGGTGCGAGTGATATCCGCGCAGTATCCACTAACTTGGGCCCCAAAGTCAAGAAGCAACAGGTCTCCGGCTTGAATCTCGCGCTGGGCGGTTGCTGCATGCGGCAGCGCGCTGCGTGGCCCCGACGCCACAATCGTGGGAAAGGGGTGCCACTCGCTGCCGCGGATCCTCAGTTCCCGCTCAAGTTGCGCCGCAACGTCGATTTCGCGTTGCCCTACACGGATCTTGCCGACTACAGCAGCCAGCGCCTCGTTCGCCAATCGGGCAGCCTCACGTATGGCGGCAACTTCTTGTGGATCCTTGCTGGCACGCAGCTTCTCCACCAACCCAACGACCGGTTCTAGGCTGAGACCGTGGTCTGTGTCGGCGAACTGCCGCGCTTGATGGGCGGTCACCGCATGCGCCTCGAAGCCCACTCTGCTCGTCTTTGGCGCTGCGCCGAGCAGGCTCCAAGCCCTGGACCAAACGTCGGCTGCTACGACCTCGACCCGAAAGCGCGATCCGACCTCTAGTTCGGCCTGCGTGCGGTATCGGAAGTCCGTAAGCAGAACAGACTCACTGGCACTGACCAAGAGCACGCCGGACGAACCTGTGAAACCAGTCAGGTAACGCACGTTGGGAAGGTGCGTGATGATGAGGCGGCTGAGGTCGGATGCCTCGAGCCCAGTCAGGAGAGCTTGCAGGCGTTCAGCGTACCGTTCTGGTGTCACGGCTCGGGCACTCCGTTAGCGGCTCCGCACGCCGGAGGAATCCCGCAGCGCGCGTCAGTTTGCGGGGCATTATCTGGGAGATCGAGACCGGAAGCAAACTGCAGCGCGTGAAGGGATCCCTCGGGTGTGCCGCCTCACACCGTGACTGCCTCACGATCATTGCACGACCCAATCCTACCGGCGGAGGTGGTCCACCAGCGCCGTGAGGCCCAACAGGTAGCTATCAGCGCCGAAACCGGCGATGACCCCCACCGCGAGGTCTGCCAGCACGGAGCGCCGCCGTTCTTCCTCACGGGCAAAGATGTTGGAGAGGTGCACCTCAACGAATGGAACATCCACTGCGAGTAGTGCGTCGCGGAGGGCCAACGAGCCGTGGGTCAGAGCTGCCGCGTTTACCAGAGCACCGTCGGCGCTGCCCGGAAGTCCCTGTATTAGTTCAACGAACTCGCCTTCGTGGTTGGTCTGGTGCCAAGAGATCTCGGCACCGAGATCCTTGGCCTTGGCGCGAACTGATTGCTCGATGTCAGCCAGCGCGGCGCTGCCGTAGATGGCGGGTTCCCTGGTACCCAGCAGATTGAGGTTGGGACCGTTCAGGACGGTGATTCGCACCTAGGACTTGAGACCCTCGAGCCAGTCCCGGAATTCCTCACCCTTTTCATCCTGTCCTTCGTTCTCCGACGGTTCGGGCTCCTCCTCTTGCTCCTCCGCTTCCGTCTTGGACTTGCCGTAGAACTCGTCGAAAGACACTCCGCCGGTAGACCTGGGTTGGCGTGAGGCGGTCGCATCGGTGGCGGGCGCGGGCTGGGGTGGTCCTGATTCGCCGAACACCGACGAGAGCGACACTTCGTCCGGGGCCGGTACCGTAGGTGATCCTGGCGCCTCGGGCTCGACGGTCTCGTCGCCAAACGCAGATTCCAGAGTTGAGGCGGTCGGTTCAACCCACTCTGTTGCGGGTTCCTCCGCCGGCGGCGCGGTGAACGGATCGAGATCCTCCGCCGCCTCGCCCGCAAACACCTGTTTCAGGTAGGCCACGGCCGCCGGTCCGCCCGTCTCGGCCGCGGAGTAGCGGGACGCTGGTGTCTGACGCCGGGCATGCCGGGACCTCTCGGTCAACTCTGCCAGCCGTGACTTGAGCGCGGGATCGTCCGGTCGCTCCACCAGTAGCTTCTCGTAGGTCTGTCGAGCCTGACCCAGCAGGCCCTGCTGAGCGTAGACCTCCGCCATGGTCTCAGTGACCACCGGTTCCGGCTCAGTCGCGCCCGGTGCCTCCTCTTCTGCCCGTTCCGGTTCTACGTCTTCGGGCATGATGAGCGGGAGACCCGTGTCTTCGGTCGCGTCAGGCTCGGCAGCCGCAACCGGCACCGGTTCGGCAACCGACTCCACGGGTGCCTCGTCCGCGGTGTCCTCGACTGGCTCCTCTGGCTGCTCGACTTGCTCAGCCGCCGCCGCTTCGGCCGGGGCCTCCTGCTCCGCCACCGAGGCCTCCTGCGCCAGAGCTTCTTCGCTCAACACCGGCACGGCCTGCAAGGCACCAAAATCGGCCGCTTCTTCCACTGTCTCACGCTCAGCCTCTTCTTCAGGTGGGCCAGCGTCCCCGACGGCCTCTGATTCCACGTCCCCAGCATCTTCGTCGCGAGGCATACCCTCTAGGAACTCCACCGCCGGGGCAATGTCCTCGTGATGCTTCTCCGCTTCGATTATGTCCTCTGCGGACAGCTCATGAGACATTCGGTCGCCGGTGTCCCATGCCAGCTCATCGTCAAACGAACTGACATCCAGATGCCCTATCGCGCCTTCCTCCTTCGGAGTGTCTTCCGCTGCGTCCCGCTCCGGCTCAGCCACATCCCCGAACGCCACAACTGGCGGCTCCTCGGTCTCGACAGGCTCGAGCGGGATCGTGCGTTCCGTGCCAGTCTCCTGCTCGTCTTCCTCGTCCGAGGTGGCGGCCAATCCGGCCGCCCCATGCTCACCATCCACGGCAAGCGATTCAAGCCCCAACTCCTCCGCGGCAGTGGGCATCTGAAAAGCCGCGCGAGCGCCCGTCTGGTCCACACCGAATGGCTCTTCGTCCTTGACCACTTGGAGGGAATCCCTATCCGGTTCTTCCTGCTGCTCGACCCTGAGTGGTTCAGGCTCCACGGAGGTCGGTTCCAGGCGCAGTGGCGCCGGCTCATCCACCATTTCGGCCACTGGGCTGGGCTCGTCAGGTGGCTGTCCCATGGCCTCTGCAGCCCAGGCTGCACCCGGCTCCTGCGACGCAGCTGCAGGAGCCTCCTCTGGCTCCGCGACTGCCTCTGCTTCAGCTTGGACCGGTGGTTCCTCGGGGACCTGGCTCAACCGCTCCTGTGTTTCCCGTGCTTCGTCATTCATGGGGTCCACTTCCAGGAGCTGCTCGATCCAGCGCTTTGCGCCGGAGATATCGCCGCGCAGTTCCGCGATCTCGCTCAGCGATTTCAGCGCAATGATATTCTCGGCGTCGATCTCGAGGACGTGCTCGAACGCCTGCGCCGCTTCGGTGTGTTCGCTCTTTTCCACCAGGCAGCGGCCGAGCACGATGTAACCACTTGCGTAGTTGGGGCGCATCTCGAGGCCGCCACGAACGTAGTCAAGCGCCAGGTCGATGTGCCCCTCTTTGCGGTATGCGTCAGCTAACGCGGCAAACCACTGCTTAGGGTTCTCTTCATAGCGCTGCTCGAGCTTGTCGATTTCGCTCTGGTAAGCCATGGCGCGACGTGGACAGAGTAATAGCTGGTGAAACGCCTCGAACTTAGTGTCTGGCGAGCAAAAACTCAACCTGAAACGGTCGGTCTCGGGTTGAGTTTGACTGTTGTCCCACTTAGACTTACCGCCTCGCGACAGACTCACGAAAGAGCAGGTGGAATGCGGCTATGATGCGGACAATGCGGGCAAGCGCCAAATGGATCATGGGGATCGTGGCACTTGCTTTTGTAGGGTGGCTGGTGTTCGACGTAGGCATGGACATCGGCGGTAGAGGCGGGTCGACAACGTTCGGCAGCGCCATCGCACGGGTCAACGGTGAAGATGTGGATGTCCAGACCTTCTACGGCCGCGTCCGGTACGCGTCTGACCAGCAACGGCAGGCCGGCACCCCCATACTCACGATGGATGAGCAGCGGGATCTGGAGGATCAGGTTCTCGAGGCGATAGTCCAGGAGCTGGTGCTCGTGCACGAATACGAGCGCCGGGGCATCGCCGTGTCGGACAATGAGATCCGCGAGGCAGCGTTGAGCCAGCCGCTGCCGGAGTTGACGGAGCTGCCGGAGTTCCAAACCGAAGGCCAGTTCGACATGAGCAAGTATCAGCGGTACCTGCGTGCTCAGCAGGACCTCAACTTCATGCTCTACATCGAGTCGCGTTACCGCGAGGAGATCCCCCGCCTCAAGCTGTACGAGCGCCTGACGAGTGACGTCTACGTACCCGAGACCCGGCTCTGGAGGGTATATCGCGATCAGAACGACTCCGTGGCGGCTGACCTGATCACGATCTTCCCCCAGGCGGCTATTCGCGACGACCAGATCGACGTCACGGACGAGGATCTCAGCCAGTACTTCGATGAGCACCAGGACGACTACACAAGACCCGCGCGAGTCCACCTGAGCTACATTCGCGTCTCTCGCGTACCTGATGCAGCCGACTCAGCGGCCGCGTTGACCCGGGCCGATTCCGTACGGGCCGAGTTGCGTGGTGGTGCCGACTTCACCGAGCTGGCCGCTAGGGAATCCGCTGATTCAGCAAGCCGTCAGAACGGCGGGGACCTGGGTGAAGTGACACTCGGCAGTCACGTCTCCGAGTTTGCCGATGCGGCCATGGCGTTGAGACCGGGCCAGATCTCCGATCCCGTGCTTACCGATTTCGGGTACCACATCATCCGTCTCGAATCCAAGACACGGGACGGATACCACGCCAGCCACATTCTGATCCCGATCGAGCTGCAAGGTGAGCACCTGCGCGCGGTCGAGGTGCGTGGCGATTCGCTGGACCTGTACGCGGCCGAACAGACGGACCCAGCCGTGCTCGACGAAGTCGCGGCCGACATAGGCGTCTCGGTCAACACGGCTGAGCCGCTCGAGGAAGGCCTGAGGTTGAGGATAGGCAGGTCACTCATCCCCGACGTTGGTATCTGGGCATTCGAAGCCCTCGAAGGGGAAACATCTCACGTGATAGAGACGGCAGACCACTATTACGTCTTCCGGCTCGACCGACTCGAAGACGAAGGGGTGCCTCCGCTGGACGACGTGCGTGTCGCAGTCACCCAGGCCGTCCAGAGTGAAAAGAAGTGGGTCCAAGCCGAGCAACTTGCGGCAGAGGTGCATCGGGGTCTTCAGTCGGGAACATCTTTCGAACAGGCCGCCAGTCTCATGGATGCGCCCACCGTTGTTGGAGCCGCGTTCGGATTGGCGTTGAATCAGGCGAGCGGACCGCTCAAGAGCGAGCAGGCAATCTACTTCATCAAGCCCACGCAGAGAGTCGTCGCTGATACCACCGGGTTCGCCGAGCGCCTCGAAGCACTGCGAAACGAACTGTTGATTGGCGCGCGTCAGGCCCGAGTGCAGTTCATACTGCAGTCGCTGCGCGCCAACGCCACGGTGGAAGACCTTCGCAAGGAACTAGCACTGCAGCAGCGCGCGCAACAGGATCAGATGCCACAGGGGCCGCTGGGGTTCTAGGCGGCAGAACCAACTGATGGCGAGGCGGGACGAGTAAAGCAATGACCCCAGGCGGATAGCCTGGGGTTCATCTTCTACACGCATTTCGGATTGGCCCGCCGCGCCTCGCTTCCGACGTTCCGGCGGTTCCGACCTTCCGACGTCTCTACTCGCTTAGTTTCTTCGGCTCGCCCTTGTTGATTGAGGAAGGGGCGTCAATCCGTTTCTGATCCGGCGGGGTTTCGTCACCCTCCTCGATGCTGTCTTTGACATCTTTGAGGCCCTTCTTGAACTCCCTGATCCCTTTGGCCATCCCGGCTCCCATTTCGGGAAGCCTCTTGGCTCCGAATACGAGCAGGAGAATCAGTAGGATGACCAACATCTCGGTCATACCAAGATTG
>JBDHHP010000102.1:0-13766 GCA_039589275.1 Gemmatimonadota bacterium | reverse complement strand
TTTAGCTTGGTGACGATTTCATCGTAGGCCTCGTCCCACCCAATGCGCTCGAATTCGTGGGAACCCTTGGAACCAATCCTACGCATGGGATACTTCAAGCGGTGTTCGGAGTAGATGATCTCGGGCGCATGTCTTCCACGCCGACAGATCATGCCGAGGGGATGGTCGTTGTCTGGCTCAATACTCGTTAGACGACCGTTGTCGAGCCCAACGCTGACCCAACAACCAGCCGGACAGATGCCGCAGATACCCTTTTTCTTCACAATCTTCCCCATGCAACGGGTACTCGAGTTAGGGTCAAGAAAGCGCTGGCCCGCAAGAATGCGGGCCAGCGAATGTTGCCTGGTACACTGCGAACTGCCAGGAGTTGCAGCGCCGTTCGTGTGGCAACCTTCTGTCTATGCGTCGTCCATACGCAGAACCGTCTGCAACAGTACGTTGGCTCCCTGTTCGACGTGTTCTGGAAGCGTGTGCTCCCTGGGTGAGTGGCTTATTCCGTTCACCGAGGGAACGAAGATCATACCGGTCGGACAGATCGTCGCAAGATTCTGCGCATCGTGGCCGGCGCCGCTGGGCATCCGCTTGCTGGAGAGCCGTAGATCACTCGCAACCGCCTCAATGGCATCGGATATCATCGGATCCGTGAGGCAACCCGCCACCGAGCGCCTGGGACCGTAGCGCACCACTGTGTCGTGCTTCTTCGAGATCTCGCTCAATTCAACGACGATGCGATCCCAAACCGCGTCGAGCTTCGAGCTGTTCAAGTCCCGCAGTTCCACGGTCAGGTCGACTCGCCCAGGGATTACGTTCGGTGCACACGGCTCCACTAGAAGTCTCCCGATGGTGCCCACCTGACTGCCTTCCATGGAACGCACAATCTGATCCACCGCAAGGACCAGTTCGGACGCCGTGAGCAGGGCGTTCCGCCGCTGGCCCATTGGCGTGGTGCCCGCATGATTGGCTGCGCCCTCAATAGTGACATCGTGAAGATCGATACACACGAATCCTTCCACCACTCCGATGTCGATACCCTCAGACTCGAGAACGCCACCCTGCTCCACATGCAGTTCGAGATAGCCCCTGACACTGCCTGAAGCCGGCATAGCCTCTTCCAACCTCGCCGGATCTCCGCCGATACGCCGGATCTTCTCGGCTAGAGGAACTCCGTCATGTCCCACCTGCGCTACGTCTTCCTCTGACAACTCTCCGACGAACCCGTTGCTACCGGTGAGCCCACCCTCTTCATCGCACCATATGGCAACCTCCAGTGGATGCCTGTTGCGATATCCGGAGCCTGTCAGCGTGTGGGCTGCCTCGATAGCGGCGAGCGCGCCTAACGCTCCGTCGTACGCTCCGCCGTTAGGCACAGTGTCGATATGTGATCCAAACAGTATCGCACCTTCACCGGGGGCCGTACCTTCGCGCCTGCCAAAGATGTTGCCGACAGAATCGACTCTGACGTTGAGATCGGCGTGTTGCATGATGTTCATCACGTACCGACGCGCTTCGACATCCGTCTCGCTGAATGCGACGCGGGTCACGCCGTCTTCCGGTGTCTTTCCGAACTCCGCCAGCTCGACAATTCGCCGCTGCAGCCGGCTGCCGTTGACTCGTAGATCTTTGGTTGACATGAAAGTATAGGGAGAATCTAATTGATTAGTAGATAGGAGCGCGGTAGGGCTGAAACGCTTTACCGCCCTACCGCCCTACCGCCCCCCACCGTAGGATTGATGACTCCACAGACGAGAGGAGCCCAGAACCTAGCTATGAAGAGAGCAATCACACGAGCGGCCATCGTGTATTTCGTTGCGATGACGGTGGCGCTGACGTTTCCTGGGATTCAGCCGTTCAATACGATCCGACCGTTGGTATTCGGCGTTCCGTTCGTGTTCATGTGGTACATCTTCTGGATCCTGGGCGCGCTGGTCGTCTTCCTCGTAGTGCACCGAGTGTACAGCAAATGACCGACTGGCGCATAGTAGTGGGGGTCGTGGCCATGTATCTGGTGGCGAACCTGGTCGTGGGCTTGCGAGCCGGATCGCGCTCCACGGACACGGTGGCTGGTTACGTGGCTGGAGATCGCGATTTCGGGACGTTGGTCATGTACTTCGTGACCGGCGCAACGATGTTCTCCGCATTCGCCTTTCTCGGTGGACCTGGATGGGCATTCAGCCGGGGAGCCGCAGCGTTCTATATCCTCGCGTACGGCGTTCTCGGCGTGGCCCCCTACATGGCCATTGGGCCTTGGGCGGCAAGGCTCGGCAGGAAACACGGCTACGTCACGCAGGCCGGGATGCTGGCCCACCGATTCCAGAGTCGCTGGGTGGCCATCGTCGCGGGCATCATCAGCGTCATTGCGATCGTTCCCTACGTGGCGCTGCAGATGCGCGGCGCGGGCATCGTATTCGACCAGGTCACTGATGGTCACGTTCAGCCGTGGCTCGGAGCGGCCATTGCCTATGGCGTGGTACTCATCTACGTGTGGCGCAGTGGCGTGATGGGAGTCGGCTGGACCAACGTGTTCCAGGGCGTCTTCATGATCACATTGGCCTGGACATTGGGACTTTATCTGCCGTACAAGCTCTACGGCGGCATCGGTCCGATGTTCGAGCAGCTAGAGGCACAGCGACCGGAGATGCTCACGGTGCCCGGTCTCGACGCGCAAGGCAATCGCTGGACCCCGGGAGCCTACAGCTCGGCGATACTGGTTTCAGCCATTGGCGTTTGGATGTGGCCTCACCTCTTCATGAAGGCGTTCGCGGCGAAGAACGATGCAACCATCAGGCGAACAGTCATGCTGTTCCCGACATTTCAGCTGTTCCTTTTCCCGTTATTCGTTGTGGGTTTCGCCGGCATCCTCTACGGTTCGGCTCCTGAAAACCCGGACGCAATAATGCCCCACATCGTGCTCACGTCGGGGCTGCCTGCGGTGGTCGTGGGATTGTTCTGCGCGGGCGCGCTGGCCGCATCGATGTCCACCGGGGACGCGTTGGTTCATGGGGCCGCATCGATCGGTGTCGAAGATGTCTATTCCGGCCTACGTGAGACCAGGCTAGACCAGCATGCCAGGAGGACCTTGATTCGCTGGGCAGCCGTAGCGGTCGGGGTGTTGGGTTACGCGATCGCCCTACACACTAGTCTGTCACTCGTAGGCATGCTGTTAGCTGCCTACGGTGCAGTTGTCCAATTGGCTCCCGCCGTGTATGCAGCCTTCCTGTGGCGCCGCACCACCGCAGCCGGTGTCGTTAGCGGTCTGCTGACTGGAATCGCCATCACGGGCGCATTGATTGTCCGCCCCGATTGGCGACCCTACGATCTGCACGAGGGTCTCGTAGGACTGTCGGCCAATCTCCTGGTCCTAGTGATCGTATCTCTTCTGACTGCGCCCCCTTCGAAGGATCACGTGTCCGACTGGTATCGAACGAGTAGATCATCGGGCGACCCAACACCGCGCCTGGCCGAACGGTAATCAATGCTGGAAATCCTGACGCTTACGGCGGCGATCCAATCGGATCTTGCAGCAACGCTGCAGAGCCGCCCTCTTGTGGCGCTCGCGACGCTCTTCGGGGCTGGCGTTTTGACGAGTCTGACCCCGTGCATCTACCCGATGATTCCGATAACGGCGGGAATTCTCGCTGGGAGCGCGCGCCAAGGGCAATCGCGTGTCCGCACAGCAGGGCTTACGATCAGCTACATCCTTGGGCTGGCCTTGCTGTACGCCATGCTGGGCTTGTTGGCTGGCCTCACCGGATCCCTCTTCGGCAGCGTGGCATCGAGTTTCTGGGCCCGTTTGACCATCGGGAACCTGTTGCTCGTTTTCGCGCTTGCGATGCTGGACGTCATCCCGGTATCCGCGCCCCGTCGCATTCTCTCCTGGGCAGGTAACCTCGGCGGTGGCTCCTACCCGGCGGTGTTCGCGCTCGGAGCGACCTCGGGACTGGTTGCGGCGCCGTGCGGTGCTCCCGCGTTCGCCGTGGTACTCACGTGGGTTGCGACGACCCAGAGCGCAGTTCTCGGGTTCATCTACCTGTTCGTCTTCTCGTTGGGCATGACTGCACTCCTAGTGGCCATCGGGCTGTTCTCGGGCACGCTGGCCACGTTGCCGAGAGCCGGGGTATGGATGGTGTGGATCAAAAAGGCCGCGGGATTGGTAATGATTGCAATGGCTGAATACTACTTTGTCCAAGCGGGAATGGTGTTATGAACCGTGCGTCGCTCACCCTCATGTGCCTGGTGCTCGCATCCTCCGCCGCGGGTTCACCACTTGGTGCCCAAGACGTCGGCTTGCCGCTGGGAACCGACGCACCGGCGGTTGACTTGGAGGATCTCGATGGAAACCCAGTTGAGCTGGGATCGCTGATTGGTGAGCGGCCGATCTTGCTCGAGTTCTGGGCCTCTTGGTGTTCCGAATGCGCCAAGCTGGCGCCGAAGATGGACGCGGCATATGAACGGTACGGAGAAGAGGTAGAGTTCATTGTCGTGGCAGTGGCGGTGAATCAAAGCCGACGCAGGGTGTCTCGGCATTTCGAACAGGCCCAGCATCCCTTTCGAGCAGTGTGGGATGGCAAAGGTGAGGCTGTCCGAGCCTACAAGGTGCCCACGACGGCGGTAGTGATGTTGATAGACAAAGCTGGGAAGATCGCCTACACGGGGGTGGGGAGCGATCAGGATCTGGAGGCAGCTCTGAGCGCAGTGCTGGGCACCTAGACGCGTAGGACATCGCCCGTCCCAGCGCGTCTAGGCGTCGACCTGGCTACCTCTCGGGTGTTACGTCCCCGATGGCTTCGCCAAGTTCGGTGTACGCCGTCGGGTCCACCTGCCGGAAGGGAGCAGTGACGTAGGATATCCGGCCCTCCGGATCGACCACGAACAACGTGCGATTGTCCAGCGCGCCGTTGGGGCGGTCCACAAATGCTCCATATTGCCTGCCAACGGCTGCGCCAGGATCACTTGCCATCAGGAACTGGAACTGGTCATCCCGAGCCCAAGAGCTCAGATCCTCGGGGGAATCCGTACTGATGGCGATGAGAACCACATCCTGGCCGTCACGAAACAGCGTTGCGTACTGATCACGGTACGCGTGCATTTGGACCGTTCAGCCAGATGTCCTTGCCCGGAAGAAGAACGCAAGTACAACTGTCTTGCCGCGATAGTCGGATAGGCGGATCGGTTCCTTGAGCACGCCGTGGCGAGTGGCTCCAGCGAGCCCAAAATCGGGCGCCATGACCCCCACTGCGAGAGGGGTGACATCCTGACCGGAGGCCGGTGCCGCGGCCACAAGGCCAACGGCCACAGCCAGACCGGCCGTGAGCGTGGATACGCGCATGGTGACTCCTTGTTGGTCCGGCCAGTATCAGTAACGGATGGGCGTCAGTTGAGCAAGCGAGGCGAAAGAGGAAGTGGATGAAGAATCTCTGAAGAAAGCCTGAGACGTTCGAACGGGCTAATCTGGCGTCCAACTGATGTCGACGGTTATGTTGTCGGCAAGGTTGGGGCGAGCCGACAGTGGACACTACAAGGTGCTGCCGCATCAGGTGGTTACGGCCGGCGGGCCACCCAGATGCACGAATGGGAGTGGACGTGAAAATCAGATACCAGTTTGCAATCGCATCCGTTGGAGAAGGCCTGCAGGACGTCAGAGAGAGACTCGTCAAGACAATTGTCAACATGGGACACATGCCGATTGACTTGGTGGCTGTCGACATCATTGACAGTCCTGACACCGAAACGGTCAGCCGACATGTGCGGCGTAGTGATTATCTGGTAGTGGCAGTTGGGCCGAATGCCGAAGTGGGTGCCGGGTCAATCGAGCGGATTGAGCACGTCGTCTCGCTCGCACTAGGCGCCGGCGTGCCGGTAATTGCCCTCCTGTTTGGTGATGCGAGCCAGACAGCAGGGCTCGAAGAATCCTCAACGGGCAGGCTCCTGTCGAGATTGAGGGAAAGCTCCGGTGGCCTCGTTAGGCACGTAGAGATTCCACTACAGACACCGCAAGCCCTACATGAACTGCTGGATGGGCATGAACGGCCGGGATGGGTGTCGGCCAAGGAAATGCCCTCGGCAGACGTGGCATCTGAACTGGTACGCCTCACTAAGGAGAACGCCCAACTACAACAAAAAGTCGCGGCGCTAGCAGAACCAGCGGCCGTACGTGAGGCTCGTTGGGAAGTCGTGGTGCGGACAATGGAGGAGAACAAGCTTCTGATTCCCGTGTGGAACAAGGCCGCTACGGTGTGGGAGCAGCCCGTGGAGATGACTCTCTACACATTCTTCATTCGCATGGGGCCACAGCTCGCCGGGGAGATTTCGGCCGCCGACGCGGTGGAGTTCATACCCACAGGCGTGTGCCAGCTGGAATCGCGGGATGCCAGACCATCGTGGGTCGTTCCTCTGCATTCCCTCAACTTGTGGCTGACAGACCTCATGGCGCTCAAGCTGATCCGACCATCGAGACGGAAGCGGCAGGCGAAGGACCAGAACCAATACTGGCGCCTGACACGTGAAGGGCGTGCTTTCCTATCATACGTCAGGCGCTCGGCGTTACACTCTGGCGGGCACAGGCATGTGGGATTCACCAAGGAGTACCGGATCTCCGACCTCAACCTCGAGGACGCCTAGCGAATACCCACTTCGGCGCCTCTACTTCGTCCAGAGGACCAGCACCCCGCAGTCCGACCCCGTGCGATTGAACTCTGCAGGTATCTCGGCCGCGCCATTGTAGATCTCTATCGCCGCGAGATGGTTGACATCGAACGACAACATGAAATCTACGTCGAACAGCGTGCCGTCCACGTACACGAGTGGCTGCTGAAAGAGAGTCCGACAGACGGTCGAAGCCTGAGAGAGCTGAATGTACTGGTTCGATCCCACCAGGTTGGCTCCGCCAGGGCGAACCACGTCCACGCCCGGCACCCGCCGTAGCACGTCGAGTATGCTCGCAACGTTGGACCGCTCGAGCTGCTCCGGGCCGATGAATCTACCGCGGGCTCTACGTTGCCGTTGGTAGAAACCCACCAACTTTCGGGGGACCGCAAATGCTGCCCCATCTACTTCCACTTCCTCTAGTTCGACGGCGAGCGGATTCAGCGTGACGCTGATCGATACCTCGCTGTCCTCTTCGTCCATCCAGAACTCCCAGGCGACGGGCTCGTATCGCCGTCGGTGGAACTCCACACGGTTCGTTCCTCTGGCCCAATGAGCGTCCAGCATATCGAACGTGCCGTCAGCCCGCGTGCCTGTGGTGTCTCCCCCATTCAGTATGACCTCAGTGGCATCGAGCGGCTGCCCCGTTTCTCTGTCTGTGACTATCCCTTGGAGAGCAAACCGACGTTCGTCCACTGTGGAGCGCTCACTGTAGCCCAAGGTGAAATCGGTTTTCCAAACCCTATTGGGAGCAGTGTAAGTACGGTCATATGGCTGCCCCAATTCCCGGTCCCAGGCAAACAACAGCTCTCCTCCTAGGAGGCTGGGGAATATCAAGCTGGCTTCCCGACTCACACGGCCGTCCTTCTCAGCGGTCAGCGTCAGTGGACGGCCAGCCGGCAAATCACATAGCGCGAAGAAGCCGGCGTCACTCGTCCCCACGTCCTCCCGGACATTTCTCACGACGTAGCGACCACCCGACTCCACGATTGACTGCCAGGACGCAGATACCCTAGCTCCCCTAACGGGACGTCCCGTGTCCAAGTCTCTTACCAGACCGACTATCACTCGACTCTCCCTGAAGCGCGGTGACCCGCCACAGAGTCGCCGCAACACACCCCTCATGTGCGGGATCGCGAAATCCAGCTCCATCGTCGAGTCGCGCACCAGCCTGGTTCGCTCGAGAACGGCTGGCACGCCTATCGAATCGAGCCAAGCATGATTCACAGACAGCGTGTACTCGCCTTCGAACGGGACTGCGAGCTCGTATCGGCCATCGCTGTCGACGCTGGCAGAAAAACCGGTGCCCGGAATAGACACGAATGCGCCTTCCAAGAACTCACCCCTGGTGCTATCGAAAACGACTCCGGTGATCGTCGTCAATTTGCCCTCGAACACCTTCGCACCTGCCGGCGTTAGCACCGCGAGAATCTCGCCGCCGGTGTCTCGGAAGCCGTCCAACCGCGGCGTGTGACGGCGCAGCCTGCGGGAGTCCTCAATGATGGTGACTTTGGGCGTCCTCACCTCCCAACGGCTTACGATCCAGGCTCCCGATGGCAGCATAATGAAATCCATGCCGCCACCGATCCGGCGGTCGCTCAGACCACCTGGAACCCGGGTGTGCCGAACGTCCAGCGAGCGCAATTCGGACGTTACCTCATCCAGCCACAGCGCGCCTTCGACATCGGGCAACCGGCGCCCCCTCATTGGCTCGAACGCCAGGCCCACTTGACCAGGCCTATCCTGCTCGTCGCGCACCACGTGGAAGCAATGTGTCCCAAGGAAAGTGGGATCCAGCAGCACGTAAGCGTCCGGCAGCATGTACCAAGTACTGGAGCCGCTGTCCGCGATGTACCCTTCACCCGACAGTCGCTCCGCTGGAATACTTCGGAAGGGAGCCTCCGACGCACCCGATCTCACCTGCCCGGCTTCTTCGAGTATCTGAGACCTGTTGGGCGGAAGATCACGCTGATATGTGTATATCCGATAACGGAACAACTCCTGCTCTTCCGCCCACGTAGCAGCAGCCAGGGCTTTCCGAATCTCCTCCCAAATCAGGACCGTGCTCTCGCCCTCCTCCGGATTGGCGCGGCAGCGATTCCTGCCCTCCACTCTGACGGTTGCCAGCCGGACCGGAAGTGCCGCGACGCGAAGAGTCAAATCGACGGTTTGGCCTCTGGAGAGACGCAACGGCTCCGATAGGAAGGCACGGTAGCCAATTCGTTCCGACCGCAGCCGAAACTCGCCACCCGATGGGGCGCGAAGGGTGAACCCACCCTCGCCGGAACTGAGAGCGCGCGCCACCTCGTCGCCCTCTAGGTCCAGCAATACCACGAAACCCCTGCCCACCGGCATCCCTGAACTCGAATCGACGACTTGGCCTCGTACGACCTGTGCGGCAAGCTGAGCCGGTTGCCAGTTCAAAGCGGCAATCAGAAACAGTAATGGGAGGCGGCACGTGACAGGGTGAGACATGTATTGGTAATATACCGGCGAGGTGCCAATTAGGGCCGTCAACCAATCGGGCGGGATGCAAATGAAACAGGAGCGGGTCATCTTGGTAGATGAAGCCGACCGCCACGCGGGCACGGAAGAGAAGATTGCGGCGCACCGGAACGCCGCCCTACACCGCGCCTTTTCTGTCTTCGTGTTCAATCAGCGAGGGGAACTCATGCTGCAGCAACGTGCCGCGGCCAAATACCACTCGCGACGACTCTGGTCGAACACCTGCTGCGGGCATCCTCGCCCTGGAGAAGGAGTCGAAACCGCTGCTCACCGCCGATTGCGGGAAGAGATGGGATTCGACTGCCCCCTGACCGCGGCCATCAGGTTCGCTTACCAAGCCGAGCTAGAAGACGGCATGTTTGAGAATGAGATAGACCACGTGCTGTTGGGAACCTTCAACGAGGACCCATGTCCTAACCCCGACGAAGTTGCAGCTTGGCGCTGGACCGACATGAAGACCCTTGTTGCGGAGATGGCCGACGCTCCCCAGCGTTTTACTGCTTGGTTCGGGACTGCCATAGATGAGCTGGCACGATCCGGATTCGTCGATTTGCACGGCTCGGACTAGTCCATCGGGCACTGCATCTCCGCGACTAGACTCCGTCGTCCGTTGTTTCCCTTGGCTTGAGCCACTGATCAAACCACTCGATGTTGCGCCACATGGCGTCGAGCTGCAGCTTCGGTTCCCGGATAGAATGAGGTTGGCGTGGATAGACCACCATCTTGGCCGGCACACCTTGGCGCTTGATGGCGTGATATAGCTCGTATCCCTGTGTGAGCGGTACCCGCGCGTCGCGCTCACCGTGCTGAATCAGAGTGGGTGTAGTCACCCCCTGGATATTGAACATCGCAGAATGCTCACGCCATTCGTCAAAAACCTCCCAGTAGTCACCACCGAAGTAGTCAGGAATGAAGTCCTGGATGTCAGCCGTGCCTGTAAACGACATGAGGTTGTTGACACCAGCGCCAACCGACGCCGCCTTGAAGCGGTCTGTCTGCGTAATGACCCACGAGGTCATGTATCCGCCGTAGCTCCAACCCATCACCCCCAGCCTGTCCGGATCGGCGACACCGCGCTCGATTAGTGCATCGACCCCGGAAATGATGTCCCGATAGTCACCTCCACCCCAATCGCCGTAGTTGGCATAGCGGAACTCCCTCCCATAACCGCTCGAACCACGCACGTTGCACCGCAGAACCGCATAGCCCCGCGCGGCAAAGGCCGCAATAGGATACGCACCCCTTGTCGCAATGAAGTTCTGCACGAACACTCCGGTAGGTCCGCCGTGGACGATCACTAAGAGCGGCACACGCGAGCCGTCCATGTAGTCCACCGGATAAGTCAGTAGACCTTCGATCTCCCTACCATCGGTGGAACTCCACTGCACGATCTCAGTCCGGCCTAGTGGCGCCTCAGGCAAGTCCTGCACCTCACTGACTTTGACCGGGGTGAACCGATCTAGTGGGCTCACGAAGGCCTCGGGTGGACTCTCGGGAGTCTGCGACACGAAACCGAAATGGGTCCTCGCGGCGTTCAACTCCGCACCACCCACCATCGTGGTCGGGGGCGTAATGTCCACCGGGGTACGAGCATCCACCGGCAGCGCGCTGAGTCGGACTACGGTACGGTGAGTCTCGGAAATCACTACACTGCTACCGTCTGGCAGCCACCCGACTATGTCGGGTTGCTCATCGTAGCTCTTTGCCAAAGGCGTTGCTGTACCGCCATCGACTTCGATCACGTGGACCCGAGAAGTGAATCCCCAACTTGGCGGATCGTCACTCGAAGAGTAGGCCATCCAGCGTCCGTCAGGTGAGAATGTCGGTTGAGTCTCGGAAGCTCCCGTGGCCGCTATTGACCGTACCGTGCCTGACGCAACATCGATTATCGATATGTCGGCCCGGGTCCAATCGTCGACTCTGGGCGTCGGAGTGTGGGTGAACGCGATCGACTCCGCATCCGGCGACCAATCAAACGCACCTCCACCGAAGGGGCTGCTGACGTTGAAATCCCCTTCTGTAAGCCGCCGTGATTTCTGCGTGCCCTTGTCGGGGCTAATAGGCACCAGATGCAGATGGGACATCTTGAACCCGACGTCAACTACGCTGGCGTCCCTTTTCTCCCGATCTGCAGTCTCCTCCTGGTCGGTCTTGGCATCCAGCATGACGAACGCGATATGCCGGCCGTTGGGAGACCACGCGAAGCTCGTCACGCCCGTTTCGACATCAGTGATCTGCCGGGCTTCACCACTTGCCCCAATGGCCCAGATGTTCGCCTTTCCCGAACGTGACGAGATGAATGCGATCCACTCACCGTCGGGAGACCACGCCGGTGCCGTGGCCGATTCCTCTCCCTGAGTAAGTTGGAAGGAGGGCGCACCATTCGCCGATGCCAGGTAGAGATGAGAAAGCCACTCGCTCTTTTCGCCCTCCATCACCGCCTCGGCCACCTGGAACACCACCCGGTGCCCGTCGGGCGAAACTTGCACATTGCTGATGCGCTTCACATTCAGTGCTAACTCTGGACTCCACTGTTCCTGAGCCAACGCAGAGCTAGAAGATGAAATTGCCAGTGCTGCGGCGCAGACGACGTGGAAACCGAGTCCTCTCACTTGCATGGGCTGACTCCTCATAGTGTGGCTGGCTCGAGACTCCACAGCCTCAATCCCCGCTTACCAAGCTATCCCGTAATCGTCGCCGTAGTTGCTGGCCCCACCCCACATAGACCCGTTCTCGCGATCGAAAAAGATTGCATTGATCGGACCGGAGGTGAGACGACTGAAGACCAGATTGTAGCCCATGTCGGTCAGCTTGCTCCTTACCCACGGCGGCACCGACTCGGGCAGTCGCAGCCGACCCGGTTGTGAATCGTGAGCTCCGAACGAACTGCGCACTTGATAGCTGTTGATGTTCGCCGCCTCTACCGCCTGCTGCACGTTCATGTCGAACTCAACCATGTTGAGGAAGAACTGTAGCAGGTTCTGGTCCTGGGTGTCACCACCCTGCACGGCAAACGACAGAAACGGTTCTCCATCCTTCAAGGCGAGACTCGGAGTCAAGGTTGCCCTGGGTCTCTTGCCCGGCTCCACGACATTGTAGGGGTTGAAGCGCTCTTCGAGCACGAAACTCTGCATCCGCTGGCTCATGCCCACCCCCGTATGACCGGCGATCGTCGCCGGTATCCAGCCGCCACTCGGCGTGATAGAAACGACCCAACCCTCGGCATCAGCTGTCTGAATTGACGTCGTTCCCATCAAGAAGCTCTCTTCGAAGGAGAGACCAGCATTCCCCATTGTGTTGTCGGACGAAATGGCAGTCGTATCGCCCCATTGCTCGAGGAGATGCAAGTATGGGTTCTGTCCACCCTGGTATGGATAGGGGTCGCCCGGTTTCACGTGCGGGTCGTTCGATTCCCAGTCAATCTCGGCGAACCGTGCCCGCGCATACTCCTTGGACAGAAGTCCTGCGATCGGCTCCTCCGGCGCATAGTACGGATCACCGTAGTAGAAGTCTCGATCCGCGAACGACAGATTCATGGCTTGGTACAACGCATGGACATAGCGCGCACTGTTGTATCCCATCGATGCCAGATCGACGTTCTCCAGGATGTTGAGCGCCTGAAGCAGAACCGGCCCCTGCACCCACGTAGTGAGTTTGTAGACCTCGATACCCTTATAGGTGGTCATGACCGGCTCCTCGATGTACACTTGCCAGTCGGCCAGGTCCGCCATCGTAATTAACCCGCCCTGTTCCTGGGCGCCTCGCACAAACTCCTCCGCAATATCGCCCTTGTAGAATCTGTCGTACGCAGCATAGATCGCTTCCTTGCGACTCCTACCGCTGGCCAGGGCTTGCTGCTCCGCCTCAACCAGTTTCCGCAGTGTTGCGCCCAAATCCGACTGGACGAAGACCTCACCTGCATGTGGTGCTTCCCGGTCTTCCCCTGGGTGGGTTAAGTAGACAGCCGCCGAATAGGGCCACTGCTTGATGCGCTCTTTGTTCCGTTCTATCGAATTAGCAGCAGACGCTTCGATCGGATACCCGTCGGCCATCTGGATCGACGGCTCCAGCACGTCCTGCAGGCTCAGCGTCCCGAATTCAGCCAGCATCACCATGAGACCGCCGGGTGTTCCAGGCGACACGGCTGCCAGCGGCCCGTAGGCCGGCGGGTATTCCATGTCCTGGTCTCGGAAGAACTCGGGCGTTGCTCCCGTGGGAGCCGCGCCGAGCGCATTGATACCGGTGACCTTACGAGTGTTCGGATCGTAGATCAGGGCCTGGGTCTCACCACCCCAGCTCAGCACGTCCCACATCGTGGATGTCGCGCCCAACATGGCACAGGCTGCATCGACCGCGTTGCCCCCCTTGTTGAACATCATCGCGCCGGCCGAGGCGCCGAGTGGTTTCCCGGTGATCGCCACCCAGTGGCGACCGTGTAGGATTGGCTTCGCGGTACGCTGAGCAGCCGAATCCACCGGCATTCCAGCTAGCAACAACAAGGCTATTCCCGCCCAACTCGCTGCCGTAAACAGGTCCTTCGAGCGCATAGGTCCCCCAGGA
This sequence comes from Gemmatimonadota bacterium, assembly GCA_039589275.1. GTDB lineage: Bacteria > Gemmatimonadota > Gemmatimonadetes > Gemmatimonadales > GWC2-71-9. The sequence goes on along the minus strand of JBDHHP010000102.1, from coordinate 59 downwards.
GTCAAATTCTACCTTTGTTGTCAGTCTAATCACCCGTTTGACGTTCGACGTTCTCTGTT
>JBDHHP010000101.1:0-26841 GCA_039589275.1 Gemmatimonadota bacterium | reverse complement strand
GACGTGGAGCAGCTTCGGTCCCGGCTCGAGCCGCGCGTGACCCTGTCCGAGGACGAGGCCGGCTGGAGCGTGCTCGTGGAGCACACGAGCCTGGATAGTCGCAACACGATGACGCTCGAATTCAGCGGAGACACGAGCGCCTCGACCGCAACGCTGGCGGATGAACGAGTCCTGTTGTGTGCGCGCGACGGCGAGCGTATCGAGTTCGAGGTAGCTGTGACGACGGACTCGGAGGCACTCACCCCGCTAGGTCGCGAACGCCTCTTTAACGAAGCGTTCGAGGACTACACCGAACGCCAGCGAAGTGAGGCCGACAGCCTCCGCCGCAGCCTGACCGAAGAGGAAGCAACTCGGGACCCCCGACTTGTCGCCCTCCGCCGCTTCGAACGCCAAATACTCGGCCTGGAACTGCTGAGCTCCGAGCAGAAGCTCATGGCGTCGCTGCCGAATTACGCAACGTACTTCGGCCGCGACCAGATGATGTCGGCTCTCATGCTAGAGCCGATCTCGTCCGTCGACCTGCAGGAACTCGTTATCGCAAGCGTGTTGCGAAAGCTCGCGCCGTCGGGGAACGTGAGTCACGAGGAGGCGCTTGGTGGCCAGGCTATCCGAGAGGCCGCTGTGGAGTACAGCGCGCTAATCCGCGAATGGGAGATATCCAGAGGACGTTACACTGAATCGGCGGCCCAGCACCTCAACCGCGCCCGTGAAGTGCTCGAGAACCTGCAGTCCGTGCGCGAAAACTACCACATGGTCGACGACGACTTCCAGCTGTCCGTTCTGGTTGACCGATACCTGTCGCGTTCAGACGCACGAGCAGAGAGAAAGCGGCAGTTCTTGACCGAATCGGCAGGTGCCGGTCCGTCGCATCTCGAAGTGCTCATGCGGAACCTCGCCTTCGCAACCGAGCTTGCGCGTCCCTATGCCGAGCAGCCGACGGCAACGAACCTGGTGAGCTTTTTCCGCCGCGATGACGAGGGATGGCTTCCGGGAAGTTGGCGCGATAGTCGGGTGGGCTACGGCGGCGGCCGCTTCGCCATGGATGTGAACGTCGTGTGGGTTCCCAAGGCGCTCGAGGCCATCGAACGCATCCTACAAGGCGTTGACGAGCTGGGGCTCTCTGCGGCAGAAGCCCTATCGCGCGTCTCAGTGGAAGTCTCGGCGCTCGAGACCTACCTGCAGGATCCGGCGGCCCTGCGTGCCGCCATCACCACGTGGCGGGAAGCGCGCCAGCACTTCGAGGTTCGGCTCGAGGTGTCCGAGATCCGGCGGCGCGTTGAGGCAGCCCTCAGACCGTTGCCACCGCAAGAACGCGAGTATTGGCGACGGCGTCTCGACGACGAGGGCGCGGCGGAGCAGCCACTCTCGTTCCTGGCTCTATCGCTCGACAGCCAGGGCCAGCCCGTTGCCGCCGCTAGTACGGACCCGGCAACCGAGCTGTTCCTCACGGGATACACCGAGGAGATCCTGCATGGCTCAACCGATCCGGCAACGGTGCTCGAGCTGCTCGACGCGATCGTGCGACCCTACCCGGTCGGGCTCTTCGTCGCAGGGCTGGGGCCGCTCGTTGTCAACGACGCGTACGCGAGCAGCGCCGTGCAGCAGAGCTTTCGCGACGACCTCTACCATTCACCGCGCGTGGTATGGGGCCGCGAGGTGAACCTGTTGTTGCTCGGCCTTGCACATCAGATCAACGCTGCCTACGACGATTCCGGTCGATTGCGAGACGAGAGCGACGCGTTCAGGTCATACGTAGAGACGCTCCGCGATGCGCTCGAGACCACGGGAGAGGCAGTCGAGGCCTCAGGCCTGAGCCACAACGAGCTGTGGAGCTACAGCATCGACGACGGCACACTGCACCCGATTCGCTACGGCACCAGCTCTGATATCCAACTCTGGAACGTCACCGACCTAGCCGTTCGCTTCCTGGTAGACAGGCTGCCACAGCGGTGAAGCACGGCGCCGTCGCGAGATCAGCTGTCGCCGCCTCGGCACTGATATTCCTGGGCTGCGGGTCCGGCCCACCGCCCGTCACGATTCCGCCCGGTGCGAAACCCGTCGAGCTGAACCTGAACCACCTACGTCACCTCGGCTTCGACGTGACGGTGGCCGGACGACCCGTGCGCGCAGTCGCACTCTATGCAGAGGCGCCTGACTACCGACCGGTTGGCTCTCCTGCGCGCGACGGGTTCGAGGGACTCGCCGCCGTGGACGACGCGGCGCGCGCTGCGGTCGTCTACCTGCGGCACTTCGAGCACACCGCCGACCCGCACACCAAGCAGGAGGCTTTGGACCTCTTGGCCTTCGCGACCACGATGGAGCAAGGAGACGGCGAGTTTCTCAACTTCGTGCATGCAGATGGAACGCCCAACCGCGCGGCGCCGACTAGCCGGAAGTCCTTCTCCTACTGGGCAGCTCGGTCACTGTGGGCGATGGGAGAGGCCGCACGCATCCTGGGTCCCGAGGACTCGACTGTCAACGAGCTGCGACCAACGCTGGAGCGGGCGATCTCCAGGCTGGCGCGCAATGTTGAGCGGGGGCTATTGGTGGGCGGATCGGCAACCGCCACCGCCGAAGCTCTGCTCGGCCTGCTCGCCCTGCAACAGGCCGAGCCAACCGAGGAGCGCGCTGCCCTCGCCGGCCGTACTGCAGACATGCTCGTGTCGTTGGCAGTGGGAGATCACGACGCCGCTCCCTGGGGAGCGCACATCGATCCCGCAGAAGGCGTTTGGCACGCGTGGGGAGCGCGATCGGTGCAGGCACTAGCGCTGGCGGGACGCGTGCTCGCGCGGCCCGACCTGGTGGCCGCCGCACGGCGCGAGGCCGACCAACTCTGGGTGCGATTCTTACTCGCGGGTGAGATCCCGGCGGTGGTCTCCCCAGATGGAAGCACACAGCCCTTCCCGCAGATCGCCTACGGCGTCTCTCCCGTGGTCGAAGGCTACCTCGCTCTGGCCGACGCGACCGAGGAACCCAAGTACCGCGTCCTGGCCGGTCTTGCGGCCGCTTGGTTTCTCGGCTCCAACCGGGCTGGGATCACGATGTACGACGCCGCAACTGGCCGAACGCTCGATGGTCTGGGAGGTCCTTCATTCGATCAGGTGAACCGAAACTCGGGCGCGGAATCGACCATCGAATCGCTGCTCGCACTTGGTGCGGTGTCGACCTATCCGGAAGCGGCGCTGTACCTCGGCTACCGCGCTGTCGGTCCCATCATCGCAGCTCCGGCAGACGGACCCGAGGAACGGGAGTTCGTCGGCCCGGAGGGCGGACGCGTGATTGTGTCGCGCCGGGGAGAGACGGTTGCAGTTGAAGAGCGAGCTGGCGACGGCACTATCGAGCTGACGTACTGGCCGGCCGCGAATCCACTTGAAGTCGATCTCGCGCGGCGACTAGCTACCGTATGGAACGACCGTCACCCTGACGTACAGGTGCACGTACAGCCGATCCCCGCCGGCCGTTCTTCAGAGGAGATCCTGCTGGCGGCGGTGGTCGGAAACGCGACTCCGGACATCTGCTCCAACGTGTCGTCGGGACTCCTGGCGCGCCTCGTGAGGGCGCGCAGTGTCGTGCGCCTCGACGAACTGGCCTCCACCGCCGCTCGTCTCCGTGAGCGCGCCAGGGAGCCGATGCTCGCGCCGCTCAGGCTTCCCGACGGCAGCATCCACGCCGTGCCGTGGAAGACCAACCCGATGATGCTGATGTACAACGTCGGCCTGCTCGCCGAAGCCGGCGTGACGCCTCCCGGCACATACAGCGAGCTGATCGATGCGCTCCGACTGCTGGCGCGCGACACCGACGGCGACGGACGCCTGGACCGCTGGGGATTCTGGGCGCGGCTCAAGACGACCTGGTTCGAGCGTTTCTACGACTTCTACCCGCTCTACCTCGCCGCATCGGACGGGCGGACGCTGGTGTCGGGAAACGAGGTGGCCTTCGAGAATGAGGCGGCGGTGGGGGCCTTTGAAGTGCTGCGTCAGGCATTTGCCGAGGGGCTGCTGCCGCTCTCCAACTTCGAGGGACAGGATCCGTTCATGGACGGGACTGTGGCCATGAAGGTGGTGGGTCCTTGGTTCGTAAGGCAGCTAGAGGAGCTGAAGGTCTCTGGGCTGCGCTACGATGTCACTCCCATGCCCGTGCCGGACGGCGCTGATCCGGAAGCAGCCTATGCTTTCGCCGATCTCAAGAGCATAGCGGTCTTCTCGACCACGCGGCATCCGGTAGCAGCCGCTCGGTTCGTGGCTTACCTGACGTCGCCGGAAGCTGACAGGCTCCTGATCGAGGAGGCCGCCCAACTCCCGTATCGCCGCTCGCTGGCGTCAGACGGGCGTTTCGCCACGGCGCTCACACGCTGGCCCACTCTCCAAGCCTACGCGGAGCGCGCCGACCGGGGCCGTGACATCGATGTCGATCCCGACATCGTGGAGATCTTCGATATCCTGTCGGAAGCCTACGAGGCCGCGGCCATATATGGCATCTTGCCTCCGGAACAGGCGGTGCGGCAGGCAGCGGACGAGGTCCGGGCGGTGCTGCGTGCACGCTGAGGCCCGCTCCGGTCTGCTGTTATCGGCACCGTACGCGGCGTTCCTGCTGCTCTTCTCACTGTTCCCAATCGGCTTCTCCGTCGTTCTGGTTCTGCTAAAGTGGGACCTGGTAACCACACCGAGCTTCGTGGGCCTCGGCAACGTCCAGCACTTGGTTGGCGACGCTCGCTTCTGGCAGGCCCTGGTCAACACCTGCGTGTTCCTGGCGATCCACCTGCCGCTCCAGATCGTTGTCGCGCTCACCTTGGCCTGGGTCCTCGACCGACCGCTGCGCTTCCGCGCGTTCTGGCGGGCCGCATTCTTTCTCCCCGTCGTCATATCTGGGGCGGTGGTGACCATTCTTTGGAGTGCGCTCTACGCTACTGACGTGGGTCTCATCAACGGACTGCTCGCGCGGCTTGATCTCGGACCGGTCCCCTGGCTTACCGATCCCGCCATCGCCATGCCGGCGATCGCAATCATGGCGACCTGGAAGAACGTGGGGTTCTACGTCGTCATCTACCTCGCAGGCCTGCAGACTGTCCCGCGCAGCTGTCATGAGGCTATTGAGCTGGAGGGGGCGACGTCGTGGCAGAGTTTCTGGCACGTCACGCTTCCGCTGCTCAAGCCCCAGACCTTACTGGTCGTGACGCTGTCGACGATCAACGGATTCCAGCTGTTCATCGAGCCGTACGTGCTGACCGGGGGAGGCCCGCTGCGGCGAACGCTGTCAATTGTGCTCTACATGTACAGGAACGCCTTCTCGTACCAGAAGATGGGCTACGCCGCCACGCTGGGGCTGGCCCTGGCGGTGATCATCGGGGCCGTTCTCCTGGTGCAACGCCGAGTAATCGGAAGCGCGGAGGAGGCATGAAGCGCGCGGCCTTCTATTTGTTATTGGCTGTGGCGGCCGCCACGTTCCTCTATCCCTTCCTGTGGATGGCAGCCACTACCTTCAAGTCGCCGGCCGAGGTGGGAGCGCTCTCGCTACTCCCGGATCAACCCACTCTCGAGAACTACCGCCTGATGTGGGCCCGCGCCCCATTCGGACGCGCTCTGTTCAACAGCATGCTCGTGGCAACGACCATCACGCTCTCAGTGCTCGTTTTCGGGTCTTCCGCGGCCTACGCCCTGGCCCGGCTCAGCTTTCCGGGGCGCGGTATCCTCAACGCCGTCACCGTGGCGGTCCTGCTCGTGCCCGCACAGCTCACGCTGATCCCGATGTACACGCTGATCGTGCAGCTCGGCTGGGTCGACAGCTATGCGGCGCTGATCGTGCCGTTCGCCCTCAACGCGACCGCGATCCTGATCCTGCGCCAGTTCTTTCTCCAAGTGCCCCGCTCTCTCATTGACTCGGCGCGGCTGGACGGGATGGGTGAGCTGCGCATTCTGTTCACCGTCTTCTGGCCTCTGGCGAAGGCGCCGCTGGCGATGGTAGGCATCATCACCTTCATGGGCGCGTGGAACGAGGTGCTTTGGCCACTGCTGGTGGTGCGAGACGAGCAGCTAATGACACTGCCGCAGCTTCTAACGGTGTTCTCCTTGGGTGGTGGTGCCGGCCCACGCCAGCTCGCCACCAAGCTCGCCGCGGCGATGGTGTTAGTGGTGCCAGTGGTGCTGGCCTATATGTTCCTCCAGCGTTACTTCATCGAGAGCATGGCAAGCACAGGCATAAAGGGATAGATCGTGGCCACCGTTGCGTTCGAGCACGTGCGGAAGGACTTCGGGACTACGACCGTGGTTCGGGATTTCGACCTTCAGGTGGCCGACGGTGAACTGGTGGTCCTGGTGGGCGGATCGGGATGCGGTAAATCGACGATCCTGCGGATGCTTGCCGGGCTCGAGAGCATCACGAGCGGAACCGTCCGCATCGGCGAGCGGGAGGTCACGCATCTGCCGCCCAGGGAACGCAACGTCGCCATGGTGTTCCAGGACTACGCACTCTACCCTCACCTGACGGCACGCGAGAACATTTCGCTCGGTTTGCGCCTGAGAAAAATCCCGAAAGATGAGATCCAGCAACGGGTGCGCTGGGCAACGGAGATCCTCGAACTCGGGCCATTCCTCGATCGTAAGCCAAAGCAGATGTCGGGTGGCCAGCGGCAGCGTGTCGCGATGGGGCGGGCCATGGTGCGGGAACCCGCAGTGTTCTTGTTCGATGAGCCGCTCTCCAACCTCGACGCCCACTTGCGTGGCCAGATGCGTCAGGAGATCGCCCAAATGCAGCGGCGTATCGGGACCACGGCCCTGTACGTGACCCACGACCAGATGGAAGCCATGACGCTGGGCGATCGGCTGGTCGTACTACACGAAGGGCGCATCCGGCAGGTGGGCCGCCCGATCGACGTCTACACGGCGCCGGCGAACCGGTTCGTGGCCGGCTTCATCGGCACTCCGCCCATGAACTTCCTGGATGGGTGCCTCGAGCACGAGCGAAACGGACTCGTATTCGTTTCAGACACCCTGAGAATTGCGTTAGCGACCGAGCGCCGCCCCGTCGCCGCGCTCAAGTCCGGAGACGTAGTCACGCTCGGCGTTCGCCCCGAGGACCTCGTGCTCGCCGACGCGCCTGAGTCGGCAGCAATAAGTGGGCAGCTCGTCTTGGCCGAGGTGTTGGGCGCTACGACGCATCTACACGTCGAGGTGGAAGGAAGACGATTGGTCGCCGCTGTGCCCAGCGGTCCGGCGCCTGGCGCGGTCGTGGGGCTGTCGGTCGACCCGCAACGGCTACACCTATTCGCGGCCGACGGTTCATCGCTGCTCGAGGACCGATCCAATCCGTAACTCGATGCTGCCCAGGCGATGCAACACGTTCTGACTAGGAACATGGCAATGACAAAGACCCCACACACTGAGTTGCTAACGCGCCATCCGGACAACCCAATTATCAGCGCCGCCCACCTACCCTACCCCGCCAACAGCGTGTTCAACCCAGGAGCGACGATGCGCGACGGCGAGACAATCCTGCTTGTGAGGGTGGAGGACCGACGCGGGTTGTCTCATCTCACGGTGGCACGCAGTTCGGATGGCGTGACCGGATGGCGCATCGACCCAGCTCCCACGTTCGTCGGGAAACCCGATACACACCCCGAGGAGATCTGGGGGATTGAAGATCCACGCGTAACCTTCATCGAGGAAGAACAGCGGTGGATCGTGGCTTACACCGCCTACTCCAACAACGGACCCCTTGTATCGCTGGCCACTACCGCCGATTTCGAGACGTTCGAGCGACTCGGCGCAGTGATGCTGCCCGACAACAAGGATGCCGCGCTATTCCCCGTCAAGGTCGCTGGGCGTTGGGCGCTGATCCATCGCCCCATGCCGCCAGCCGGTATGGGTGGCGCCCACATGTGGCTTTCGTATTCGCCAGACCTCAAGCACTGGGGAGACCACAGGATTCTGATGAAAGCTCGTGAGGGAGCGTGGTGGGACGCAGGGAAGATTGGGCTCTCGGCGCCGCCCCTCATGACTAATCAAGGATGGCTCGTGCTGTATCACGGCGTCCGGACCACGGCGTCGGGGTCCATCTATCGCTTGGGATTAGCACTGCTCGATCTCGATAACCCAAGTCGAGTGCTGAAGCGATCGAGTGAGTGGCTCTTTTCTCCTGCCGAGGAATACGAGCGCATCGGTGACGTGCCGAACGTCGTGTTCCCCTGTGGCTGGACCCTGGTGGACGACGAGATACGCGTGTACTACGGGGCTGCCGACACGAGCATCGGGCTGGCCACCGGCCAACTAGCGGAGCTGTTAGCCTGGCTCGACGCACATGATTCCCGCACTGGTCAGTAGATGACTCGTTCACCCAGTCGTATTTGAAGAGCAAGCGGAACAAACCGCTGCTTGTGTTGTCGCCGTCGGATAGCCACTTTGGCGGGCGCAACCCAAATCGTTTAACCGATCTGCCAAGGTAACCATGCCCGAATTCCAACTTGCTACTCCCGATTTGTTGATGGTAGTGCTGTACGTCTTATTCATCGTCGGGCTCGGGTTCTACTTCGCGAAACGTACTAAGACCACCGACGACTACTTCCTTGCCGGCCGTGCGCTTACCTGGTGGCTGATCGGATTCTCGCTGTTCGCCTCAAACGTCTCCTCCAGCACACTTGTGGGGCTGTCGTCCGCCGCGTTCAGTTCCGGCATTTCCGTATACAACTACGAGTGGATGGCGGCCCTCGTACTGATAGTGTTCTTGGTGTTCTTTCTACCGTTCTACCTCAAGACCCGCGTGTACACGATGCCGGAGTTTCTGGAGCGACGCTTCGATCAACGCTCCCGATACTACTTCTCGGCCCTGTTGATCGTGATGAACATCATGATCGACACTGCCGCTGCCCTGTATGCCGGATCTCTGGTAGTCCAGATCATCTATCCTGACATTCCGATGTGGTTTTCCGTGGTCGTGTTGGGCATCGTGGCAGGCGCCTACACAATTGCAGGCGGACTGAAGGCGGTTGTCTACACCGATGCGGTGCAAGCCGTGCTGTTACTGCTTGGCGCTTGCCTAGTCGCCGTGCTCTCGTTCAACGCTGTCGGAGGCTCCTGGTCGGCGGTGGTGGCCCAGATACCGGCCGACGACCTGTCAATCGTGCGCCCGACATCGGACCCGGTCCTGCCGTGGCCGGGCCTTGTCACCGGTGTATTCCTGCTCGGCTTCTATTTCTGGGCCACCAACCAGTTCATGGTTCAGCGGGCTCTCGGGGCAAAGAACCTCGACCACGGTCGCTGGGGCGCGCTGTTCGCCGGTCTGCTCAAGCTCCCCATCATCTTCATCATGGTGTTGCCGGGCATCTTCGGCCGCCTGATGTACTCGCCGGCTGAGTATCCGGCCCTGGCGGAGAATCCGGACCTCATCTTTCCGACGCTCATGTTCGATCTGTTGCCGGTTGGGTTGCGAGGGCTCATCATCACCGCGCTGGTGGCAGCGATCATGTCGAGCGTTGACTCGACGCTGAACTCGGCATCCACGCTGGTCACCATGGACTTCATCAAGAAGATCAAGCCCAAAGTGCCGAACCACAGCCTGGTCATTGCCGGACGAATCGTGACCTTCGTGTTCATGGCTCTTGCGATTCTGTGGGCGCCACAGATCATCAAGTTCCCCAACATCTGGACGTACCTGCAGCAGATGCTGGCCTACCTCGCTCCGCCGATTGTCGCGTGCTTCTTCTCCGGCGTGTTCTGGAAACGCGCCAACGGACACGGTGCCTTCGCGGCACTCGTAGTCGGACACTTGGCCGCCGCGGTCTTCTTCATTCTGGCGCTCTCGGGGTCGATCATCGTCCAAACTCAGGCGCTCACACCGGAGCAAGTGCAGATGGCCGCGGCAGGTACGCCGGTCGTGCATTTCCTTTACCTCGCGCCGATCCTGACCGTGATCTCGCTGCTTGCGATGGTGGTCGCGAGCCTCGCCACGGCAAAGCCGGATCAGGAAGTCGTTCGGACGTTGACGTGGTCACCGGCTCTGCTCGCAGAGGAGGCACCGGCTCTGGCACGTCTCCCGTGGTACAAGAACTACCGCTACCAGTCCGCCGCTATGCTGGTACTCATGGCGATCTTCGTGATCGCTTGGTGGTAACCAGCAACCAAGGCAGACAGGTGCCAGGACTGTAAGTGCCTAAGACGATCGTAGCCATTGGCGAGGCGCTGTGGGACGTGTTTCCGGACGAACGGCGACCGGGCGGCGCACCGTGTAACGTCGCCTACCATGCAGCCCGCCTGGGCGACCGTGGCGCTATCGTCACGCGTGTCGGCTCCGACGACCTGGGATCCGAACTCGTGGCTTTTCTCGATGAGCGAGGCGTCGTAACCGACTGCGTGCAGCGCGACGGCACGAAGCCCACGGGCACGGTGACGGTGACCATGGAGGGCTCTGATCCTCGGTACACAATTGTCGAAGACGTGGCGTGGGATTACATCGTTGCAGACGATGCCGCACGCGTGGTCACGCAGTATGCCGACGCGATCTGTGTCGGCTCACTCGCGCAGCGCCGAGAGCCAAGCCGCACCGCAATACACCACCTGTTGTCGGAGTCACGTGGCGAGGCGCTCATAGTCTTCGATGTGAACCTCCGCACGCCATTCATGGATGCCGACGCGATAGCGACCACCCTACTGCTGTCCAACATCGTCAAGTTGAATGAATCGGAGGTCGCCCAGCTGTCGGGCTTGCTGGGACAACCGTCTCTAGTCAGCTGGCTGCTCGAGGAAGTCGATGTCGACTGCGTAGTCGTGACTCAAGGTGGCCGCGGCGCCTCGATCACGACGTCGGACGGAACGACCTACGCATCCGGAATCACAGCCGACACCACAGGCGGCGATCCAGTAGGCGCCGGTGATTCATTCACCGCTATGATGGCGCATCAAATGGTGAGGCAAGCCACTCCGGAACAGACACTGAAGGCAGCCAATCGATACGCGGCGCTGGTGGCGACAAAGCAGGGCGCCATGCCGGAGATCTCGCCGGCGGAGACTGCCGGCATCGGTTTGTGACATTCGCGCGAACCCGACTCACTGATTGAACGGCGGGCCAGGCTTACAGCCCGAGCCGGACGATCCCCGCACTTCTGCATCGGCTGTTCCGACTGTAGAATAGACGCTGCGCACAAGTGTACCGAGCGTCCGTTCGCGTCGACCTCTAGGGCTTATGTCAAGTAATCGATGATGAATGCCGTAACATCGCGAAGACATTTCTGCAGAGCTGTCGGTGGTGCTACACTCTCAACCATGCTGCCATTCCCGGCGTCAACCTGGCAAGCAGGTGGAGAGAGACCGAACATCCTCTGGCTTGTCAGTGAAGACAACGGCCGGTTTCTAGGGTGTTACGGAGACGGGTTCGCCGACACGCCTCACCTGGACAGGTTGGCAGAGGAGGGCGTCCTCTATGAAAATGCCTTTGCCAACGCCCCGGTCTGCGCTCCGGCGCGGTCCACGCTCATAACAGGCATGTACGCCTGCTCCCTCGGTACACATCACATGCGGAGCAACAATCCCATCCCCGCACAGTTCAAGTTCTTCACTCAGTATCTCCGTGAGGCGGGGTACTATTGCACCAATAGGGCCAAGGAAGACTACAACACTGCAAAACCTGACGATGCGTGGGATGAATCGAGTCGTCAGGCTACTTGGATGAACCGAGATCCTGCACAGCCGTTCTTCAGCGTTGTGAATTTCGGTGTGTCGCACGAGAGCTCGCTACACGACAGTACACCTACCCGTCACGAGCCAGCGCTGGTGGATCTCCCGCCATACCATCCGGACACTCCGGAATTCAGGCACGATTGGGCTCAGTATTATGATCGGGTAGCGGAGCTCGACCGTCAGATCGGCGAAGCGTTGGCAGAACTGGAAGCACAGGGACTGGCTGAAGACACGATAGTCTTTTACTACTCCGACCATGCCGGCGTGCTGCCGAGGAGCAAGCGGTTTCTGTACGACTCCGGTACGCACATCCCGCTGATTGTTCGATTCCCCCAGAAGTACCGACACTTTGCAGCAGGTGCACAGGGAACGCGCACCGAGCGCCTCGTGAGTCACGTCGATTTCGCTCCCTCAGTGCTGAGCCTGGCGGGTGTGCCGGTCCCGGAGCACATGCAGGGTCGGGCGTTCTTGGGCCCGCAGGCGGCTGCACCGAACGACTACATATACCTCTTCCGTGGACGCATGGATGAGCGGTATGACCTGGCGAGGGCTGTCCGTGACAAACGGTTCAAGTACATACGCAACTACATGCCCCACAGGATCTATGCCCAGCATCTGGAATATCTCTGGCGGATGCCCGCCATGCAGTCGTGGCAGCGACTGTATGACGCAGGACAGCTGAGGGGCCCGGAGCGATACTTCTTCGAAGAAAAGCCCGCGGAAGAGCTATTTGACACACAGGCCGATCCTCATGAGGTCTCAAACCTCGCCGGGCAGGCCGAGTATCAAGACGTACTCCTTCGAATGCGACAGGCGGAGAGAGACTGGGTCACTGACATTCGTGATGCAGGATTCCTGGCCGAGGGAGAGATGGTGGCCAGATCCGAGGGTGGCGCACCATATGAAATGGCTCATGATAGGCGCAGATATGATCTGGACGCCATTCTGAGTGCCGCCGACATCGCAAACAGCCGGGATCCGGATAAGCTGGGACTACTTGTGGATCTGCTGTCGGACGAGGACAGCGGCCTGCGTTTCTGGGGTGCAGTTGGATGCGTCGCACTCGGTCCGGAAGCTGCTGGCGCGCGTGAGGCGCTGCTGAAACGCCTCCAGGACCCTTCACCCGATGTGCGGATCGCAGCAGCGGAGTCACTCTGCCTTCTCGGAGACACGGGGCAGGCGCTGCAGACCTTGGGAGAGCTGCTCGATCACGAGAACGAATACATCCGCCTGCATGCCGCCAATGCTCTCGACAACATAGATGAAACCGCGCGTCCCTTGCTGAATCTGCTTGAGAGAAAGATGGATGACGGATCGCGAGAGGTCCGCCGCGTGATGAACAAGGCAGTTGCCGATCTCGGTGGTTCTACCAGAACCAGAGGATAGCAGACGCTTATGGCAAACAAACCTGAAGCCAAATCGCCCTCCAGAGAACGCCTTTGGAACGCGATCAAGCAGCCGACCTCTAGCATCCTGAAAAGCATCGAGCGGGTCATTGTCCGTTACTCCGAAGTCGGCGACAAGACATTTTTCGAAAGCGAGGACTTTCCCTGGGTCAAAGACCTGGAGGACAACTGGAAAACCATCCGAGCCGAACTCGAAGAAGTGCTCAAAGAGCGCGAGATCATACCCAGTTTTCAGGACGTTTCCACAGATCAGCGCACGATCTCCCAGGATGACAAATGGAAGACCTTCTTCTTTTTCGGATACGGCGTCAAGTCTGAGACGAACTGCGCTAGGTGCCCGGAGACGACCAAGCTACTCGAGCAGATCCCCGGCATGAAGTCGGCTATGTTCTCAATCCTCGCGCCCGGCAAGCACATCAAGTCGCACCGGGGCCCCTACAAAGGCGTGTTACGGTGCCACCTCGGCCTGATTGTGCCCGAACCCCGAGAGAAGATACGGATCCGCGTCGGCAACGACTTCCGGCACTGGGAGGAGGGCAAATGCATGATCTTCGACGACACATTCTACCACGAGGTGTGGCATGACGGAGATAGCCAGCGGGTCGTGCTCTTCGTAGACGTCGTCCGTCCGTTTCGGCAGCCCGTTCGCGCAATCAACAAGGGCATCATCAAGGCCATCGCGTGGTCTCCGTACGTGCAGAACGCGAAAAAGAATCTGGAAGCCTGGGAACGCAAGGTGGAGCAGCGAGGCCGAGCAGCCACGAATCGACAGCACGACCACGTCGCATGATGAGCCTGGGCGGCGGACTGAAGCAGTGGGATGACGCCATCAGCTTTGACGAGCCGGACGGCTAATTCCCGCGTGGAGCTGACGTTGTGTCATCGCCAACGAGTCCATTGTTTCGAATGTAGGACTGATAGTCGTAGGCGCTTCGAAGTCTACGTAAACCAATCCAAATCGCCGGCTGAAGCCGAATACCCACTCGAAATTGTCGAAACACGACCAGAGGTAGTACCGCTTCAGATTGACTCCTTGCTGAATGGCCAATATTGCTCACCGCTTCCGCTAGCGGCGAGTCACTCACCCAAACTCGCCCCGACCGCATGCGCGAAGGATTACACGTGTCGGACGACCATTAGAACCTACATCGTGTCTGAGCGCATCGCGCAGTAACGCCGGCACTGCGCCGGGGAAAAACACCCCGGTGGTACAAAATCGACCGCTTCCTGCTCCCCACTCGGACCATCCTTTAGGGTGACGCCGTCATTCATGAGATGTCCTAACATCCTTGCGTGCAAAGACTTAAAGATCCGACCCAACAACGTGGCTGGCCACGCGCTCTTGGCTGGCTGGTTAGCACGTCCCTTGCCTTGAAGGCCAATGCAACCAAGAGGCAGGGGGATACTGTGCCAACGCAGAGCATCGTGAAGCAGGGCTTGTGTTCGACATGCATCAATGCCGCAAGCTGCATGTACCTAAAGTCTCGTCGCCATCCGGTACATCAGTGCGAACAGTTCGACGACTACGTCCCGACTCTCAGTGTCCGAAGGGCAAATCCGAGAATCGCCAATCCGAGAGCGGATCCGGTCGTTGCACGACAACCCAACGGGCGATTGGGGCTCTGCGGCACCTGTGAAGCCTATGAGGCCTGCATCTACTGCCAGCCTGACGGTGGCGTCTGGCACTGCGACGAATACCACTAGGTCTCGTATTGCTCGATTCGCACGACTGAGAGGCGTGACAAATGAGTGTCCAGATGAAGCCGGACGACGTGATCCGGATCGTCGATAGATATAACGGGAAGCAGGGCTCCGTCATTTCCATTCTCGAGGACGTCCAATCCCAATACAATCACCTCCCCGAGGCAGCTCTGAGAATCGTAGCGAGCAGAACAGGTCGTTCTCTCGTTGACGTATTTGGCGTGGCGACATTCTACCGGGGTTTTAGTCTAGAACCCAGAGGCAAGCACTTGGTGTCGGTATGTATGGGCACCGCTTGTCATGTGCGCGGCTCACCGGAGCTTCTCAAGGGCTTCGAGAAACAGCTGAATGTAAGGGCAGGAAGAACCAGCCAAAATGGAGAGTTCTCTCTGTCGACCGTGAACTGCCTCGGTGCGTGTGCGTTGGGGCCGGTGGCGGTCGTGGACGGCGAGTACTACCGAAACGTCAAGGAGCGAGACGTACCAGGTGTTCTCGACCGCTCTGCACGGGTCAACGGAGCACTGAGCATGAGCGAGGACGACCGGGTATTCGGGGTGAGTCTCTCCTGTCCGAGCTGCAACCGTAGCTTGATGACCCGAGAGCACCTCCTCGACGGTCATCCTATGGTCCGCGTCACAGCCTCCTTCGGCCGCAAACATGGATGGATGAGGTTGAGCAGTCTGTACGGCGACTACCGGATAGAAAGTGAGTACGACATCCCACACGGCGCAATCGTCCATTTCTTCTGTCCCCGCTGCCATGCGGAACTCAGATCCACCCGAGTCTGCCCGGACTGCGATGCCCCGATGATCGTCCTTCTCGTGAGAGGCGGCGGGACTGTTCAACTCTGCTCACGTCGCGGGTGCCAGGAGCACATGCTGGATCTCGGTGTGTGATGCCGCACAGATGCTAGAGGCAAGTGTGCAGCCCAAGAACGAAGGCGGATACAACAGACAGAAATACCGATGTCAAGACTCAGCAGCATAAGGGAGTTGGAATCGCTTCGCCGTCGCATACGTGACCGCGTGGCTGTCCCAAAACCGTGCGTGACCGTTTGTGCCGGCACCGCCTGCCAGGCGAGCGGAGCCAATGACGTTCAGCGGATCGTGAAGAGGCATCTCATTCAAAGAGACCTGGTCGACCAGGTCTCGCTGCGTGTCACGGGATGCCACGGTTTCTGCGAGATGGGCCCCTTCGTGGTACAAGAGCCGCAGGATGCCTTCTATCCTAAGCTCAGCACGAAAGACGTTCCCGCGATCGTCGATGCTGCGGTGTCTGGTGAGACTCTCCAGCATCTCCTCTATCGGGATCCTGTTACGGGGGATGCCTGCCAACGTCTCGACGACATTCCTTTCTTCGCTGGACAGCAGCGAACACTGCTCGGAAGAAATCAGCGGCTCGACCCAATCAGGCTGTTCGGTTACATCGCCGAGGGCGGTTACCAGTCACTGGCTAAGGTGCTGGGGCAATACACACCAGAACAGATAATTGACGAATTACGGCAGTCGGGCTTGCGGGGGCGTGGTGGTGCGGGTTTCCCCGCTGCCGACAAGTGGGAAATGGCATTGCGTACACAGAGCAGCGAGAAGTATGTCGTCTGCAATGCCGACGAGGGCGACCCTGGAGCCTACATGGATCGCAGCATCCTGGAAGGCAACCCTCACAGTGTGATCGAAGGGATGATCATCGGAGGGATCGCGATGCACGCCAGCGAAGGGTTCGTTTTCGTGCGGCACGAGTATCCCCTGGCCATCAAGCACCTGCTGATCGCGCTCCGCCTGGCTCGAGAATATGGCCTGCTCGGCCAAGACATACTGGGCACGGGCCTCGACTTCGACATCAACATCGTCAAGAGCGCCGGAGCGTTCGTGTGCGGTGAGGAGACCGCTCTAATTCGCACCATTGAAGGCGCAGTCGGAGAACCGCGACAGCGACCTCCGTACCCTACCGAAGCCGGGATTCGGGGCAAGCCAACATGCATCAACAACGTGGAGACTTGGGCCAACATCCCGATTGTAATCGCCATGGGTGGGGATGAGTTTGCTCACGTTGGGACCCCGACCAGTACCGGTACCAAAGTCTTTTCGGTCGTCGGGAAGATCAGAAACACCGGCCTGGTTGAGGTCCCAATGGGTACCTCCATAAAGGAGATCGTCTACGACATTGGAGGCGGCCCGTTAGAGGGCAGCAAGATCAAGGCGATACAGATAGGAGGGCCCTCCGGTGGATGCATCCCGCATTGGCGGTTTGACCTGCCAATCGACTACGACAGCCTGAAGCAGGCCGGAGCCATGATGGGTTCGGGTGGCATGATCGTCATGGATGAGAAAACCTGCATGGTAGACGTAGCCAAGTACTTCATGGGGTTTCTCAAGGACGAGTCGTGCGGCAAGTGCTTCACATGTCGCAAAGGTACGCAGCGTATGTGGGAGCTGCTCGACGACATCACGGAGGGGCGAGGGACTTTGGCTCATCTCGATCTATTGAAGGCGCTGGGCCATACGGTTGCGGACTCCACCATGTGTGGCCTCGGGCATTCGGCAGCAAATCCAGTACTCAGCACACTCCGGTATTTCCGTGGCGAATACGAACGGCACGTAATCGACATGCGATGTGACGCGCAAGTCTGTAGGGGACTCACGGGTGCACCGTGCCAGGCCGCCTGCCCGGTTGGGACGGAAGCTTGGCGCTACGCCGCTCTGATAGCCCGAGGTGAATACGAGGAAGCGTACCGGGCCATACGTGAGCCAAATCCGTTCCCCTCGGTCTGCGCGCGCGTCTGCGACCACAAGTGTGAGGAACGGTGCCGGCTCGGTACAACCGGACAGGATCCTCTCGCACTTCGCGCCCTGAAACGGTTCGTAACTGACAACGTCGATCCAAGCACATACCAGCCCGAAAGGCATCCCGATCCTGCTGTTGCTGGCAAGACGGTGGCGGTTGTAGGAGCGGGTCCGGCCGGACTCACAGCGGCACACCATCTATCGTTGCAGGGAGTGAAGGCAACTGTGTTCGAGGCCGAGGATCGTGCGGGAGGAATGCTGGTGTCTGGCATACCGGGCTTCCGGCTCCCGCGGGATGTCTTGAGGAAGGAAATCGATGCGTTGATCGACGAGAACGTCGAGCTTCGCTGTGGGGAAGCACTGGGCCGCGATTTCACTATCGACAGCTTGTTCGGATACAGGTTCGACGCAGTGTTCTTGGCTCTTGG
Source organism: Gemmatimonadota bacterium (assembly GCA_039589275.1). GTDB lineage: Bacteria > Gemmatimonadota > Gemmatimonadetes > Gemmatimonadales > GWC2-71-9. The sequence continues at coordinate 8,860 of JBDHHP010000101.1, read as the reverse complement.
AGCGCACAAGAGCAGACGCATGAACATCGACGGAGAGAACTTGGTCGGTGTCCACGCTTCTATCGAGTTCCTGAAGTCATGGAATCTGCGTGGTGAAGACCTTGCGAAGGGACAGGTGGGTGTGATCGGCGGAGGCAATTCGGCAGTCGATGCTGCTCGCGTCGCCATCCGCCAGAAGGGGGTGACGGAGGTCACCATCTTCTACCGTCGCACTCGGCGCGAGATGCCGGCTTTCGAAGAGGAGATTGAAGGCGCGCTACAAGAGGGCATACGCCTGGAGCTTCTCACTTCTCCGGTGAGGGTACACGGCAAGGATGGCCGGATGACAGCCGCGGAGTTCATCTGCAACGATCTCGGTGAGATAGACACGAGTGGTAGACGTAGACCGATTCCCAGGACCGGATCGGAGAAGCGAGTGCCGTTGGACACCCTCATCGTCGCGATTGGAGAGGAAGCCGTCGATATCGGTGCGGAAGAAACCAGCGCGATTCAGATGAAGTACGGGTCGGCGGTTGTGGAGAAGCGGACGCTCGCCACAGGAAGACCTGGCGTCTTTGCCGGTGGCGATTTCACCACGGGGCCAAACACGGTAATCGATGCAATCGCGGCGGGAAGACGCGCCGCGGATGTGATCGGGAGGTACCTGCGGGGACAGTCCCTCATCCAGCCCGTGGAGCCTCGCCTGCCCACGGAATACGTAGCACCGGTAGACGGAGCGAAAGACGCGCACGGCCAGACAGGGAGGGTGGAGCCGCCGGTACTTTCAGCGGATGAGCGGGGGCATTCCTTTGCGGAAGTGGAGGGCGTGCTGACCGCTGAAGCCGCGATCCGCGAAGCTAAGCGGTGCTTGAGATGTGACCTGGAGTTCACGATCCGTCCGGAGGTCGATGAGGACCTGCTGGTGACAAGCAGAGGGCAATAGATGATCAAGCTTAGCATCAACGGTGTGGCAGTGGAGGTGGAGAAGGGGACGACGTTGCTTGAAGCAGCCCAGTTCATGGGATTCCCCATTCCGACTCTGTGCCACATGGAGGGGCTGTCTCCCTACGGAGCCTGCAGGCTGTGTCTTGTTGAGATCGGAGACGGAAACAGGTCGAAGTTGGTCAGCTCGTGTACATATCCGGCTGAGGAGGGGTTGAATGTCCGGACCGCGTCGTCACGTGTGGTCAGTGCGAGGAAGATGATCCTCGAGCTCCTCCTCGCCTCTTGCCCTCAGTCCAAGACGATTCAGGATCTCGCCGCTGCTCACGAGGTACGACAGCAGCGGTTCCGTCAGGAGTACGAGGACTGCATCCTCTGCGGCCGCTGCGTGCGCGTATGCGAAGAGCAGATGATGGCGAAGGCAATCGGCTTTCGCGGCAGGGGAGAGAGCCGCAGTATCGGCACGCCGTTCGATATCCAATCCGATGCTTGCCGTCAGTGCGGTGCCTGCATCTACGTGTGTCCGGCCTGCGAGCTGAGGTGCACTTACACGGAACCTGAAAAGGCAATCTGTGGCGGCTGTGCCAATCTCGCTCCCCCGTGCGTCGAGATAGAACAGTTCGATGACATGATGTGCTACATGAACCCTTGCGTCGCGTGCGAGACGGTGCGGCGCTAGAGCCGAGTTTGTGTCCAAGGAGAGAGGCGATGACGCTGTCCAGAGTCAATACATCAGCAGCAACCCTAACTAAGAACCGGACCGAGGGCTCCATTTCGCCTATCTCGGGAATGTGCGTCACTTGCGTCGACGGCTGCATCGGCATGTGCGAGATCGGCAAGTCCGCCTTCCGCGGCCACGAAGTGATCTACCCGCAGCCGTTCGGCGTCATTACGACCGCATCAGAGAAGGCGTATCCCATCGACTACTCCCACATCAACATCATGGGTGGCGTGGTCGGGGCAACGGGTATCGAAGCCGACAGCGACAAGGCCGTGTTCCCCTCGGTCAATCTCGAGGTCCGATTCGGTCACGACCGGGGCCTCAAGTTCAAGTACCCGTGGATCATACCAGGAATAGGCTCCACCGACGTGGCAAAGAACAACTGGGAGGGCCTAGCCATCGGTTCGGCGCTGGCCGGAACCGGCCTCACGATCGGTGAGAACGTCGTCGGGATGGATCCGGAGGCAGTCATCAACGACGGGCGCATTCTGGACACGGTCGATCTCAAGCGTCGCGTCACGTTGTTCCAGGAAAACCAGCGAGACGGATACGGTGCCATCATAGTACAGACCAATGTTGAGGGCACCCGCCTGGGCGATCACGAATACGCCATCGACACTCTCGGCGTCGAAGCCGTCGAGATAAAATGGGGGCAGGGTGCGAAGAACATCGGTGGCGAGGTCAAGATCAAGGACCTCAAGAAGGCACAGATGTTATACGACCGCGGTTACGTGGTTCTACCAGATCCCACGGATCCGACGGTGATAAGAGCCTTCAAGGCGGGAGCATTCAAGGAATTCGAACGCCATTCCCGCGTCGGCATGGTCACCGAAGAGGCGTTCGCCGAGCGCGTCGAGTATCTCCGCAGTCTGGGTGCCAAGTACGTCTTTCTCAAGACCGGTGCGTATCGTCCCGCGGCGCTGGCGCAGGCACTGGGCTATGCGTCGCGGTACGGAATTGACCTGGTGACCGTTGATGGGGCTGGCGGCGGTACGGGAATGAGTCCGTGGCGGATGATGAACGAGTGGGGCGTTCCCCCAGTCGAGCTACACTCACTGCTCTATCAATACGCGGCTCGCCTTGCTCAGAAGGGCAAGCCCGTCCCGGCGCTGGCTGTTGCCGGTGGCTTCACATTCGAAGATCAGATTTTCAAGGGGCTGGCTCTTGGTGCGCCGTTCGTCAAGCTGGTTGGCATGGCACGAAGCCCCATCGCCGCCGCAATGGTCGGGAAGACTATTGGCCGTTCCATCGAGCGCGGGGAGGTTCCGGTGTATGTGGAGAGATTTGGCAACACAATCGACGAAGTATTTGTCACTGCACACGAGCTGAGAGAGGAATTGGGGACGGAAGAATTCAGCAAGTTACCGACTGGTGCGATCGGGCTTTACACGTACTACGAGCGTCTGGCTCAGGGACTGCGGCAGTTGATGGCAGGGAGCCGCAAGTTTTCACCGGAGTATCTGTCCCGCGATGATCTGGCGGCTCTCACGCCGCACGCCGCGGACGTCACAGGACTTCAGTATGTGATGAACGTGGACAAGGAGCACATAGATGGCATCCTGGGCGTCTAGTTAGAGACGTCTAAAGTAGATGAGGAGAAGGCCGCTCCCATTCCCATCCGCGGTGTGGCAGAATGGCAAACTGCCGCAAACTCTCTAGGGGATGGGAGTGGCCGACAATTCTGTCACGAAGCAGGTCTGTGAGCTGCCTCCGGTCACTGATTTGCAGGAGGGATGGATGATGAAAGCCACCACACGCTCCCTCGTAGCTGGTCTGCTATTCCTCGGTCTCACGCCCCTATCGGTTACGGCGCAACAGCAAGGTGCAGTTCCCATCCAGGAGCAGACTCCGGGTCTTCTCGCACAGGCGCAGTTCCCCGCGGCACCCGCCCGCCTCAACGCAATGGCGCAGGTTCCGGGAGCCCGGATTGTCGCAGCTGCGATCGACCGCCGTGCCAACCAGCTCGTGTACTCGTTTGACCTCGAATATCCGGACAATGGAACGGTCGAGCATGTGCAGATCGATGCCATAAGCGGAGAGGTCATTCTCGTCGAATACTGTGTGAAGCTGGACGAGAAAGGTGAACTTCGGATCAAGGCTGCCCCGGAACTGGTCACTGTGGTGCGAATCGGTTTTCTGGCGGCGCGTGATACAGCCATGGCTGAGGTTCCCGGTGGGCACCTTGTGGAAAGCGCCCTCAGAGTGCATCAGTCGAGGAATTTGTACGTGTTCGACATTGAGGTCAGCGAAGATTCGGTGATCAGGCAGGTCCTGGTTGACGCTTACTCCGGCAACCTCGTATCAGTGCAGCCGTAGAAGAGCACGCATCTTACCTGGCCTGAGCGGCTGGGGATAGGCAGGCCTGTCCCGGCCAAGGGAACACTTGACCGCGAAGGCAGATTACGTTTCAGACGATCTCAGTGTGAGAACGGTAGGAGGATGCGGCCTGGGCGTCGCTTCTAATCGGTGATCCGGAGGTTTGGTGGCAGTCAACGATGCCTGACGTCAATGCACGCTTAGCTGGGAATCTGGAGTCAGGGGCTGAGTCCATCAGGGAATTCGTGGAACTCTCGCGCATGGTCATGCATTTGGCGAATGAGTCGATTCCGCGAGTCGAGTTCCTGCAGGGCCTCGCCGATCTGCTGGTGCGGTTTTCGGATTGCGATTACCTGGAGATCCTGGCGCGCGGACAAGTGGAATATTGCCTCCGCATGACTGTGAGGCCAAACCGCCGGTTCGTATTTGGCCCACTGACCACCGACCATCCAACACTGCGCTTCAGGCTGCCAAAAGCGGGAAAGGCGGGCGTACTCCGAGAACTAGTGGTGGCGGAGTTGGGTGGAACGGTAGACCTCTCGGCGCCCTGCATCACACCATACGGGAGTTTCTGGACGAGCGACGTCCGGGAGACCGTGAGCCAGTACACGGTTAGGGACGGTGTACAGCTGTCCCGGGGAACGGATACGGTCTCGATGGCCCTGATTCCCTTTGCCATCGATGAGGCAAATTTCGGCCTCCTTCGGCTCGAGTGTGCCGCAAAGAGGGCTTTCTGCCCGGAAAAGATCGAGTCATACGAGGCTGTGGTGGAGACGATCGGGCTGGCCATCGCTCAGCGTCGGACACAGGCAGCGCTTCGTGAGAGAGTCAAAGAGCTGAGCTGTCTTTATGGTATCGCGCGTATGATTGAGGCTGCTGGAGCGGACATACATCTTGCGCTCCAGCGGATAGTCTCGCTGCTGGCTCCTGCATGGCAATATCCGGACGCCGCCGTCGCACGAATCACGTTCGATGGCCGCACGTATGAAACGAATGACACCCGTGGGGTGATTGCGCAGCAGTCTGCGGACATCGTAGTGGGCGGCGTGTCCCGCGGTGCGGTGGAGGTGGGTTACGTAGAAGAAGTACCGCACGCCTTCAAGGGTCCCTTCCTCGAAGAGGAGGAGCACTTGATTCAGGCGATCGCGAGGGAGATTGGAGATTACGTGGAGCGGCGCCAGGTGGCGGCGGAACGTGGCAGGCTGGAAGAGCAACTGCATCACGCGGACCGGTTGGCCACCATCGGCAAACTGGTGGCGGGGGTAGCGCACGAGATCAATGAGCCTCTCGGCAGCATCTTGGGCTTCGCGCAGCTGGCTCAGAAGGAGGGGGATGTGGCAGATGGGACTGCGCGCGATCTCAACAAGATCATCGCTTCATGCCTGCAAGTTCGTGAGATCGTGCAAAAGCTGAAGATCTTTGCCCGACAAACGCCCATTGAGAAGCGTTGGATATCCGTTTCCGATGTTGTTGATGAGGCTCTCTCCTTCGTACGTGGCCGGTGCATCAGTCAGGGAATCGAGGTAGCAAGACAGTCGGAGACGGATTCGGAGACGATCGAGGGAGACCCGGTTCAGTTGAAGCAAGTGCTTGTCAATCTGGCTGTGAACGCGATCCAAGCGATGCACGATGGCGGGACGCTGGCCGTCACGACTCGCGCCAGCGACGGTGTGGTGGCTATTGAGGTGGCTGATTCGGGAACGGGTATGTCGGAGGATGTGTTGAAGCAGCTCTTCAATCCGTTCTTTACCACGAAAGACGTCGGAGAGGGTACTGGTTTGGGGCTTAGTGTGGTCCACGGCATCGTGAAGGCGCACGGTGGCGAGATCAGTGTCGAGAGTGCTCTCGGCAAGGGCTCCAAGTTCACGGTACAGCTTCCAGTTTCGGCCCAGGAGGGTCAGAGCGGGATGTGAGCATGAGCAGTCGCAGAGAACGCATTCTGGTGGTGGATGACTCGGCTGATGCGCGGGAGGTTCTGAATCGCAACCTGAGTGCGGAAGGCTACAGTGTGATGACGGCACCGGGGGTGCCGGAGGCGATACGGATACTCGAGTCCGAGTCGCTCGACATGGTGATCACGGACCTCAAGATGCCAAGGGTCGGTGGAATCGAATTGATCAAGCACGTGCGTGCCCGATCCCGGGAGATCGGTGTGATCATGATCACCGGCTACGCGTCGGTCGAGTCTGCGGTGACAGCTGTCAAAGAAGGAGCCGAGCACTACCTCGCAAAGCCCTTCACGGATGCCGAGCTCCTCACGGCGGTCCGAGAGACTCTCGCGAAGGTACGTTTCCGCAGAACGGGCGAGCCCAAAGACGCGAAGCCACCGCTGGACTCGCATGGCCTGGTCGGCGATTCCGAAGCCATGCATGGTGTCTACGACGCTGTGGAAAAGGCTGCATCAACGTCCGCAACTGTACTAGTCACAGGCGAAAGCGGTACGGGAAAAGAGCTTGTAGCCAGGGGCATTCACTATGGTGGGAGTAGAGCGCCGGCACCTTTCGTCCCCATTAACTGCGGTGGCATCCCGGAGAGTCTGCTCGAGAGCGAGCTGTTCGGGCATGTGAAGGGAGCGTTCACAGGAGCTACGGAGACCCGCGCCGGTTTCTTCCAGACTGCGGACGGAGGCACGCTCTTCCTCGACGAGATCAGCGAAACCAGCCTCTCCATGCAGGTGAAGCTCCTACGAGCGCTTCAGGACAAGGAGATCCGAATGGTCGGTGGCCGCCAGCACGTGAAAGTAGACGTGCGGATCATCGCCGCCACTAACAAGGATCTACTCGAGATGGTACGCAGGCAGCTGTTTCGAGAAGACCTCTACTTCCGAATCAACGTGATCAGTATTGATGTCCCGCCTCTGAGGGAGAGGGACGATGACGTACTTCTCCTGGCGCAGCACTTCGTCCTCAAGTATGCGGAAGAGCTGGGGAGGGTGCCGCCGCGGTTCTCTGACCGACTTCTGGAAGCATTCCAGTCCTATTACTGGCCCGGCAACGTTCGGGAGCTCGAAAACGTGATTCATCGGCTCGTGGTCATGAGTGATGCCGCTGTTGTGGACGTGGCAGACCTACCATCTGTGATGCGCTTTTCGGCTCAGAATGGAGTAATCCGCCAATGCACCTTGGCCGAGGTAGAGGCAGAACACGTGCGCAACGTGCTGGCAAGCGTCGATGGCAACAAGACGCGGGCAGCCGAAATCCTCGGCATAGACCGGAAGACGCTGCGAGAGATATTGAAGCGCGACGCGAACGGCAAAGGAGAAGCCCGGGCGGGTGGCGCTTAGGGTGCCAGAACCTGAGAAAGGCGCCCCTTACCTTCCAGTCCCCGCCGAGACCGCTAGTTCCTGCGTCGAGCTGACGTTACGTCATCTCGAAGTCTACGTAAACCAATCCAAATCGCCGGCTGAAGCCGAATACCCACTCGAAATTGTCGAAACACGACCAGAGGTAGTACCGCTTCAGATTGACTCCTTGCTGAATGGCCCGGTGTGCCGCGACAAGATGTCCTTTTATGTAGTCGCGGCGCAGGGCGTCGTTGATCTTGCCGTCCACCAGACTGTCGTCAACAGAGCCGAATCCCGCACCGTTTTCCGTGATGTAGATGAGCGGCTTCCCGTAGTCACGATCCACACGCACCAGCATAACGTAGAGTCCGTCCGGGTAGACCTCGCCACTGAAAGCCGGCTGCTCGTCTGGGTTTGGTAGACGTTCGAAGCCAAAATGGGGCGACGCGGGATTGGCCTTGACTCGAGTGGGCGCGTAGTAGTTGACGCCGAGGAAATCGACTCGGCTTTCACCTATCCGCTCCATATCACCATCCCGAATCCCAACATTCGAATGAGCGGAATAGAGCGCTAGAATGTCCTCCGGGTACTTGCCTTTCAGAACGGGATCCAGGAACCAGCGATTGTGGAGCCCGTCGGCTACGTGCGCCGCTGCCGCATCGCTCTCGCTGGTCGTTGCCGGATACGCCGGTGAGACGCTGAGAGTGATTCCGATCTTCCCCCCCAATCCTAGTTCACGGTAGTTCCGGACTGCCTGTGCATGCGCGAGCATCACGTGATGGCTGACCATTGCTTGATCGGCCTGCACTGCTGCAGGCAAAGAGAAGAAATCTTCAACGGGTTCGATCTCGGGATCGAGGAGACTGCGGATGGCTCCGCCGATGATGAACGCGTCAATGAATGGCTCGTTGAGCGTAATCCACGTGTCTACGCGGTCGCCAAGAGCTTCAAACATGATTCTGGCATAGTCGCCGAACCATTCCACGGATTCACGGTTGCGCCAGCCGCCCCGATCGGCCAGGGCCTGAGGCAAATCCCAATGAAAGAGCGTGATGGCTGGCTCGATGCCTGCGGCAAGCAATTCGTCGACCAGACGGCTATAGTATTCGACACCGGCTTGGTTTACTTCTCCCGTCCCCTGCGGCAGAACACGACTCCAGGCGATGGAAAACCGATAGCTCTGAATGCCCATCTCTCTCATCAATTGGACGTCTTGGGGATACCGATGGTATTGGTCGATGGCGACGTTGCCGGTCTCTCCCCCAGCCAGGTTGTAGACGTTCGTATAGGTGTCCCATATCGATAGGCCTTTGCCGTCTTCCTGCCAGGCGCCTTCTACCTGATAGGCCGACGTGGCGGTGCCCCAGACAAAGTCATCGGGAAAGCGAGTATCCTGCGCAGTGCGATCGGTCCTCATGGTGCAAGCGAAACTCAGGCTTGCTAGTGCCGCAGTCAAGTAAGCTCTTCCTAGCATACGAACCACTGCATGGTGTTCTCTCCTGACACGCGGATTATGCATGATCGCTCCTCAGCTGGTTCGCGGTCCAACGGCCGCGCCAAGTCGGTTCCAGCGCATTGTAAGCCGGCAGGAACATCACTCTGCCCTGCTCATCAGCCTT
>JBDHHP010000100.1:0-14428 GCA_039589275.1 Gemmatimonadota bacterium | reverse complement strand
GTTAGTGTGCCTCCAGTGTGCCCGACCGATCGTCATTCACTGTGACTTCGTTCCCCGAAAGCCATGCCGCGGGCCACCACTCCTGAACCCCGCCAAGCAATATCCCGTAGTGGACATGAAGACTGGAGTGCTATGCTCGATTCCCGTGTTGAGGTAACCGTGAACACAGGTGAGAGAATCTCCCTTGGTTAGGAACATTGGTCTCAGGCTTGGCTGGGTGAGGGTCCCACACGCGATTGCCCGTGGGTGTCTGGGCACCCTCTTGTGTGCGAGCTGCGACAGTACGAACCGGGGGGAGTACGTTGTTGTCATCGATCCAGGACACGGGGGCGCCAACATCGGGGCCGTGACCCGTGAGGGGATGCGGGAAAAAGACCTGACCCTGGACGTCGGCTTGCGGTTGCGGGAGCTGTTGTCACACCGCACAGATGTGCGCGTCGTGTTGACGCGAACCGAAGACCGCTCGTTGGGCCTGTGGAATCGACGTGATGCGTCCAATGACAACCGCGCAGACCTCTTTGTCTCGATCCACTTCAACGGGTGCCGCAACAAGACGGTGAACCGCACAGAGGTCTTCTACTCCAGTAACGCGAGTCGGGAGCCGGCCCAGACACTCGGCGAAATGGTTCACTTGGCCGTCGGCTCGCACCACGGTTTGGTGCAGAAAGTCCACTGGACCGTCCTCTGGAAGAACCGCGCACGTCTGGGCGCCATGCTCGTGGAGATCATGTATTTGTCGCACCCCGCGGCGGACGATTTCCTGGCCGACATTGAGAATCGCGACGTCATCGCTAAGGGCCTTCAGCGAGCAGTGGACACCCTCCTCGACACAGAAACCCACCGACGCGTCACCCGACCAAAGAGTGGGATCTTCTCGAGCTTGGGAAACATGCTCCGATAGGAGTGAGACAGAACCTGCGCTGGGAGCCAGCCGCCACCGGTTGGGATGACGAGGAGCATCGTAGTAGGTCGCTTTCAGCATCTGTTCTGTCGCATCGGAGGCGTTTCCGACCGAAGTCAATGATGGGATCCGCGGATGCGAAGCGCGTGGACAGTATCTGAGGCTCTAGTGCCCGCCTCTAGGCATCGAGGAAGGCCAGCGGTTGAACGGCGTCCGGGACCGAACCAGAGCACGTATTCGAATTCCCGGCCGCCAACTCCTTGCTGCCACATCATCTCGGGCCCGTGTTGAATCATCGGCACACGAAGGCCCCGGTTGAGCGCCGGCTTCACAGCCTCGAACAGCCGTCTCTGTTCGAGTTGTGAGGTGGTTAGAAAGCCACCGCCCTCGCCGGCCCGGTTTACAGCCATCAGGTCATAGTCGGCAAAGATGTATGATCCGCGCAGCTTCACGAGGCCCTTTTCCGGACCGTCTTCGACGCACGTGAATTCAGGTGGCAGGCGTCCGCCCCGCGAAAACTGGTTCCACGTTGACGTCGCGGCGGCGAGGGAAGCTGGCTTGAACGCTTCCGGGCACCGAGTCGGGTCCACCACGAGTCCGGCATACCGGAACGCCTGGTTGTCGGCCGTCTTGGCCTTGCACGTTTCACCCTTGGGCACCCCACCGGGCCGGCCAATCCACCTGTCGGAAAGCGGGTTCGGTTCGCGCAACCCGATCCAACAGGTGAGGCGCTGGGCAACATCGAAGAAGACCACTTTGTGCTGGCTGAGCATGAATGACCTCCTGAAGCATCTTTCCCACGCGGTATAGAACAATCGATGTCGTAGGTCGGGCCGGTCAAGTACTGCACGGATCGACTTCGGGCGATGCTGGAGGAATACGCGCTGTCGCTCAGCGGCAAGCCCGTGATGCTGGTCTACGCCGCGTTGGCACTGGTCCTTATCTGTTGCTTATTGCCATCCCGACGGTGCCGCGTTGACGTCCCCAGCGGATCCGGCACCCTCGACTGTCCTGACACACGCGGGACACATGCCGTGGTTGACCAGGGGCAACGTTGGGGCGTCGAACAGACTCATGATCCGGATTGCCTCCTCCGCTTCCACCCAGCGGGCGGACGATCACCCTGACAAGGTCCATGCTGACACGGGAACAACTAGTGGGCCTAAGCCGTAGGATCATAGTGAACGTCATTGCAGGCGTGGTGCTCTCAAGTCCTCCGCAGGAGTGACGGAATTGCGATGTTGCCCGGATCCCGCTGTCCCCCGTCGTTCGACCAACGTCACCCCGGAATGCCGCGGCGTGACTTCATCAAGAGCAGCTTGAGCGCGTTGGCCGGTCAGGCACTGCTGGGTTGCGGTGAACCGCCCACAGAGTCGCTCACCGGCCCGTCGCGTCTCACGGCCCGACCGGGGCTGCCGACTCTCTCTCCCACTGTCGGACTCAGTGAGCTGGGGCTCGGGTCCGGTGTCGCATACACACGGGACGGTCTCCTCTACGTACCGCAGAGCTACTCTCCGGACACACCGGCTCCGCTCTTCATCGCCCTGCACGGCGCTGGGGGAGAGGCCGACAACTGGCAGAGCTACTTCGCGCGCGCCGAGGATCGAAGCATGATCCTGCTGGCGCCCGAGGCACGGCTGTACACATGGGATCGATCGCTGGAAGGATTCGGACCCGACGTGGCGTTTCTGGATCTCGCGTTGAACCACACGTTCGCACGCTGTCGGGTCGACCCTGGCCGGATAGCGCTCGGCGGGTTCTCCGAGGGCGCGTCGTATACGCTGTCCCTCGGAGTCTCGAACGGAGACCTGTTCACGCATCTCATCGCCTATTCTCCCGGCTACTATCGGCCCGAGGAGCCGTTCGTGGGGGACCCGCCGATCTTCGTGTCACACGGCACTGAAGACTGGAATCATCAGATTACTCTGAGCCGCGACATCATCGTGCCCGCCCTACGAGAAGCGGGGTACGACGTGAACTACATCGAGTTCGACGGATTCCATGAGATCCCGCAGGGGATCTCGGAAACGGCGCTGGACTGGTTTCTCGACAGCGGCTGAGCCCCGCCGGTGACGTTCGACGGCCGCTCCGATCGGTGGTCATTGACCTGATCCCAGCTCGTTTCGGTGTCGGCTGATCACCCGCTCGTGAGAATCCACCCGCTCCTCGAGTTCCACGATCCGGTCTTCCAATGCACGAACGGAATCGGTGTCGTCTCCGGTGAGCGAATCCCGCTGAGACTCTGCCCGAAGTTGCTCCTTCAAGTACCAGCGAACTGTGCCGATCACGCCCCAACACAGAGCGAATCCCATCCCAAGCAAAGGAAAGAAGTACTCTGGTGGCATCTGCGATTCCTTGAGAGCGGGAATGCAATAGTGCGGGGCAGTCGCCGGTCTGTAAAGTGGTCCCGGCCCAGAGGGTGAGCAATCCGAAGGACAAGAGCACAGGTAGAGGGGCCAGATGGCGCTCGGGTGACGCCCAGTATACTTCTGTCAACTAACGAGCGGATGCGCAACGCAGGCCACAAACATCATGAGCACAAACATTGCGAAGCCCGATAGGGTGGCGATCATCGGCGCCAGTGGAACCTACGGCAACGGGATCCTCGTCCGGGCCGAGGAGATCGGTGTCGTGGCGGTGGTGATCACGCGGTCGCCGCACAAATTCATTCACGTGAAGCCGACGACTACGGTGGTCGAGGCGCAGCTGAATGAAGAGGAGAAACTGAGGGAGGCGTTTACCGGCTGCGATGGCGTCATCTCGGCGCTCGGCGACGACAGGAAGCAGCGTCCCAAGACGCACAACCTCCCACATGTCTGGAATGCCATGAAGGCTGCCGGCGTGACAAAGTACATCGGCATGGGTTCGGGACCGATGATGATGCCGGGCGAGAAGCGTGGGAGGTTCCAGCGCACCGTGCACCCCCTGCTGAGTGTACTGAAGCTCTTTGGCGTAGACATGCTGGAACAGAACGAGTGGGAGCGCGACAGTCTGCTCATGGGCAAGAACAGCGCGGATGGCATCACGTGGGTGCTCACCAGACCGGTGAGGCCCACCAAGACGCCCTTTGTCGGAGCCCATGTGCATAAGGACAAGCGCGGCCCGATGAACTGTTCGATCTACGACCACGGCGACTTCTGCTTGTACTGCGTGGCGTCGAACGAGTGGGACAAGCTTGCGCCGCATGTCAGCTCCGGACCGCAGCCCAAGAAAAAGTAGGATCTCGTTAGTAGTCTGGTGCGATCATGCTTGGGGGCGGCAACATCATCACCCTAGACTCAGATATCTAGGGGATACCGCCCAAGCTCTCTGGCGGCCTTGAAAAGCGTGAACAAGTTTTCCGGAGGAACGTCCCACTGAAGGTGGTTGGCTGGTGCCAGAACATAGCCGCCGCCGGGTCCTAGTTCCCGCAGACGAGTCTTCACTTCGGCCTCCACGCCGGCCCTCTCGCCTTGCAGTGCCTCGCGGACATCAATGCCGCCCATGAAAGCAAGTCGGTCGCCGTACAGGTCTTTCACCTCAGTAAGATCCCAAGCAGGCAGTGGTTCAACGGAGTGGAAAGCGTCGGCTCCGATCTCGACAAACCGGGGCAAGAAATCAGTCATTACTCCATCTGAGTGGCAGATCACTTTCAAGTGTGGGCAACGAGTCTTGATCAGGCTTACTAGGCTGCGGTAGGGCTCTTTGAAAAACCGGTCGAACATGCCTGGGGAGATGAGGGGACCGGTATTACCGGCAAAGTCGTCGCCCGGCAGTTCGATGATGTCCAGATCCTCGCCGGCGACATCCAGGAAACGCTCGGTCAAACCCGCGTAACAATCATACAAGCGGCCGATCACGCTGTTCGCCAAGTCCGGGTCTATCGCCAGATCCATGAGAAATAGATCAGGTCGACGCAGCGCCTGCGACATTTCGAAGAACCCGTGCGAAGCCACAGCCCGCCCAACAACTGCGTATTCCTGATCCATGGCCCTTATGGTCTTGAGTCGCTCCGAAATGCTGTTGGCGTCGATCAGCTCATCCGGCTTGGGCAACGGGTACTCTGCAATCGAATCAACAGTCGCCTCTTGCAGTGGGTGACCACTGGGTGAGCGATACGGACCACGCGTTTTCCATTTGATGCCAAAGGCATCGGTGTCGTTGGCTCGTGGGTTGCAGCAAGCGGCGATGGCACCGGAGTCGACATGACGCACATCAACCTGCAGCACTTTCAGCAGCCGATCGTCATAATGGTTGACCGAGTGAAGTAGGGCGGGTCGGAAAGGCGGAACCGATTCCCAACCCAGGGTTTCCAGCACGTTGAAGTACAATCTATCTGTGATCCCGTACCAGCTTCCCCACAGAGAGATGGGAACGCGATCTGGTTCCTGGTGGTTCATGGCCATCAAGATCCGTTCGCGTGGGGTGAGGGTCATGAGAACTGCCTAGATCACTTTTTGTACGATCTTGCCCGTCTTCTTTTCCTTCAGAATCAACTTGGTCTTGCCGTCCGGCATCTTCTCCTTCTTGATCAGGAGATGATCGGCGTCATACTCCGCCATCTGTACGCCGGTATCCACCTCATCAGAGCCGCGCCAGTCCTCCAGCACCACCGGTTCCCATTTCTTCGATGCGGCCGAACGGTAAGCGGCATCCATGATGGCATTGACAACGTACCCATCGTAGAACGTTTCCATTGGCTGTTCGCCGTTGTCGAGCGCGTTCAGCATGTCGGTGAACATCTCTACGTAGCCAAGCTTGCCCACCTCATCGCCGACGGGAAAGAGCCAGCCGGTCTCACTCTCCGCTTTCTCCGACACGTAGCCCTTTTCACCTGCAGCGGTGAACATCTCATGTCCGGTACGCAACCAGTGGTTGAGCCAGATCGTCCCTTCGGTGCCCGATACCTCATCCCGTAGGTCCATGCCACCACGAAACGTCCAACTCACCTCGAACTGTCCGATGGCGCCGCTTGCGTATTTGACCAACCCTACTGCACTGTCTTCCGCCTCGATGGGATGAACCTGGGTGTCAGCCCAACAAATCACCTCCATAGGTCGCAGATCTTTGCCTATGAAATTGCGGCTGATTTCGATGCAGTGGCAGCCCATGTCCACGATCGCGCCCCCGCCCGAGATCTCTTTGTTCCAAAACCAGTCACTGTGCGGACCGGGGTGAGTCTCTCGGGAGCGAGCCCACAGCACTTTGCCCAAGGCACCGTTCTGAGTGGACCTGACGGCCTTGAGCGTGTCGGGTGTGTAAACCAGATCCTCCAGGTATCCGGCAAACACGCCCGCTTCTTCCACGGCTTCCAGCATACGTTTGGCCTCAGCGGCGTTGCGACCAAGAGGTTTGGTGCAAAGCACGGCTTTACCAGCTTTCACGGCTGCGAGGACGGCGGCTTCATGCAGGCTGTTGGGCAGGCCAATCACCACCACGTCCGTTTCCGGATGGTTGATGGCCTCCTCCATATCGGTACTCCAGTCGCGAATGTTCCAGTCCTCCGCGAATTGTGTGGCTCGCTTTTCGGTTCGGGAGTACACCACTCTCACGCTGTCGCGGCTGCGCAAACCGTGCAGAGTCGTGGTGTAGAACATTCCGATCAGGCCCGATCCCAACATGGTGATTTGATGCAAGGCGTGGCCTCCTCCAACAGTCAATAGAGATTCAATATTGTAGGCAGTCGCCTCATGTCGGCAACCTATTTGACTTTTCGTCCTCGGAGATAGTGCTTTGGTTTGCGATCGGCAACTACATGGAGTGGAGTAATTGAAGCCAATGTTCGTGATCATCGGGACTACAACAGCTGACCTACTCATCCTGAGTCAGAGTCCTTCAATCACCCCAGGCGCGGACGGCTTCCAATCCAGCAACGTGGTCTTTACCGATACGCCCCCGCGTCTTCTGATGGGTGGCAATGGCGCCAACAGTGCCTACGTGACGGCGGGACTGGGTGTGCCGACCACGCTCTGCAGCTCAGTGGGGGAGGACCCGTTCGGGCACACGCTATCAGAATGGCTCGAGGCGCGCGGGATCAACTTGGAGGTATTTACACGTAGCGACACTCATGCCACATCCACCTCTGTCATACTCTCCGTCGATGCCGCTAACCAGCTTGTATTTCATCATCCTGGGGCATCCGCTCAAATTCGCCCTGAGGACGTGCCAGACAGCCTGCTCGCCGATGCAGACGTGCTGCTGGCCTCGAGCTATTCCCTCATACCCAGAATGCGCAGCGGGGGGCTTGCGAGCGCTCTGGCCAGAACCGACGGAGCCGGAGGCATCGCTGCGCTGGATATTGGGCCCGCTATCGGTGACCCCGTGACTCTGGAAGAGATCACTCCCCTGCTGCCTAACACGCATTACCTGCTCGCCAACACGCACGAGATGAACGTTCTCGCGGGGGCGGGGGACTGGGAAACAGCCGCAACACGTGCACTGAATGCCGGGGCGCGGAATCTGATCATAAAGCGAGGCAAAGACGGAGCCTCGATGCGAGGGCCTGGTGCCGGCTGTGACGTGCCGGCTTTCGATGTGGAAGCCAACATCTCGGTGGGAGCCGGTGATGCTTTCAATGCCGGCTTCCTCTGCGGAGTGCAGCGAGAGCTGTCTCCAGAACAGGCGATCCGCTTCGGTAACGCGGTTGCGGCGCTGGTTGTTTCCGGCGAGAAGGGAGTATTGGACGCTCCGACATGGCGTCAGGTTGAGACGTTCTTGGCGACCAACGGCGGCACCGCAGGAACTTGAAGTCGCCCGTCCGGAGTATCTGCAGCGAGTAGGGGAGGTCGCGTATGAGCCCGGCCACGCTACGGTCTCCCAACCCAAATCCCTCGGTGCCTTCGTATGCTAGCGGTGAGATAACAACGCGGTGCGAGTCAGCTCTCCTGTTGCTCGATCAGCCCTCGCATGAATTCCGCCGCAAGCTTGGCGTTCATTTCAGCGCGCTCGATTCCGAGCATCTCCCCGTCCCGTGGCGGGCCACATAGCTCGTAGCTCATGTATCCCTGATAGCCGATCTCCTTCATCGCGGCGACAAAAGGCCGGAAGTGGCTCTCACCTTTCACTTCTCCGTCCGGACCGCGTTCGTACACGCCACCGTAATGGCACAGCACCTGAAGCGGGCCGACGTCACGCGCTGCCTGGAGAATGTACTCCGGCGTCTTTACGGGCAGCCCCCAGGGATCCAGCGAGACTTTCAAGGCAGGTGAGTCTACTTCGCGCACCATGCGCAAGACGTCATTGTGATCCGTGGTGACCGGCTCGTGATTCTGCAGCGCCAGTGTAACGTCGGCGTCGGCAGCGTAGCGCGCGCACTCGGCGAGCCCGTCGCGACACCAGCCCCAGGTTTCTTCGGCCGTAAACTGTTGGTGAGTGAATTTCCACACCTGTTTTGCAATCTCGTATTGGGCGACTTGTTGAGCATGCTTGGTTATGCCTGGCCATGCGAAGAACACGCGCAGGGTCTTGGCGCCCAGATCCGAGGTCACGCGGATGAGGTCGCGCACATAGCTGATTTGACATTCGCGATGTTCTGGCATCGGGCTGGAGAAATCGTTGTTCGCCGCGACGCCAAAGATCTCGATGCCCTCGCCGTCGGCAATACGCTGCAGTTCGCGACAGCGGCTCATGGGCATGTCCAGCGGGTTGGCGTGCGGTCGCTTGCCGTCAAACTCAACCCCGTCGTAGCCGTACTGCTTTGCACGCTGGATGAATTCCTCGAGCGTCAACCCTTCGCCCTGGTACCAGATCCCTAGAAACGTGATGCTATAAAGGCCGACTTTCATGACGGGGCGTTTCTCCTGCTCCTGAGGATTCGAGAGTCCGAGCGCGGCGGGTTCGAGCATCGCTGCCGTCGCCGCAAGTGTCCCGACAAATTCCCTGCGTTTTATGACGGTCTTCTTCATGACTTCGGCCTCCTTGGTGAAGCTCCGGAGCGGCTTTGACTTAGGGAGAGCCGCTCCTGGGCTGCGGTGGTCTTGGTCTCGTCATCGGGCGGGCGTCTACTGCGGCGTCACACAGTGGCGTCTAAAACGGCGTCCACTACGGCGGCGGGGCCTACTGAGGCCACCGGCGTTGAATGTCGAGTTCAGTGGCTGGAGGGCGACAACCCAGCTTGCAGCGCGGTACGCGCCAGCGCAAGATACAGCCCCGAGTGCCGCGAGAGGTTGGGCCTTCGGCCCCTGCATCCCAGCCATCACCCGCGTCGGATGTCTTAAGATCCTATAGTCCAAGCCTCGGCGCTGGTCTAAGGCCCATTCTGCGTGGCCTATTTGACCGTCAAGCTCGGGCTCTTCTAGGTGTGAGATACCACAGCACAGCCACCAACAGAAACAACGCCGGAACATCGCCCTTGGTCGATGGACTGCAAGCGGCTCTTCGTGTCAGCGGCGCTATGCCGTCGATCCGGTGACGGCGACTGGTTTGGCCGAGAGACTCTGTGTACGCGCCAAGTAGCCGACCAGCGCGAGCGTGGCAGCGATCTGCACGAAGATGAGCGTCGTAAGCAATGTGGGACGGTGCGCGAGCAAGGTTTCGGGACCCGGGATCGCCGCCACGAACATCGAGATGTTGGCGACGTTGAAGAGGACGATCGCAGCAAGTAATGCTTTCGACCCACCGTAGTACCACCAGCACCAGATCCCGAACCCTAGCTCGAGAGTGAACGCGACGAGTGGTGCCGTCCTGTAGAGCCCGAGGCCCAGCTTCGGGTTTGAGATAAATGGCGCAAGCTGAAGGTCCGGCTGGTGTGTAAACAGGTCGAGCACGAGGTGCGATGCGATCCCGATGCCGACTGCGGCCCCGAGCTTCACTCTGCCGAAGCCCTTACCCAACATGAGCCACGCGAGTAGGGCGACACCTAGCATCGTCGCAACCGAATGCGACCAGGGCATGTGGGTCAGATGGATGTCGCCGACGAAGGCGACTGCGTCATCTGTGGTCGTGCGCTCGATGCCGAGGTAGTTGAACGCGACCCATATGAACTCCATGAACTGCACCGAGATGAGGATCCAGATCAGCGAGACGGTAGGGTACTTGCGCTTGATGGCGAGTGCGGCGGCGGCGTGGTTGATGGCAAACATAAAATGGCGCCTTCCGGCGTGGGGCGATGCGACGATCCTCATCGGTGTGACGGGCGGTCGCAAAATCGGCAGGCGGCGCGACGGACGCAAGGCAAATGTTGACGTCGTTAAGTGCCTAGCCCGACTCGCTGCGCACTGACTCTGCCCTGACTGCCTTGTAAGACTCTGCCGAACATGGAGGCTGCGACCGTGCCTACTGATTCTCGGTCAGTGTCTCCATAACGATCTGGTTGCTTGTGAATCCGATCACAAATCGGATATTCGCTATTGACGTGCCACCACTGTATAATTGTGCCGCTACGGACCGCGGGAGTCACCTGGCAGCGAACGTGATACACGCAGCCGCCCGGTTAGTGTGGTGCCCTCGAGGAGATCTCCGAATAGCCCGGAATGAATTGATGCAGGCGAAACGGGACCACGTTTCCCCTAGATCATAACTGAATCGGGACCACGTTCACGAGGCGCGCGCCATCGCCCGGCGCTCTACGTCGGTTGTATCCGTGACGCGGTCGACCTGCAATTGCGTCAATTGGAGACGCGAACATACAAGGCCGACACTGGCTGTTTGGAGCTGGAGCCATCCGGCCGAACCATTCGACTGACTATTGGAGGGATGATGAACGATCTGAGCGTGGCCACTACTGATGGCGGAGCGACAACGATTGGCGGCGACGCGATCGAGAGTCTGGCGGCCGGACTGAGTGGTGAGCTGCTGACACCAGAATCAACGGGGTACGATGGCGCGCGATCGATCTGGAACGCCATGATCGACCGGCGTCCCGGCATGATTGTGGAGTGCACGGGCGGTGGGGACGTGGCCAAGGCGGTCGGATTCGCTCAGGGACACGGTCTACTGGTTTCGGTGTGCGGTGCCGGTCACAACATCGCCGGCAACGCAGTGTGCGACGGCGGCTTCATGATCTCACTTGCCAACATGAAGTCAGTCAAGGTGGATCCAACGGCCAAGCGCGTTTGGGTCGAACCGGGTGCCACATTGGGCGACCTGGATAGTGAAACGCAGGCCCACGGACTTGCAGTGCCAGTCGGAATCAACTCCACCACTGGTGTTGCCGGTCTCACTCTTGGTGGTGGCTTTGGGTGGCTCAGCCGCAAGTATGGATTGACCATCGACAGTCTGATCGCCGCAGATGTTGTGACTGCAAGTGGCGAGAAAGTGCGGGCAAGCGAGACAGAGAACCCCGACCTGTTCTGGGGAATCCGTGGCGGTGGTGGGAACTTCGGCATCGTCACGACATTCGAGTTCGCTACTCACCAAGTCGGGCCAGAGGTATTGTCCGGTCTGATCGTGCATCCGTTCGCCGATGCCAAGCAAGTTCTCGAGTACTACCGCGAATTCACGGCGCAGGCGCCGGACGAACTGAGCGTGTGGGTGGTGATGCGGAAAGCACCTCCGCTGCCATTCCTGCCGGAAGACGTTCATGGCACAGAAGTCGTGGTGCTCGCAGCGATGTACACCGGGGACATGGCCCAAGGCGAAGAGGCTCTTGCCCCACTCAGGGAGTTTGGCAACCCGATTGCCGACGTGATCAGCCCGCACCAGTTCACGGAATTCCAGTCCGCATTCGATCCGCTCCTGACTCCTGGAGCGCGCAACTACTGGAAGTCGCACGACTTCCTCGAGCTGAGTGACGAGCTGCTCGACACGCTGGTCGCATACGTGGAGCAGCTGCCGGATGCTCAGTCTGAGGTCTTCATCGCCCAGATGGGCGGTGCGACGAAACGAGTGCCCGCCGACGCCACCGCGTATCGCCACCGCGACGCCGAGTTCATCATGAATGTGCACGGCCGGTGGGACGATCCCAAGGCCGATGACAGGTGCATCGACTGGTGCCGAAAGCTGTTCGATGCAGCTGCGCCGCACGCGACGGGCGGAGTATACGTGAACTTCATGACGGAAGAGGAAGCACCGCGGGTAGAGGCCGCTTACGGCGACAGCTACACAAGGCTCGTGGACCTGAAGAACAAGTACGATCCGACCAACTTTTTCCGGTTGAATCAAAACATTCAGCCTAGTTCATCTGCCCGGTAGCAGTGGCTGGATGCGAAGCCCAATCCTGATTGTCAGCCGAATCGCAGCCAACGTGCGCCTCAGCTCAAGAGACTTCTACAAGGAAGTACTAGAAGGTGACCATGACCGCATCGACCAACCAGCTGGCCGATACGCAGGCATCACTCGAGGCAGTGATAAAGGGCGTGGTGTTGCGGATGTATCAGGAAGTGGCGGACCACCCGGAAGGGGAGTTCCACTTCTACCATGGACGCCGGGCTGCCGAGATGTTTGGGTACAGCAAAGACTGGCTGGATCGAGCGCCTGAGGGCGCGCTGATGTCCTTCGCGGGGGTGGGAAATCCCCATGAGCGAGCCGACTACCAGTCGGGAGAGACGGTACTCGACCTGGGCTCCGGAGCGGGACTAGATGCCGTCGTTGCTTCGTGGCATGTAGGTGCCGAGGGTCAGGTGATCGGTGTGGATCTCAACCCGTCGATGTGTCTCAAGGCCCAAACCCACGCTGCAGCCTCCGGCACGAGTATAGAGTGCCGCGAGGGACGCATGGAAGACCTTCCACTGCCGGATGAGAGTGTTGACGTTGCGATCTCGAACGGCGTGATCAATCTATCGTTTCAGAAGGGCCGTGTGGTCGAGGAGGTGTTCGTACGTTCGACGGTGGAGCCGGGGTTCAAGTTCAAGAAAGGATCGACAAAGGATGCGGCAGAGGAATACGGCGTCAAGGCCGTCTTGATGTCCGCGGGCAAGCCCGAGTAGGGGGAACAGGTAAGCACTCTGAGTAGGGAAGGGGAGGTCGGCACCGATTGGCCGACCTCCCCTTCTGCATCGAGAGTTTCTGTCAGCCGACTGTCGGATCACCCGATGCCGAGCCAGGCTAACACAGCGACGATCAGGAGCACACCCCACGAGAAGTGCTTTCCTCGCGATACGATGAGTGACACCACTGCTGAGACAAGGAACGTGAGAGCGATGGCCCATAGCAGTCGCTGACGACCGGCACTCGCCGGCATCGACGCCAGGAGTGCCAACAACGCGGCGAGACCCCACCACGCAACGCTCACGAGATGCCAAAACAGGCGTAGCACACGGAGTGTGAACACTGACGATCCGAGTGTCTCCGGCAGCTTCGCGGCCGCCAGCTTCGAAAGAATGAGGCGCTCGCCCAGAATCGAGTGCAGTACGCCACCCAAGGCGCTCAAGCCGGCAGCCACCACTAGGTATGTGTTCATCTTCTTCCTCCCGACGCGCGCGGCGGGTCGGCTGATGCAGCGAACAGTTGCCACCTAATGTGGCGTGCGATAGTGCGCTCGGCTGAAGAACCGACTATGGAAGGGCGCGTGTCGTCTGGCCGTCGTCGAGGCGGCCTTGAGCGGACTCGGCCACGATCTCTGCGATGCGATCGCTGAGCTGTTCCAAGTCGGTGCGCTTTTTGCGCGACACCGCGCGGAAGATCGCCCGCGAGAGCGCATACATTCCGCCCGTCCAACCGGCGGCGAGTAGGCCGGCGGAGAGCCAGCCGAACTCCGGGCCGCCCAGGCTTAGGAGTATTGCGATCCCGCCAGCACCAACACCCCAGACCGTGGGGAAGGTAGTCCACGCTAGCTCGAAGAGCCGTTCCTGGATGCGGATGCGCGTCTGTCCGCCACGCGACGTTACGCGCACCTGCACCGCACGCCGCTTACCAAGAACGGGCTTCACCGTTCTCCACGTGAGCGACCGACCGAGCGTGTCGACCTGTCCCTCCGCCGAAAGCGTCGCCTGTACTTCGTCGACGATTTCATCGTACACGGCCTCGGTCGCTTCGCCGTCCACGACGCTTTCCCACTCGATCACCGTCGGACTGCCGAGCCAAAACGCACCCGCCCCGGACTCGGCCGGCGGGGTGACGGGTTCACGGACGTCCAGCTTGCGCGCCGCTCGTTCAACCCGCTCCGGCGAGATACCGACGTCGTCGGCGATCTGCTGAACGGTTCTGAGCGACATCCCCTCTTCGGTAGGGTGCGCCAACTGCTCGTCGGCCGCCTGCCGCACGATCTCCTCTACTTCGCTGTCGCTGTAGCGCCGCACCGCGCCCGCCCCGTCCTCGGCGCTGAGCGCGAGTAGAAACGCGTCTACGGTTTCGAGACGATCGCGCGTGCGTATGGTGAGTGCGTGCACCAGCGCCCGCTCGATTGATCCACCGAGTTGCCGCATGCGCGCCTGGTGCCGTTCCGGCAAATCGGTGAACCTGCCAAGCTTGAGGGATTCATCCGTCTGCCACAGACCGGGCGGCTCACCGACGAGCATCTCGTAGAGGACGCAACCCAAGCTGTACACGTCGGTCCGGGCGTCGAGATCACGCTCGCCCGCCGCCTGTTCGGGGCTCATGTATCCTGGGGTGCCGAGGGCCAATCCGGTCTGAGTGATGTTCACACCGCCGGCCGTGCTCACGGCCCGCGCG
>JBDHHP010000099.1:0-15204 GCA_039589275.1 Gemmatimonadota bacterium | reverse complement strand
CAGCATTATTCGCCTCGAGGTGACGGAGCGTGCAATTCCCCGAGGACTCGATCTGGCCTGGGGTATGGAACCGGTATCCCAGGGTGCGCGCTCATACCGTCCCCTCTATGCGCTCGAGGAGCGCCCAATCATAACTGGCGAAGTCCTGTCTGATGCCAGAGCGACCATCGATCAGGTCACTCGCAGCTCAATAGTGTTGTTCGAGTTGAACCGCTCGGGGGGACGAGTGTTCCGCCGAGAGACAGCTCGTCACGTCGATGACTTCATGGCGATCATGCTCGACGGTCGCGTGAATCGACAGCCGCCCGTGATCCGCGGACAGATCTATCGCAATGGCCAGATAGAGCTGGGCGCGGCACCGCTGAGTGAAGCACAGGATTTGGCGTTGCTGCTGCGGGCTGGTGCTCTGCCGGCACCGGTGATCATCGTCGAGGAGAGGACGGTGGGCCCCAGCTTGGGTCAGGACTCCATCGACAGAGGCAAACGCGCAGCAGCCGTGGCGGCGATCGTCGTGCTCGTGATCATGGCCGTCTACTACAGGGCAGCAGGGCTGTTGGCGATTGGTGCGCTCACCTTCTATGTGCTCTTCACTTTGGGGGGACTGGCCTCGCTGGCGGCGACGCTCACGCTGCCGGGACTTGCCGGTTTCGTGTTGTCGCTGGGTCTCGCGGTGGACGCCAACGTGCTGATATTCGAACGAGTGCGTGAAGAGGTTAAACTGGGCAAGACACCAAGCGCTTCGGTCGATGGGGGCAACATCACCACGGTCATCACTGCGGCGTTCTTATTCCAGTTCGGTACAGGCCCCGTGAAAGGGTTTGCTGTCACACTCATCATCGGTATTCTCGCTTCGCTGGTCACGGCAGTGTTCGTCACTCGCACGTTCTTCCTGATCTGGCTTACGCGACGTCCGGCAACAGAAGGGTTGTCGATATAATGTTCCGCCTATTCGACGAAGCGAACTACGACATACTGAAGCGTCGGAAGACCGCCTTCGCATTTGCCGCCGCGTTCATGATCCCGGGCCTGCTGCTACTGGGCATCCGCGGATTGAACACAAGCATTGAGTTCACCGGAGGGACCCTGATTCAGCTCCAGGTCAACGATCCCAACGTTCGCACTCAAGAGTTGCGGAGCACGCTCGAGGCCGCTGGCTTGACTGGTGCCGAAATCCAGACTTTTGGTGCGGAAAACGAGTTCGTGATTCGCGCGCGGCTCGACCCGCGCCTGGAGGTGACTGAGGAGACTACTCAGCAGACGGTACGCGCGGTCGAGGAGGCCTTGGCCAATTCGCTGGGCGAGGGGGGATACGAGATAGAACGCACGGAAGCCGTCGGGCCGAAGGTGGGTGGTGAGCTGCGTACGCGGGCCCAGATGGCTTTGCTGTTGGCGTTCGGTGCGATCTTCTTGTACATCTGGTTCCGCTACGAATGGCGCTTCGGGCTGGCGGCGGTGCTCGCCACGGTGCACGACATCCTCACTACGTTCGCTTTCGTGTCGTACATGAACCTGGAAGTATCGCTGGTGGTTGTCGCCGGGCTATTGACGATCATCGGTTACTCACTGAACGATACAATCGTGACCTTCGATCGCGTGCGCGAAAACCTCAGGAAGTTCAAGCGCAAGAATATCTACGAGATCCTGAACCGCAGCATCAACGAGACGCTGCCACGAACGATCCTGACTTCCGGGACCACTCTCTCGGCCACGCTGGCGTTGCTGATCCTTGCGGGGGAGACGATCTCAGGGTTCGCATGGGTGATGACGTTTGGTGTGATCACGGGAACCTTCTCATCCATCTTCATCGCCTCACCGCTCCTGCTACTCATTGAGCAGCGCTGGCCTGGTGAAGACATACGCGGTGCCAAGGCCATCTCGGGCGCCGCGGTCGTGACCTGAACCGACGGCCGGCACCTAGTGCTGGTCGACACACACTGTCATCTCGGCGACGCGCGCTTTGACGCTGACCGAAGCGAGGTCATCGAGGGCGCGCGTGCCGTTGGTGTCGGGCACGTAATCGTTGTTGCCGATTCCGAGCCGGCAACCCGACATGCCATTGAAATCGCGGGCCGATACGGTCTCTCGGCCACCGCGGGAGTGCATCCTCACGAGGCGAGTTCATGGAATGACGAGGTGGCCGAACAGATCGACCAGGCGTTAACGGATTTCCGAGTGGTGGCGGTGGGTGAAGCCGGGTTGGACTACCACTACGACAACTCCCCACGTCATGTACAACGAGAGGTGTTCGCTTTGCAGTTGGAGCTGGCGGCGCGGCACAACATGCCGATTGTTGTGCACAGCCGATCAGCGGACGATGACATGGTGAGCATGCTGCTCGACAGTGATGCGCGAGCCGTGCTGCACTCATTTAGTTCCGGGCCGACTGTTCTCGCAGCTGGACTTGAGCGCGGAGACTTCATCTCGTTCAGCGGGATGGTAACGTTCCGCTCTTGGGACGGTGCCGCAGCGGTGCAGGCAGTGCCGATCGACAAGCTCTTGGTGGAGACCGATGCACCATATCTGGCTCCTGTTCCGCACCGAGGCAAGCGAAACGAACCCGCCTTCACGCGGCACGTTGCCGTCAAGGTCGCAGAACTCAGGGACATGACGACGGAGGAGCTGTGCGCCGTTACCACAGGCAATGCGGCAAGGTGCTTTGGGCCGCGCGTGACCCTTCGTCCGGTTTGACTCTCACTGATGACTCAGGAGCAGACACATGGAGTTTGTTTCAACCAACCAAGCGCCGGCGGCGATTGGCCCGTACAGCCAGGCAATTGTCACCGGCAACTTGGTCTTCACTGCCGGACAGATCCCCCTCGATCCCGCGACCATGGAAGTGGTGGGATCGGAAATCGTCGCGCAGACCGAGCAGGTGTTCAAGAACCTACGGGCAGTGCTGGAAGGTGCGGGATCCGGCCTCGATAGAGTCGTCAAGGCAACGGTGTTTCTCCAGGACTTGGGCGATTTCGCGGCAATGAACGAGATATATGCCAGACATTTCGGAGATCACAAGCCGGCCCGTTCGGCAGTCCAGGTAGCCGCGCTCCCCAAAGGCGTTATGATCGAGGTGGAAGCGGTAGCCCTGAGAGGTTAGGAACGCAGTTCGGGGGCGGATTGGGTCTGGTGGCCTGCGCGGGCTTCAAACCCGTTGGGAGGCGTCATTGACGGCTCTGGTGAGTTCGATTCTCACACGCTCCCGCCAGCGGTAAGGCGGTAGGACGGTAGGGCGGTAGGTGTGACGCTGACGCATACCGAGAGGAACATCGACACATGGCCTCAGAACCCCCTGGCTCACGACTACCGCCTTTACGCCCCACCGCTCTACCGCCCTCCGACCGCCGCGTCTTGCTCCTTCTCAACCCAAAGGCCGGCCGCGGCCGCGCGCTACGGGCGTCGGGCAGACTGCCACAGGTCGCTCGCGGTATGGGGTGGGAGGCCGAACTCTGGGAGACCGAGTTCGCTGGGCACGAGGTGGAGTTGGCCGCGCAGGCGCAGGATGCAGGATGGCCCGTGGTGGTGGCGATCGGTGGCGACGGAACCGTTCACGGTGTGGTGAACGGGTTGTTGAGGGCAGGCCCCACTGAGACCCTGTTTGGCCACGTGCCGATCGGTACCGGCAGTGACTTCGCCAAGACCGTGGGATTGGACAAGTCGCGCCACCCTGATCGCAATCTGACATCCGTCCTGGGAGGTGGAGTACGAGAGCTGGATTTGGGCAAAGCACTTGGCGAGTACTTCGTAAACAGCTTTGGTATCGGGTTTTCCGCTGAGGTTGCGCGAAATGTGCTCAAGTTCAAGCGACTCAGGGGGTTCCCGCGTTACTTTGCCTCGGTGCTGCGTACATTCAGGACGTTCACCATGCCTCACCTCGATGTGATGGCGAGCGAGCACAGGCAAGAGGGTCGCATCATGATGGCCGAGATCGCCATCGGCAAGACAACAGGCGGAGGCTTCAAGCTGACGCCGAATGCCGACCCCTGCGACGGACTGCTGGACGTATGCTTGATAGGAGAAGTGAGCCTATCCTATTTCCTACGGCACGTTCATCACGTCATGAAAGGCACACACACCCACCTGGAGCCGGTGAACGTATTCCAGACGGATAAAGTGACCGTAGGGTCGAGCGCCGGGTCCTTTCCGGTTCACCTCGACGGCGAGCTGCGATACGCCGAAAGCGCGGACATCGAGATTGAGATCGACGCAGCGGGGCTGAAGGCATTGTGCGCGCGCTGACGGCAATTGGGTTTGCCATACTATTGACGCATACGGCTCCGCTGATTGCACAGAATCCCGTGCGACCGCAACAGCCACAACAACAGCAGCAGCCGCAGCCGGAAGACACCATCCCAGTACCGCCGTTCAGGTACCAGCCACCGGTGTCGCCCGCCGGAGCGATGTTGCGATCGATGCTGCTGCCCGGGTGGGGTCAGGGAGTTCTGGGACGGCGTGGCGCTGGAGCGGCTTTCGTGTTTTTCGAGGGGCTGGCGTTCACCATGTGGGTCAAGTCGTTGCACCAACAGGATTACCTAGAGCGTACGACCGAGGAGACCGAGCAAGAGGTCGGGGGCGACGACAATCCGCTGCAGTCAAAGAGCGCGGAGATCGAGGACTGGTTCGTCTTACTGGCCTTCAACCATCTGCTGGCCGGTTTGGAGGCCTACGTGTCCGCGAACCTGTGGGACTTCCCAGTGGAACTGGAAGCCCGGGCGTTGCCTCATGGCAGCCTGGGGTTGGGCGTCGCGGTTCCTCTGACCCTATTTGCCCCCTGAATCGCCGTAGGTGCGCAATTCGGGACCATCCGGCGTAATCACCGCATAGCACAAGCGATCCAACCAGGCGCCCGGATTCAGGTACCACCTGCTGTCTGCCACGGGCTCCAGCGCGGGGACGTGCGTGTGCCCCATCACGAGCAGATCGACATCCAGGTTCTCTCTGAGGAAACTGCGAGCGTAGTCCGCCTGAGCGGCGGCTGCACGCGCAACGAGTTCCTGATTGTCTCGGGCAGCACACAGGAAGCGTCGCATACGACGCACCAATCCAAACCCGATGTCCGGGTGCAGCAGCCGGAAGAACTGCGCCGTCATGGGGTGAGAGCAGACGGCGTGCGTGATCTTGCTGCCGCGTCGCAGCTCGGCCAGACCGTCTCCGTGTACGACCCACGATTTCCATCCGGCGAGCTGCATCTGTACCGAACCCTGGTGAAACTCCACACCCAGCTCGCGCTCCCAGAACCCCAGCCCCCAGCGATCGTGGTTGCCTCCTATCAGCGTGATGCGAACCCCGGCCTCCCGTAGCCGCGCCAGGGCGGATAGCGTGGCGAAGTGCTCGCGCTGAATCACCGACTTGTACTCGAACCAGAACTCGAACAGGTCGCCGTTGATGATCAAGTGCCCCCCCAAGTCGGGCACAGCGCTCAGAAAGCGGTGGAACGCCTTTCGAGCCGGTTCCGGGGCGCAGCCCAGGTGAGCATCGGAAACGACGATTACTGAGGTCTCGGGTTGCACGGCGAGAGTATACTGAGGTTGAGCCCGCGGCCGCAACCTACTGTCCTGTTTGACTTTTCGAGCGGGAGCACCTTATTTTGCTCCCGCCGTAGCACTCGGTGCTCCCATTGTGCTCCCATTGGAGAGGTCTCATGGAAATGTCGTCGGAGAATGCACTGGGCCTGATCGAGACCCGAGGTCTCGTGGGAAGCGTCGAGGCAGCCGACGCCATGGTCAAGGCTGCCCCGGTGAGGCTCGTCGGGAAGGAAAAAGTGGGTGGTGGGTACGTGACAGTCATGGTGAGGGGTGATGTCGGGGCTGTGAAGGCGGCTACCGACGCAGGCGCCGCCGCCGCTGAGCGGGTGGGTGAGCTGGTGTCGGTGCACGTGATCCCGCGTCCTCACCAGGAACTCGAGCTGATACTGCCACAACGGCCTGACGGGGCGTAGGCGTGCCCTGGTCCGGCCGGGCGCTCGGGCTGATCGAGACCCGCGGGCTGGTAGGTGCAGTGGAGGCAGGTGATGCAGGGGTCAAGGCAGCCCACGTTGAGCTCGCCGGGGCTGAATATGCCCGCGGCGGGCTGGTCAACGTTTACTTCCGCGGAGACGTCGCGGCGGTAAAGGCCGCCGTGGATGCCGGTGCCGCGGCTGCGGACCGCGTGGGTCAACTCGTCTCGGTGCACGTAATTCCACAACCGCATCCGGATCTCGACGTGATCTCCGACGAGTACGTAGGGGAGGTCGGCTCAGGTGCGCCTGCGGCCGAAGCGACCGGCGGTTCAATCGCACCGAACAGGCTGCTCTCAATGCGAGTCGTTGAGCTGCGTCGAGCCGCCAGACGAGTGCCCGGTTTTCCTCTCAAAGGTCGCGCTCTCGCCCGGGCCAATCGGGAGGAGATCCTCGAGGGGTTCCGGAGCCTCGCACTTCTGTAACTCTCGTAGTGGGACCATGTGATCGTGATTGACCGCGATCTTCAATCCATTCAGGAAGCACGAGATCTCGTCGGGCGTGCTCACTCGGCTGCTCAGGCCTTTGCTGATGCTAGTCAAGAAGACGTAGACAGCGTCGTCCGTGCCATGGGACTGGCTGCGGAGAGAGCGGCGCCTGATCTCGCGCGATCGGCGCTGTCCGAGACAGAGATGGGCCGCTACGAGGACAAACTGCGTAAGAATCTCCTGGCTGCAGTTGATGTCCGCGAGTACGTGCTGCCGCTTAAGACCTGCGGTGTGATCAGGGAAGACCCAAAACGCAGGGTGAAAGAACTGGCTGTACCGATGGGAACCGTCGCAGCCCTGATTCCCACTACCAACCCGACGTCAACGGCTATCTACAAGGCATTGATCGCTGTCAAAGCACGCAACTCCGTAGTCATGTCACCGCACCCGAGAGCGACCCGGTGCGTGATTGAGGCCGCACAGCTGCTCGCCGACTCCGCTGCGGAAGCGGGGGCGCCACGAGATCTGGTGCTGTCGATGACGCTGCCAACCCTCGAGGGAACCTCGGCTTTGATGCGGCACAGGAACACCGCGGTGATCTTGGCTACCGGTGGAACGGCCATGGTGCGCGCTGCCTATAGCTCCGGGAAACCCGCCTATGGTGTGGGGCCCGGCAATGTGCCCGCCATCGTGGAGCGGACGGCCGACGTGAGCCAGGCCGTGGCGGACGTCGTTGCGGGAAAGGACTTCGACCACGGGCTGCTGTGTTCCGCGGAGAACTCGCTCATCTGCGATCAACCAGTCGAGCGAGAGGTGCGAGGCGAGCTAGAGCGTCAGCGCGCAGTGTTCGTTACGGGGTCCGAGCGGCAACGGCTTGAGCGACTCATGAAGGATTCCAGAACAGGTGGCATCAACGGCGAGATCGTTGGGCTTGCCGCCACTGAAATTGCGCAGCGAGCCGGCATAGAGGTTCCCGGGGACGTCAGGGTGCTGGTCGTAGAGTGCTCGAGCGTTGGGAAATCGGAGTTCTTCTCGCGTGAGAAGCTGTCACCTGTGCTCGCGTTCTATGTTGAAGACGGATGGGAAGCCTGCTGCACGCGCAGCATCGAGTTGCTGGAGTTCGGTGGTATCGGACACACCCTCGTCATTCACTGCAACGACGAACGGGTGATCGAGCGTTTCTTCTACGAGAAACCCGCGTCGCGCATTCTGGTCAACACGGTGAGTGCGTTGGGTGCCGTAGGCGGCACGACTGGGCTTGCTCCGGCAATGACGCTCGGGCCCGGGGCCATGGGTGGATCGTCGACCAGCGACAACATCACACCTTTGCACCTGATAAACATCAGAAGACTGGCCTACGGCACGAGTTCCTACGTCGCAGTAGACGCGCCCAGCGGCGCAAGGGACGTGGCATCCGACGTCCCGACATTCCGACGTTCCGGCGCGGAACAGATTAGCGCCGCAGTAGAGAAGTTCCTCGCCGACCGCCGTGCTAGGAGAGCGCGATGACTCCCGAAGAAATCCAGGCAGTTGCTGCTCGCATTGCCGAGCTGATCTCGGATCGCGGCTGGGTGCCCGAGACGATCCGTCCGGCGCCCCCACCGGCACCCACTCAGGGCGCGCTACCAGCGTGGGCCGGCGCGGCGCTGCAGCTGGAAGACGTTGCGCCTACTCCGGGCCGGCGTGGTCGTCCCGGACCACACAGACCGAGCTACGACGCACTCACCGCCGCGGCGCGGGGAGCTGCCGCGGGAACGGCGGCAGCACCGCTCCCCGGGGGGCACGACGCTGCGGTGGAGAGCCGACTGCTGGGCCGGACTGTGGCCATCGGTGTCTCCAATCGGCACATCCACGTGAGTGCAGCGGACTTCGAGGCTCTGTTCGGTCCCGGAGCGCAGCCATCGCTCGATCGGGCCATCACTCAGCCAGGGCAATACGCGGCCCAGGAGCGAGTCAGAGTAGTGGGACCTGGCGGTGCTATAGACGGTGTACGCATAGTGGGGCCGGCGCGCGAACGGACGCAGGTGGAGCTGGCGGTGAGCGATTGCAGAGTTCTGGGAATCGAGCCGCCAGTGCGGATTTCGGGCCAGATCGAGGGCAGCGCGCCGATTCGGCTCGAGGGAACTGCCGGTTCGGTTGAGTTGCGGGAAGGGGCGATTGTCGCTGCACGTCACCTCCACCTATCCCCGGAGGACGGATCGCGTATGGGGCTGAAGGACGGCGATCGGGTCGGGGTCGTATTGGGATCCGGAGATAGGCGGGCAACACTGCGTGACGTGCCTGTTCGGGCGGGCACAAAGCACGCGACAGAAATCCACGTGGACGTAGACGAGGCGAACGCATACCAAGTGAGTACCGGAGACGTGGCCGTGATTCTGGGTGTGACCTCGCGCTCCGGGGACGGCTCACGGAACGGGCGCCGCCTGGTGACGGAACGTGATGTCAGTCGGCTGGCAGCAGAAGGCGAGAAGATTGGTCCGCGTAGCCCCTACATCGTCACACCTGCCGCAAAGGATCGCGCGAAGGCCCTAGGTATTTGGTGCGAGCGTCGCTGACCATGGACGGAGTCGACTCTTGTGAGTTCCGGGTGCGCTACGCCGAGACCGATCAGATGGGTGTGGCGCATCACGCCCACTATGTGATCTGGTGTGAACATGCGCGCACGGAATACATGCGGAATCGAGGGGTAAGTTACAGGTCCCTGGAACAGGGCGGACTCTTGCTTCCCGTGATCGCGGTCAAAATCCGCTACAGAGCTCCGGCGCGGTACGAGGACCTGATCCGAGTGCGTTGTTGGGTGAGGGAGGCATCACGCCGCCACGTCGAGTTCGGATACGCGGTCGAGCACGCGCAGAATTCCAGCCTATTGGCTACTGCTGCCACCACGCTGATGGCGGTCGATGTCCAACGCACGCGGGCCGTGATACCCGACTCAATCCGCGACAAGCTGGTTCCTGTTGAGGATCCTGTACACATCTAGTCTGTTGCTTCTGGCAGCAATGCCGTGCGCGGTCTCAGCGCAGGATGAGGCCGTCGTCAACGCAGTCGCCGCAGTCTTGACCGCCGAGGATGCCCGACTTTTCACCCCATCACTGGTGAACGCCGCGCGCCATCCGGACCCCATCGTGCGGCGGCGGGCGGCCCTCGCACTTGGCAGGATCGGAGACCCCGCCGGAACCGCAGCTCTGCTGGAGCTGCTCGACGATCCCGTACCGGCCATACGTAAGGACGCTGCATTCGCGCTGGGTCTACTGGCCGATCCGTCTGCGTTCGATCGACTGCGGGAGGTGGTGGCTCAGACGCCCCTAACCGAACACGGCGCGCCCGAAGCCGAGGCGCTCACTGCGATAATCCGACTCGGTGGTCACGACGCGGCGGAGTTTATCGGTCAGTTCCTCACTCGTTGGTCGGGACGCGCTTCGTCTGGTGAAGAGGCACCCGTAACGGTGCTGAGAGCGCTGCGGGAGGCGTGGCGACTGGGTGATGCAGCTCCGCTTTCCGTACTACTGCAGTACGGAGAGACAGTCGTTGACGGGGCTCGCCTTCGCGCAGTGTACTCATTGGGACGCCTGCGTGCGAACGAGGCGGCAAGCGTGTTCATGCGAGCCGTGGATGATCCGATTGCACTCACGCGTTCCTTTGCCGTTCGCGCGCTCACCGCAGAGTTCGCCGACTCCGCCGGTCTGGAACGAGTGGGCACAGCCCGCTGGATAACACCATTGATCGAGGATCCGGATCCGAGGGTCCGAATCAATGCGCTGCGCAGCCTCGGTACCTATGGAGATCCGGCGTTGACTTCGGTGGTTGCCCGAGCCGTCAATGACGCCGACGCCAACGCCCGAGTTCAGGCACTGGAGACGCTCGGTCGTATGGGTGGGAGCGAGGCCGTTTCGATACTGGAGCGGAACCTCGGTCAAGGTCCATTTGAGATGCGCAGGCAGGCGCTGATGGGATTAGCTCGCGCGGCGCGGGACCGCGCGTTGGTGCTCTGTGCCACCTGGATCACCGAGGAAGACTGGATCATGCGCGCGGTGGGCGCCCAGGCCCTTCGCGAGATCGCTGGAGATACTGCCGTCGCGTGGCTCGAAGGACTGACCGAGGATCTGGACGGTAGGGTGGTGGGGCAAGCCCTCGGGGTGTTGGTCGCCATCGATTCCGCCGGCGCGCATTCGGTGGCCCGCCGTTTGGCCGCGCATGCGGATCCGGTGGTCAGGACGATTGCATTGCGGCACATGGCGCGCGACCCCCGCCGCGACGACGTCGGCGTGCTGGTCAATGCATATGAAATCGGTCTGACGGACGGAATAGCCGATGCCCGGATTGCGGCCGTGCGAGCGCTGGGGGTATTGGCGGAGAGCGGCTTCTCGGCGCGCACCGCTGTCGAAGACCAGTTTCTCGGCAGGTATTCGAGTGCACCGGACTACCTGGTGCGGCGTGCGGCTCAAGAGTCCTTCCCGGCCGCCGCCACGCTGTGGGGCCCGGAGACTCCGATCGAGACCGGCCGCAATCTGGACGACTACCGCGAGATTGCTCGAAGGCTGGTGCTTCCTGCGGAAGCGGGTGGTAAGTCGCCGGGCCTGATCATCCAGACCGAACGGGGGCCGATCTCAATCACGCTGTTTGCGGGTGACGCACCGCTAGCCGCGGACGCATTCTTACGACTAGCGGACAGGCACTACTTTGACGGCGGATCGTGGCACCGCGTGGTGCCCAACTTCGTAATCCAGGATGGTGACCCCAGAGGCGACGGTTGGGGCGGGCCAGGTTTCTCGCTGCGAGACGAAGTCAGCAGCCGGACGTATTCTCGAGGAACGGTCGGGTTGGCCTTAGCCGGAAGGGACACCGGCGGCAGCCAGTTCTTCGTGACTGTAAGCCCGCAGCCGCACCTGGAGGGGACCTATCCGGTACTGGGCCAAGTAGAGAGCGGTATGGACGTGGTAGACCGAATGACCCAGGGAGATCGTGTCAGGACGATCAGGAGGCGCTGACGTATGCGGTGGTTGAGATCGGACATGTTAAGTCAATATGATACAACGACTTGCGGTTGACCGCACGATCTTGAAGTCATATTATGTGGCGGCCGCGAGCATCACGGTGTTCGCTGCGGGTTGCTGGGGAGGATTCGGCCATGTGGCTCCTGAGGGCATGGAACGCATCTCCGAGCGTCGCGTGCGTGAGTGGGTTACCGAGTTGATGCCACCAGGAGCCAGGCGCTACGACCTGATCTGGGCGTTTCGCACGCAGCAAGGTGGTGTTCGGGGTCGGTCATCGGTGCGCTTTGCGCCACCCGACTCGATTCGGTTCGACTACCGCGGACCGTTTGGGCAATCGGGTGCGGCCGTTGTGGTTGGTGACAGTATTATCTGGGCGGAGCCAGAAGAAGACGTGAATGAGCTGATTCCGGTGGCGCCGCTATTCTGGGCTTCGCTCGGAATCGCTCGAGAACCTCCGGCCGGAGCGCGCCTCTACGGTCAGCAGACGGAGAGCGGTAGAGCGTGGCAATATGTCATGCTTGGAGACACGCTGAGCTACGTTGTTAGCCAGGGCGCAAAGCATAGATTGCAGGCGGAGATGAGGCGATTGGACCAGTTGATCGGCGTGGTGGACCTGACGTTTGCCGACTCGACTAGGATGCCGGAAAGAGCCACGCTGACTTTCCCCGTTTCTGCAGCGGTAATGCAGTTCACAGTGGAGGGTGTCGAGAGCCTTGCCGCAATGGACCCGGAAATCTGGAAACGTCCTCGGTAGGATCGCCGTAGCTGCGCTACCCGCGGTGTCCGTAGGGTGCCTCTATGGCTTCGCGGGTGGAGGGCTACCGGGCCACATTCGGACAGTGGCCATCCTGCCGTTCGACAACCAGACTTCCGAACCGACTCTGACACAAGAGGTGTCGGAAGCAGTCCGGGAAGCCGTGGAAGGCCGCCTCGGCCTGCGTCCCGCGGCTGAGGAGACGGCGGACGCGGTTGTGCGTGGTAGAATCACGCAGTACACGGCAGATATACCTCTGACGTTCAGCGCCAATCAACAGGGTGCCGTGAACGTCACGCGACGTCGTGTCCAGATTGCCGTGAGCGTGGAGATCTATGACCAGCGTGAGGAACGCATGCTGTGGCAGCGATCCAGCTTGCAGGTCGACGGCGAATACGGGCCGCCGAATGAACAACAGGGCCGAGAGGTCGCCTTGGAGAAGCTCGTGTCCGACATCGTGGATGGAGCACAGTCGCAGTGGTAGACCGGCGCTCCGGTCGGTTGCGCGACAGGCGAGGCAAGTCGCGGCTAGGATGCATAGTGACTCTACTGGCGCTGGCGCTGGGGTTGTACTATGGCATTCCAATCGGATCCGTGTACGTTCGATACTGGCGACTGAACCAAGAGATCAAGACGCAGGCTCGGTTGGCGCCGAGCATTGACAATGCAACCATAGTGCGGCGGATTCGCCGCAAGGTAGACGAACTGGGCCTTCCTGAAGAGGCAAGACAGGTGTCCGTGAGACGCACTCTTCGACCCCGCGAGATCGTCATTAAGACTGGTTACGAAGAGACGATCGAGCTTCCGTTCTTCAGCTACACCTTCGCCCTGGCCCCAGAGGTCAAGAGCCCGTTGTAACGCACCCGCCCGAATGAGAAAACCGTTCGTCGTCGCGACCGCGGGAGTGCTGCTTCTGGCGCTGCCGTCCGTCGCATGGGCGTCGGAAGGCGCGGCGCACCCCGATTTTGCTCGCATGTTCTGGGTGCTGGCAATCATGCTGCTGGTTGGGAAGCTCTCAGGCGAGATCAGCGAACGCGTGGGCCAGCCAGCCGTGCTAGGAGAGCTAATCGCGGGGGCGGTACTGGGCGGCAGTCTGATAGGAGTGATACCCACCGGTGCAGGTGACGCACTGACGCCAGTGATCGATGTGCTCGCCGAGATCGGTGTGGTCGTTCTGTTGTTCGAGATTGGTCTCGAGACCGATCTGCGCGCGATGTTCCGGGTGGGACGTGGTGCAACGTCGATCGCGATGGTTGGCGTGACCTTGCCTATGCTAGGCGGGATCCTGTTCTGGTATTCGCCACTCGCCAATCACTCCTTTGATCTTGTCGGCGTAGGTATGACAGCGGTCTTCATCGGTGCCGCTCTCACGGCTACCTCCGTTGGTATCACGGCCCGCGTGCTACACGACCTGCGGGCCATGCACAGCCTCGAGTCACGCCTGATCATCGGTGCCGCTGTCATCGACGACATCTTGGGCCTCATTCTGCTCGGTCTGGTATCGACTTTGGCGGCGGGGGGTGCGGTCAGCGTTCTCACAGTCGGTAGGTCGTTTGCTGTGGCCGTTGGTTTTCTCGTGGTTGCCGTCGGTCTCGGTCTCATGCTCGCGCCAAAGATCTTCGACTTGATCAACCGGATGCGTGTTCGCGGCGTGCTACTGGTGGCCGCTTTCGCCTTTGTGCTGGTCATCGCGGCCCTGGCGGATCAGATCGGATCCGCCCCCATTGTTGGGGCGTTCGCTGCGGGACTCATTCTGTCGGGTACCAACCAGTTCGAGTTGATCTCGCAACGGGTGAGGCCGGTGGCTGACATATTCACGCCCATCTTCTTCTTGAGCATCGGCGCCAAGTTCGATGTGGGCCTACTCAATCCACTCGTTCCCGAGAACGTGCCGGTGCTGCTGATGGGATTGGGGCTCTTCGGCATAGCCATCATCGGCAAGATCGCTGCGGGTTGGGCGGTGCCTTGGCGGCGTTATAACAAGCTGGCGGTCGGTGTGGGTATGATCCCACGCGGCGAAGTAGGTCTCATCTTCGCCAACATGGGCCTGGTGATGGGTGTGCTGGGGAGCGAGCTGTTCGGCGCCATCATCATCATGGTCATCGGCACTACATTCATCTCACCGCCACTCCTCAAGTGGAGCTTTACACGCCGCGGTGTCACCGTGAGTGAGGAAGAGGGACCAATCGTGCAAGCGACTGGGGTGCCGAGCGGCTGATTCCAACATCCCAATTCCTGGAGCTACGTACATGGCACGTCCTGACGGGCGCAGCAACGACGAACTCAGGCCTGTGATGCTGCAGCGCGGCGCGAGTCCCTACGCTGAGGGATCCTGCTTGTCCCGTATGGGTGGGACGCTCGTGTTGTGCACGGCGAGCGTCGAGCAAGGCGTTCCTTCCTGGCGCCGCGGTAGCGGGCACGGTTGGCTCACTGCGGAATACGCGATGCTACCCCGCGCGACGACAGAACGCACTCAGCGGGAACGACGGGGTGCTGGTGGAAGAACGTCGGAGATCCAACGCCTCATCGGCCGCAGTCTCAGAGCCGGGTTGACCGACTTTGAGTTTGGCGAGCACACGATTCGGGTGGACTGTGATGTGTTACAGGCCGATGGCGGGACACGTACGGCCGCGATCACCGGTGCGGCGGTGGCCGTGGCTGATGCCTGCGCCTGGATGGAGCGGGAGTTAGGGGAAAGAAACCGGTTCGAAACTCTGGTAGCGGCGATTTCCGTAGGAATGGTAGACGACGAGGCGCGCTTGGATTTGGCCTATGCCGAAGACAAGACGGCGCAGGTCGACGCCAACGTCGTTGTGGCGGAGCCCGATCGTTACGTAGAGGTGCAAGGGACGGCAGAGGGAAGGGTGTTCACTCGTTCTGAATTTGATCAACTGCTTGATCTCGCGGCAGCGGGTACTGCACGGCTGTTTGCGCACCAGCGACAGGTATTGGGATGGTGAAGCCTCCGCTCTTGGTTGCGACGCGCAGCAAGGGCAAACAGCGCGAGATAGTCGAGATCCTGGCGGACATTCCTTTCAG
>JBDHHP010000098.1:0-14688 GCA_039589275.1 Gemmatimonadota bacterium | reverse complement strand
CCGTAACAGCCTACTTCGCCTTCGTGAACCGGATCGCCGACGGGCTCGGTGTGGAGTTGGAGGAGCGCTTCTCGCCCTAGCTGGACCCAGATACAGGCTTGTCTCGTTCGTTTTCCCGGTCACAGGGCATGTGTTATGATTAACTGTCAACTGGGTGAAGCAATACCATGAGCGTTCCCTCTATGAAGAGTCTAACTGGTGGTGCAGCTCTACTGGCGCTCAGTCTCGTCGTGGTGCCGGTGGCGGTGGCCGCTCAGCATCCTGCCATCTACCTGCTCGATGCCAACGGCAGTTTCATAAACCCGGTCCGGGGAGACAACGCAGACACTCCCTTCTCTACCAAGCGGACCTGCGGAATGTGCCACGACTATAGCCAGATCACCCAAGGGTTTCACTTCCAGATGGGCTGGGATGTGGTGTCGGACGACTACGGCGTCGAACACGGCCGCCCCTGGAGCATCTCAAACGGCTTCCTGGGCCGCTGGTACCCGTACGCATTTCGCCAGCTCGCCAAGAAGCAGAACACTAGCACGGACGAGATAGACCTGACCGTTTACGACTTCGTCGGATTCTCCTCGCCCGGAGGCGGCGAGCCGCCCTGTGGCGCTTGCCACCCTGGCGGTGGTGGCTTTGAGTACGACCGCGATGGTAACCGCTACGACGAACACTTGGCGGCCAACCCGTCGCTCTCCGAATCCCTTGATGGTGACTACTACCGGAGCCGCTGGGACGCCAGCGGAGTGGTCGAGGCAGACTGCCTGATCTGCCATCTGGAGGGCTACAACTTTGGGAGCCGAGTTCGACAGTTGACCAACGGCAACTACCGTTGGGCCGTGGTCGCGGGCTCTCGCCTCGGCACCGTACAAGGTGCCGTGCGGCGGGGTCAGACGCCCAGCGTTACTTACGAGACTCGACTGTTCAACGCGGACGGCTCCATCACTCTCGACATGTCGTGGCCTCCGCCGGACGACAACTGCGTGTATTGCCACGGCCAGTCAGACGTCAAGAAACGCGGCTTTTCCTGGAACGACATCTTCAACTCCGACATCCACAATCAGCAGGGTGTGAGCTGCACCGCCTGCCATCCTGCCGGTCTCGACCATCAGTTCGCAAAAGGACACGAGCCGGCCTTCACTGCAGCGCCGGAACTGGACGGGACAATGCAGAGCTGTGCCGAGTGCCACAGCAACGGCTATCTGGGAGCGCCTGTCCCGGAGCACTATACCGTGCGTCCCGGCCACTTGGAGACGATCGCTTGCGAGAGTTGTCACATCCCAGAACTCGGCCGCGCTGCATCGCACGGCCATGAGACAACCACAGGCCGGCTCTCATTTCACGTCAGGCCCGCCGAGGCCGAGGCGGAGGGCGCGATTGGCCAATGGAAGCCGGACTACACTCGTCGGGCCGATGATGTCATCTACCCGATCAACCATGTACTCACCGTGTGGTGGGGCAATCGCGACGCGGACGGGCTGATCTACCCGCTGTTCCTCCGCGAGCACGAGGCGGGATGGAGTGTCTTTGCCGACGAGGTCGAGAACGACGACGACGACGATCAGAAGGAGGTCAACCGGAACGACGAGATCGTGGCAGGTCTGCGGGCGTTCGCCACCACGCTGGAGGGGAACGAGCGATTCGAGCGGATCCAGCCCGTGTTCATCAGCAATGAGACCGCTTATGAACTCGCCGCCGATGGTTCGCTACAGACCAGCTCTCTCACGGGAACACCGCTCGAGGGAGCCTCCTTCATCGACTTCTCCATCAACCACAACACGGCGCCTACGAGGATGGCCCTCGGCGCCAATGGCTGTGGCGATTGCCACGTGAATGAGGCTCACTTCTTCACCGGCGAACGGACTGTTGCGCTACACGGACCAGACGGCAAGCCGGTTAAGGTGGCAAACGGCTCGTTTCTCGGATGCACTCCACTCGCCTTCGCCATCAACTCGTTCCACCAGCGAATCGTCAGCCCATACATCGGACCGATCATCATCCTGGTTGTGTTCCTCATCGTGCTGCACTACCATGGCGTCGGTCCCAAGCGCGCCACCTTTGACCCCTACTCCGACGAGATCCACCGGTTCAACCTGGTCGAACGCGGCGTTCACCTGTTCCGCCTGATCGCCTTCATCGTATTGGCGGGAACCGGACTGATTCTGGCTTTCAACCTCCACCTCTGGCAGCAACTACTGTTCGGATCCGCGAGGACGATGCTGGACTTTCACATCTGGTCCGGGGTCGTGTTCATCGCCACGACAGCTGGCGGCGCCGTCTTATGGTTCCGCGATGCTGCCTTCGAGTCCTACGACAAACACTGGGTACTGAAGTTGGGCGGCTACCTTGGTCACAAAGGCGAGGTGCCTGCCGGACGGTTCAATGCCGGTCAGAAGATGTTCTACTGGTACTCGGTGGTATTCGGACTCATCATGTCGGTGACGGGCGTCCTGCTCGTCTTCAAGGGAGCTTTCCTGCTTTCCACGGTCTGCCTCACCTCCACCTTGCACAACCTGGTCGGGTTCTTCTTGATCGCCGGAGTCTTGGCCCACGCCTACCTGGGCACAGTGGCCAATCCCGGCACCTGGCGCGTGCTGGTGGACGGCTCTGTCACCCGCGAGTGGGCACGGAAGCACCATCCCAATTGGTACAGCGCGATGCTGGAGCAGGAGAAGGCCGCAGGGATATTTAGGGGGCCAAGACGTCTGTCAACCCCGGACGCAGAGAGCGACCGCGACGAGGATTGAGAGTGGGCGCGGGCAACGCCCGCGCCACACACGCTATACGCCAGCAACCTCCGGTAGCACCGCCAGCGTCTGTTCTAATCGCTCCTCCGGGTACTCAAAGTCCACGAGCTTGCCACGCAAGTAACCTTCGTAGGAGGCCATGTCGAAGTGCCCGTGTCCACTCGCGTTGAACGCTATGACCTTGGCTTCGCCGTTCTCCTTGCAGCGGATCGCTTCAGCCATTGCCTCCTTGACCGCGTGGGAGGTCTCCGGCGCAAGCAAATGACCTTCGGCCTTGGCGAAGCTGAGCAGTGCGTCGAAGCAGCCAGTCTGGTGGTGGGCCACGGCATCGATCAGCCCCAGCTCATAGAGATGGCACACCGTCGGCGCCATGCCATGATACCGCAAGCCACCCGCATGGATCGGCGGGGGTATGAAGTCGTGCCCCAACGTATACATCTTGATCAACGGGGTTGTGCAAGCGTGGTCGCCGAAATCGTAACGATAGAGGCCTTTCGTCAGACTCGGGCACGCCGTCGGCTCGACGGCTACGACACGCGTCTTCTTCCCATCCGTCAGCATATTCCGCACGAACGGGAACGCGAAACCGGCGAAGTTGGATCCCCCACCAACGCAGCCAATGACAACGTCCGGATAGTCACCGCTGATTTCGAACTGAGTGATCGCTTCCAGCCCGATCACCGTCTGGTGCATCATGACATGGTTGAGCACGCTGCCGAGTGAGTACTTGGTGTCGTCACGGCTAGCCGCCTCCTCGACAGCCTCGCTGATGGCTATTCCAAGTGACCCGGGACTGTCGGCATCTACCTCCAGGACCTTCCGTCCGGCATTGGTGTCACGGCTCGGGCTCGGTATGCAGGTCGCTCCCCAGGATTCCATCATCAGACGACGGTACGGTTTTTGGTCGTACGACACTCGCACCATGTAGACCTTGCATTCCATGTCGAGGAGACCACACGCAAAGGCCAGCGCACTTCCCCATTGCCCGGCCCCGGTCTCCGTCGTAATCCGGTCCACGCCTTCCTGCTTGTTGTAGTAGGCCTGTGGAATTGCCGTATTCGGTTTGTGACTACCTGCCGGACTGACTCCTTCCCACTTGTAGTAGATGCGTGCCGGCGTATCCAGTAGCTGCTCCCAACGCCGCGCCCGGACCAGCGGGGTCGGACGATAGATGCGGTAGGCGTCGAGCACCTCGTCGGGGATGTCGACGTAACGCTCCTGACTGACTTCCTGCAGGATCAGCCCCATGGGAAACAGTGGAGCCAGATCGTCCGGTCCGATCGGTTGCTTCGTCCCCGGGTGAATCACCGGCGGGAGCGGTTTGGGCAGATCGGCCTGTATGTTGTACCACTGGCGCGGCATCTCCCCTTCGTTGAGGTAGATCTTCTTCTGGTCCATCGTGTACTTCCTCCCTCCTCGGGCTTGTGTGGTTCTATTCGTCAAAGAAGAACGTCGGCTCTCGGTAGAAGCGGATCGACTTGTCGGCGACTTTCTGGCGGATCGACTGCTCGAGCCAGGCTTCTTTCTCCTCGGCGGAGAGGCGGGCTTGTAGCACTTGGAGCTGGAGATTGAAGCGCAACGCCCGCTTGGGTAGCAGGACCCGCGTGATACCGCTGGGAAGGCGCTGGTCCCGGCGCGTGATTTCCAACAGGTCCTCGCGCGTGAACTGGGGGAACGACACCAGGGCGGTGAAGTCGCGATAGTGACGTTGCAGGTGCGCCATGTTGGTGTAGCTGACCCGATCGAAATACGCGAGGCTGTGGTGAGCGCGGGTCACGGCGTGGAGTTGGCTAACGCGCTCCATTAGATCATCAGAGCGCGACCGCGCGTCCCATGTGTCATCTGTGAAGCAAAACCGAGCGAGCGGTTTCAGCCCATTCTGTGTTGGTTGGTCACCCCGCTCTAGAATCACTCCGGGTACGGAACGGGCGTGCTCCAAGAGCGCGTCTTGGCTCAGGTGCTCGATAGCGTGATGCCAGCTGTCGAGCACTAGATCGGGATCGAACAGGTCGATCTCCTGCACCAACACGTGGTGGCAGTCCAGCTTGCGCAGGGCGGTCACCC
The DNA here is from genome assembly GCA_039589275.1 of Gemmatimonadota bacterium. Classification (GTDB taxonomy): domain Bacteria; phylum Gemmatimonadota; class Gemmatimonadetes; order Gemmatimonadales; family GWC2-71-9. The sequence continues at coordinate 9,883 of JBDHHP010000098.1, read as the reverse complement.
GGTTGGCACCGTCGAGCACGATGCGGCGCTGGCCGTCCAGCCGTCCTACCACCGGAGGGTTCTTCAACACGCCTTCGGCGGCGAACCGCTCTAGCAATCGCCCAACCCGTTCGGCGTCGGGGTCCTCGTGCAGTACTACATCATCCAGCGCCACCATGTGGAGCTCAGGCAGCTCACCGATCTTCAAGGCACCGTTGCGTTCTTGTGGTAACCCCGTGGTCATCGTCTCCATCCTTCCGCCCGGTTGAGCCGGGCCGTAAGCACAAAAAACCCGCTACAGGTCGCTGCAGCGGGTTGGGAGTGGCTTCTGCCGGAAGTGGCTTAGTCGGCCGCTAGGCCCACACTCCTCCCACTGCTCTCGGGAGAGCACCACCACCAGCGGCAGATGTGGGAGAGTGTGTTCATGTTAGGTGAGATACCTAGCTCGCGGCTCGGCGTCAAGCTCTGGCGGGAAAAACCGTTCGCCCGCTCAGTCCTGCCGGACTTACTCGCGAGCAACGTGGCTCTTTGTCGTCAAGTCGAATCACTCGGTAACGCGGATTCGACGACCGTGACTGGCTGAACGGTCCCACCTACCCGCTCCAGTAGCTCCCGGTACCAATCGACCGCCGCATCCCTACGATCTTCAAAACCTGACACGCCCCAAACGACTGTAAGGGTGCTGGTGGATTCAGCCCGGGTTTTGACACGCTGGGCGTCTTTCACGGGGTTACCGCAGGGGCCGCGGGCGTCATAGAGGCAGATGAGGCCTTTCAAGGACATCTCCTGCCCCGACGCGTTGAAGACGTAACTGCCGTCCTCGAGTCCCGGCGCCACCCGGAAAGGAGGCCTAGCTAGATCCAAATCCACCAGGGCAATGGAGAACCCGCTGTGCAGCGACACCACGTTGCAGATATCCACGGCCACATTGATGCTCCCCAAATCGCCCTGCCCCACCGCTCGCACCAGATACTCAGTCGCCGGTTTCCCTCGGCCCGCCGGCTTGTGTCCCCAGTGCCGCAGCATGTCCCGCACGCGCAGACGTAGGTCTTCGTCGCGTTCGAATGGAACTGCAGCGTCTAGTTGCAGAAGATCCATCACCCATACAGGGGTTTCAGTCTCTCCCAGGGGTTCCTTGAAGTCGGTGGTGAACGCCGCCGGCCGCAGCAGAGGGTGGGGCTCGACCTCGATGTGAAAGTTGCGGTTGCTCATACAGCAAAGATGGGGTGGCCGCTACCCGGAACCAACTGGCCGCCGTGCCAAGGCTCAGGGCGGGAGCAGTTGCGCCGAGTGGCCATGCGACGTCGAGACGCCATGGTCACTGCCCACTACACGCCCGTAGTCCTCTTGAGACCCGACCAGATCCCACATTGCGTATTGCGTAAATATATATATGATTGATCTATGATACCTCTCACTACTTCCGGAGCCTGAAGGGCCACCAGTTAATGCCTCGGTCAGCAGTCCTTTTACTGGCACTCTCGGCTTCACTCCCGGGATGTGGTCTGCTCGGTCCTTCCGAAACAGAAGAGGAATTCTGGACGCGTATGGATGCGTTCGTGACCGAGCACATGGACCCCGCAGGATCTGGACTGGGGGTGTTAGTTGTCAGCGATGGTGCTGTTGCCTTCTCGCGCGGTTGGGGCATGGCGAACATCGAGACGAGCGTCCCGTTCTCTCCGGACACGCCCAGCAATATTGCGAGCTTGACGAAGCAGTTCACGGCCGCAGCCGTGCTGATCCTCTATGAGGATGAACTGCTCACATTGGAGACACCGATCCGTTCGATACTCCCTGAACTCCCAGAACAGTGGTCGGACGTCACGGTCCACAACCTCCTCACGCACCAATCCGGAATACCCAACTACGTAGAGATCACGGGTGATGCTCCGGAGAGCATCGATGGTCTTACGAACCAGGACGCACTGGAGCTGGTGCTTCAGAATCCGACGCTCGATTTCGCTCCTGGGTCGAACACGTCGTACAGCAACACCGGGTATCTCGTCCTGGCCATGATGATCGAGCGCCTCAGCGACGTGAGCTACACCGAGTTCATGCAGCAGAACATCTTCGCGCCTTTGGGAATGACCTCAACGTATGTGTGCGATGAGTCGGTGGCACATCCGTCTGATAGGGCTCAGCCGTACGATGACCGGAACCGGTTGTACGACTATTCGCTCTACACCCACGGTGACGGGAACATATACAGCACCCTGAACGACTACGCCAAATGGGACCGAGCGCTCTACACAAACGACATTATTGCGCAATCCAGCCTCGAGCTTGCCTTCACGGGATACACCGGCGGTGACAACGACTTCGGATACGGCTGGATGGTGGGAAGCCACGGTGGCTCGAAGTCTCTACGACACGGAGGCTTCTCGACGGGATACCTGAACTACGTCTATCGAGTCCCAGATGAGAGCTTTACGTATCTCTTTCTGTCCAACGGAGGGGTGTTCGCGAACGACGGATTCGAAACGTGGACGGATGAGCTGAAGGACGAGGTTTTCTCGTACTATCTCTGAAGTCCACGGGTACAAACCATGGTCACTTCATGAAGAAGCCAGCGAGGTTCAAGCGCGCGTAAGCCACAGGTATTCGCGTTTTTGCCTCCTACCCGTTAGCTTCCATGCCGACGTAAGAACCGCAAGCTGGCTTCCATCCACTTCGTGAACGGTACCCGGCTTAGGATTGGGACCGATACGCACATCTGGTCGATTCATTCCTCAGGTTCACACAACTAACGGCAGCATCGCGTACCGGCGACACTGAGAGTCGACCGCACGCGTGTTTGTAGGAAGAACAGGAGATTTCTTGGTAGACACGTCATTCCACACTTTGGGCCTAGCGCCCGAACTCTTACGCGCCCTCATCGAAGAGGGCTACACCCAACCCACCCCGATTCAGCAGGAAGCCATCCCTTTCGGCCTGATGGGCCGCGATCTAGTCGGATCAGCGCAGACGGGCACCGGGAAAACCGCGGCGTTCATACTCCCGATCCTGCAACGCTTGGCCCATGGCAAGCCTGGCTCGCTGCGGGCTTTGGTCTTAGTTCCCACCCGCGAGCTTGCCGAGCAGGTTGTCACCAGCGCCAGAGCGTATGGCCGACACACCGGTCTCAGGGCAGACGCCTTCTACGGAGGTACGTCAATCGGGCCGCAGATTCAGTCGCTGAGCCGTGGCGTGGACATCGTAATCGCAACGCCTGGCCGTCTGCTCGACCTCATGGGCCGACGGCACGTGAACACCTCGAAAATCGAAGTGCTCGTCCTGGACGAAGCCGATCGCATGTTGGACATGGGGTTTGCCCCTGATGTGTCACGCATCCTGGATTCCCTCCCCTCGCAACGGCAAACGCTCCTCTTTTCGGCAACCATATCAGCAGACGTGGAGCGCTTGGCCCGGCGCGCAATGGCCAATCATGCGGCAGTCGAAATTGGACGACCGGCGAGCGCGGCAGACGGAATCGAGCACGTCCTGGTAGCTGTGGATAAGGCCGCGAAACGACAGGCTCTGGCCCAAGTACTGGCCGAACTGCCCAAAGCCCGCACGCTGGTGTTCACCCGGACGAAGCACGGAGCCGACCGGCTCGCTAGGCAGTTGCGGACCGACGGCACCAACGTCGCGGCACTGCACGGCGGCAAAACACAACAGTCGCGCAACAAGGCGTTGGAACGCTTCAAGAACGGCAAGGTCCATGTACTGGTTGCGACAGATGTTGCCGCCCGCGGAATCGACGTGGAGGACATTATGACCGTCGTCAACTTCGATGTGCCCAGGGACCCTGAGGTGTATGTGCACCGGGTCGGTCGCACGGCGCGGGCAGGTGCCGAAGGGGTTGCACTCACGCTCATGTCACCCGATGAATGGTTGCTCATGTGGGACATTGAGAAACTGATGGGCCGCACGTTCCCGCGGGAAGTGCTCCCCGGGTTTGAACCGGCCGTTGCGCCAGTCCAACCCCAGGAGCGGGTGGACCGTCCCAGAAGAGAGCGCTCGATCAGACCTCGCCGCGGCGGCGCTCGCAAACGATAGGGAGAAGAGAACCCAAGCATGGCCATGTATGGTTCCGAGATGCACAGGACAGAGGATCGCGAGGAATTCCACGACGACATCGTCTATCCAGCGCCGATTCCGTTCTTGCTGGTACACGTGGTATGCCTGGCTGCAATCTGGACGGGCGTGACCCTTGAGGCACTGCTCCTCTGCGCGGTGCTGTACGTGGTTCGCATGATCGCGGTGACCGCCGGGTATCACCGCTACTTCTCTCATCGGTCGTTTGGGACGAGTCGAGCCGGGCAGTTCATACTTGCGTGCCTCGCCCAAAGCTCAGCGCAGCGAGGCATCCTCTGGTGGGCGGCAAAACATCGGCAACATCACAAGCACTCCGATACTGAATTCGACGTGCACTCTCCACGGCATCGCGGGTTCTGGTATGCACACCTTGGCTGGATCTTTGCCCCAAAACAGGGGGAAACAGATCTGAGCGCGGTGCCTGATCTCGCGAAATACCCAGAGCTCGTGTGGCTCGACAGGCATCGCTACCTGCCCGCCATCTTACTCGGCGTCGTCACCTGGCTGGTGGCAAGCTGGCCTGGCCTAGTGGTGGGATTCTTCTGGAGTACGGTGCTGTTGTACCACGGCTCGTTTGCCATCAATTCGCTGGCGCACGTCCACGGCAAGCAGCGCTACGTAACGGGGGACGACTCACGCAACAACTGGTGGCTGGCATTGATCACAATGGGCGAGGGATGGCACAACAACCACCACGCGTACATGGCGTCGACACGACAGGGATTTCGCTGGTGGGAAGTCGACGTTACGTACTACACCCTCAAATTGCTATCCTGGCTGCGCATCGTATACGACCTAAACGAGCCTCCGAGGTCGCTCGTCCTGAACCAAAAGAGGCTGGGCCGAGGCATCATCGAGAAGGTGGCCCACCACCTCGCCGCCACAGTTGCGGTAGAAGGGATGACTGACCAGTTGCGAGAGGCGTGGATGAACACGCCGACTCTTGACGAGCTCCGATCGCGGACACAATCCAAGAAGGACGACGCAGTGGCGATGCTCAAAGACATGAACATTGCTCATATTCCAACCATGGAGGAACTGCGAGAGCGGGCGCGACAGATGTTCGCCTCGACTCCTTCGCTGGACGACATAGTTGCACGGGCGCGGGAACTCATTCTCGAAGCCGTCGCCGCCGAGTTACTCACGGCTGCACCCGCCCGAGCGGCATCCTTCACAGTCTCGAGGTTCAGATATGGCCAGTCGATATAGAGTCGAGCAACGGCACATCACTCACCGCGGTCGCCAATTCCATTTCGTTTCGTATGAAGGCCGGCCTGCCAACCCCAAGCGCGACGAGTTGGCGACCGGACCAGGCTGGTTCCTCGTGACCGCGGGTCACCGGTGGGAGGTCATGCCGCAGTATCCTGAGCAGGAAGGCGACGACGTCGATCGACTTCTCACCGAGTGGCTCGAAGCACACGTTTTCGCCGAAGCTGTTTTGAACGAGGCTTGAGTGTGAGCGGCTACCTATTCAGCCGTCCATAGCGCTCCAGGACCCGCTGCAGTCTCCTATGCGGAATCGCATACGCCCTGTTGCCGTCGATTCCCTCCATAGTTTCGGCGGCTACCATCGCATTGACAATTGACTCTTCGGTTGCCTCGATCGCGGCCGCAAACAGGCCGCTCATGCGGTCGTTGGGCAGCATATCGACGGTGGTTGAGTTGCGGCGATCCCACGCAGATCCGTTGGCCGTAGAGAACGCAACAAATATGTCCCCCGACCCGTTGCTCGCGATCCCGCCCATGCGGCCGATGCCCATGGGTACTCGTCGCGCGAGGCGCTTGAGCTGGTGTGGTAGGAGTGGTGCATCGGTGGCAACAACAACGATGATCGATCCCAGCCCTGCATCGTGCGTCGCTCGACTGAACTCAGGCATGAGGTCGGGGATCTCTACACCAACGGGAACCCCGGCGATCGTGAGCCCGCGTCGGCTACCGTAGTTGCACTGCACCATCACACCGACCGTATGTGATCCCACCTGTCGCGATGCCGTCCCGATCCCGCCTTTGAAACCGTTGCAGATCATGCCGGTGCCACCACCTACATTGCCCTCTGCCACCGGTCCAGAGCCGGCTTCATCCAACGCGCCGATCGCATGGTCACTGCGCACGTGGAATCCGTTGATGTCGTTCAAGCCCCCGTCATAGGTCTCAGCGACCACTGGCAGCGCCCACCACGCGCCGCCATTTAGTTCGTCGTACACGTTACGATCTCGCATCCATTGTATTACGGCATCGCGCACAACTCCGACGCTGTGTGTGTTGGTGATCATGACAGGACCTTCGAGAAACCCGGATTCCTCCACCCATGTGGTGCCCGTCATCTCACCATTTCCGTTCAGCGAGTACCAGCCCGCAAACACCGGGGCGAACCTCTTGCCGCGAGGGAGAATCGCAGTGACACCCGTCCTAACCGGCCCCTCACCCACGACCAGGGGCCCTGACCCCTCGATCAGAGTCACATGACCGACCTCGACGCCGGCAACGTCTGTGATGGCATTGAGCGGACCCGGATTGCCGTCGAACGGGATTCCTAGGTCGCGAGCGCGAGCTGTCTGGGCAGCACTCACATGAGGTGGGATCAGAGAGCAAGCGGCCAACGACAGCAATAGAGCGCACTTCGGCATGAGAGAACCACCTGGTTGGAGGCATCAGTGAGGGAAACCTGCAGCGTGTCTCAATCAACCGTCTCCAGAAATATCCCTTCGAATAGCTTCAGTGAGTCAAATATCCACGCCATGCCGGGGCTAGGATCGCGGTGGATCAACTTGGTGAAAGTGTAGTGCTCGATGCCACCCCCAATGTTGCGCGAGACCCGTGCGATCACGAGTTGGAACTCACCTGGAGATCCGTTCCCCTCGAGATCGACGACGCCTGCCTGCGCCCAGTGGCCGAGATTCGCGGTGGACACAGGTTGCTCAGTGTAGGGTGCCGGCGGCCGCGTCGTGAACTCGGGCCGAGTGGGATCAGAGATGTCGACAGAGTATCCCTGGGTCCCTCCTTCGATTTCGATCACGGTAGCCCCACAACTCATGGCATGAACCTGGAAGTCCGGCAGTGTAACCGACGGCAGCCTGACGATGCCATCTGCCTGCGAGAACCGGATAATGTGCATCACGTGCCTACCGGAGGATTCTGACAGGCTCGTTTGGTACGCGACGTAACCTGGACCGATACAGTAGTAGCCGTCGCTATCGGCGAGAGCCAGCGCGGGCCAAAACAGGATTGCCACGACGAGCACGATGATGGAGTTTCGCATGTGATCTCTCCTCGTTGTCTATCAGCACCGGGGCGGCGGGGGTCCGTTGGGGTTAGAACCGCCCCTCCCTCACCTGCCCCTTCTCGAGCCCCTGCCTCAGCACAACGACCCTATCTACCTCGATTGATTCGTTGTCGGCTAGCGGAGCGTCGTGCTTTTCCGTCGCGAACTGCGCGATGCTCTTCAAGCGGTCCAGCACGCCTGAGCCTTCGACGGCCTTGCCGTCGCTGTAGTAGTCGAACCAGGGAACGCCGTGGCGCTTGTACTCGCGCGCCGTGAGCGGCACGGTGGGCGGTTGCTCGCCGGTGATGGCGCGCCACACTTGCGAGTTCGCGATGTGGACGAAACAGCGCGCGGCATGCTCCTGGTCCCAATCACTGAGCTTGAAGTGATCGTGGTAGATCTCCTGCCGCATGCGCCCGCCGGGCGCGAGCCCCATGTCCGGTGCGGCCGCGCAGCGTGCCAATAGCGACGACGAGAGCGACATCTTGTATATGTCGCGCCGCTGCGCGGCCCACTCCTCGTACACCTCGCGTTTCAAGGGATACGCGACGATCTGGAGACCGCCGTGTTCCGCCTCCCCCGTGATCTGCTCCTCGGCGCTGTACCCGCTGCCGAGCGGCATGGCCACGAACTGGCGGATCACTCCCTTCTCGACACAATAACCGTCGAGCCACGGTTGCTCGGGTACGGTGACGTAGTCCTGCGGCCCGCGATGCAAACCGTTAGACCAGCTCTTACCGGTCACCGCGTCGATCTTGCCGGCGGCGACCTTCAAGGCAAAGGGATAGTGACCGGAGAAATCGATCCACAGCGCCTCGGACTGGTACATTGGCAGCATCACACCGCCGTGCTCGATCCAGCGCTGCGGTACGTTGGATGTGAAGTCGTCGACATGCCGCAGGGGAAAACGGCCCAGCCCGGCCGGCAGCGGGTAATCCTTACCGTCGTCCGGAATGCGCAGGGTACGCTGGAAATCGATGGACATCTCCGCCCGGGGATGCACATCGCGAAACCGGATTTGCAGCTCGTTGTCGCGCAGCTCGATCATGATGCTCTCCTCTTCCTTACCAGTTGCCGTCCCTCACCTCGCGGACCAGTCGCAGGACCGCGTGGTCCGGCATGTCTTTCAACTCCCGAATGAGCGTGGCGAACAGTTCCGGCCGGTTCATTATCGCCTGCCTCAGGTCGGACGAGACCTTTCCGGCCAGGGCCAGCAGCACGTCGGGATCCTCGCCCAGTTCTCTGGCCAGGGCGAGGATCTTGGCCTCAGACGGCGGCGCCACCTCCCCCCGCTCCACCTTACTGAGGAATGAGGGCTCGACCCCCACTCGCTGAGCCACCTGGCGGACCGAGTAGCTGCGGTCCCGCTGCTTGAGCGCCTCCCGGCGCTGCCGCACGTAGTCACCAAACCCTGTCGTCACATGTGTAGTATGTACTACTTAGTACCTGATTGTCAAGAACTAGTCGGTTCACCCCATAGGGCTTGACAGAGCAGGTACTCTTGCTTAGAGTGTACTCTGAAAATAAGAGTTATTGTATAGAGAGTGTACTTGCTCAAGGAGAGCGAAGTGATGGACGGAACGGACTTGAAGGCCGTCGAGCGCAGTGCCTTCAAAGCAGCAATTGACACCGGGCTTTGGGATGTGTTCATCGCGGCCTTTCCAGCGATGTTCGCGATCGCGCCGCTACTGAGCGGGACGCTGGGCGACTTCTGGAGCAGCGCGGTCTTCATTCCCTTCTTTGCAGGACTCTACCTGGCACTCCGAATCGTGCAGGAACGGGTGGTCGTGCCGCGGGTCGGACAGGTGCGCTGGGGCTCGCATCGCAAGGCGCGGCTCAAGCGGTTCACCGTCGCGATGTTGGCCGTCAACGTTTTTGCCCTGGTGTTGGGTGGCGTCGCGTTCATCGCCATGGGCCGGGGAGCCGGGTCGCTGTGGATGTTCCCCGTGATGCTCGGACTGACAGTGCTGCTGGGTTTCTCGTTCGCGGCCTACACGCTCGGACTCCCGCGGCTCTTCCTTTACGGCCTGATGCTCGCGGGAGGGCCGCTGATCGGCGAGTGGCTGTGGCGCCAGGGATTCGCCTCGCACCACGGTTTCCCCGTGGTGTTCGGCACGGCTGCCGCCGTGATCGCAGCCGTCGGTGTGATCAAGTTCGTGCTCGTGGTCCGGCGCACTCCCCCGGTACTGGACCAGCCGTCGCTGGCCGGGAACAATGGCTGAGCACACGGCGGACTCGCCAGCCGATCCGCTCAGCGCGATCGACCCGGTGATTCACGCTCCGGCCAGGTTGCGGGTGGTGACTCAGCTATACGTGGTCGAGGCCGCAGATGCGGCTTTCCTGGTCAACCGCACGGGCCTAACTTGGGGCAATCTCTCGACGCATTTGGGCAAGCTCGAGGAAAGCGGATATGTAATGCTCGAGAAAGGGTACCGGGGAAAGAAGCCCCGTACGATGATCCGCCTCACCGCGGAGGGCCGAGAGGCGTTCCGTCAGTACCGCGCCAACATGCAGCAGGCGCTGGGAGACCTGCCGGAGTGAGCTACGGGGGCATGCGGGGGCGCC
>JBDHHP010000097.1:0-19133 GCA_039589275.1 Gemmatimonadota bacterium | reverse complement strand
CGCGGATTATGCATGATCGCTCCTCAGCTGGTTCGCGGTCCAACGGCCGCGCCAAGTCGGTTCCAGCGCATTGTAAGCCGGCAGGAACATCACTCTGCCCTGCTCATCAGCCTTTCGGCAAGGATTCGATGAACTTGCCCACTAGATCGACGATCGGCCCTTCGAACTGCCATCCTTCCTCGGCCGGCAGTTCGTACAACGGATCCGCGGTAGTCACGATGATCATGTCGAGTTCGTCCAGCAATACAATCAATTGTCCGCCATGCCCCGCGGCGTAGTCGAAATGATGCTTGCCTACCGTGGCGGACCACCACTGATAGCCGTACCCGATGTCGCTGAAAAAACGACCCATCTTGCTGGATGTCTCCCCAGAACGATTGATACCCTCCGAGTACCGCTCCAGCGATGCCCTCACCCAGTCGGCTGAAAGCACCTGTCTCCCCTCGTATTCACCGTCGTTGAGATACAACGAGCCGAACTTGGCCATATCACGTGCCGTAAAGGAGATTTCGAAACAGCCGAAGTTGTAGTCATCTGCATCGCGGCTCCAATCGCCCACCTCCGCGTCAATCGCGGAGAAGAGATTCTCCTGACCGTATGACTTGAGATCGGTATTGACCGCCCGTGCCACGATGACCGCAAGGAGATGGGACGTCAGATTGCTGTAATTGAACTCGGTTCCCGGATCGCTTTCCAGCGGGAAGTCAACCAGGTGAGGCAGCCAGTGCCAGTTGTCGGTGAAGAAGAGACTGTCCAAATACTGACGGTTGATTTCCTCGTCGGGGTATCCGGCGCGCATCTGCAACAGGTCCCGGATCGTGATCTGGTGCTTCCTCGGATCATTGATCTGGGCGGCGAGCTCCGGGAAGAAATCCAGCATCTTCTGATCTACGCTTGTCAGATAGCCTTGATCGAGCGCTACCCCGACCAAGGCCGAGGCAAAGCTCTTCGTCACTGATTGGCGGGCAGACATCTGCTCGACCGCCCCTTCATTGAAGTACCCTTCAGCGATCAGATGGCCGTTCTTGATGACCAGCACTCCATATAGGGTCGACAATCCAGTCGCATCGAGAAACAGCTCCGCCACGAGCATCGGATCGAGCCCCTGCTCTGCCGGCGTCGACACCTTCCAGTCATCCCCGGGCAGCGGTGTGTATTCAACTGCTTCCAGCTCCTCCGCGCGAGGGCGCAGAATCTCCGCAATCTGGGGACGAGTCGTTCTGATCTGCTCGTAGTCCAGTTCCAATCCCAGCGGCCCAAGGGCCTGTCGGAAGCTGTCGTAGATGCCTCTGACATCATCGAAAGGAGCTGCAACGGATCCCAATGGAGTATTTCCGGCGTTGTCCCTCAAATACTTGTCAGCACCGTTGTCCAGCAGGGCCTTGACGATCTCTGCACGGCAAAGGAACGCGGCGGCGTGCAGCGCAGTTCCACCATCGTTGTTTGTGATGTTCATATCGGCCCCGGCCTCAATCAACGCCCGGGCCACTTCAGTCTTGCCAAATACTGCGGCAACAATCAGGGGAGTGGACCCATACGCATCTTTTTCATTCAGGTCCGAACCGGCCTCAATGTGCTGCCGAATGGCTGCAGCATTCCCCTGCAGGGCTGCCAGGTGGAGGCTTACACTCGGAGTTGGGTTCTCCTGCGCTCCGCAAACCGGCAACGGTGCAAGGAGTATGACTACCAGTATTGCTGTCGTTACTGTCTTCATTACTACTTCCTCCCCAAAAAAAAGGCAGCGCGCAACTTGTTGCAGCAGGTTTAGGGGATCTCCTCCACACCCCAAAACTCGTTGATGCTCTCCCACGGGATCACGTTTGGCTTTACGAACGGGCGTTGGACGTTCGCCAGCGCTTCCCCTCTGACTTCGATTTCGCTGAGGCTCGTTGGCTGCATGCCGACACGATTAGCCCAGGTGAACGTGGGCACCTCATGCGGTTCAAACCCCATGATGTTTGCAGTGACCATGTCTGTGGCAAGAGGATTCGTACCGGCAATAATGAGGTCCATCTTCACCAGGCTTCCCCCTGTCGGGCCGTCGCCTTCCATGGCCATTGAGCCGTCAACCACCACCAAACCCAGTTTGTTGGCACGGACCATGTCGACGATCTCGAAGGCGACCCCGGGTGATTGCGCGTGCGCTGCTTGGTCGTGCAGCCAGGATCTCACGGAGTAGTAGATCGTACCGGGATACAGTCCAATCAGGTTTTTCATCCCCAGAGTCACGGTGGCGAGCACGTGCGTCTTCATCATCGGTACTGAACAGAGAAGATCGATTTCTGTCAGCGAGTGATGCAGCGATATGGTGTCGAATGCGAGTCCGTTCGATAAGTCAACTTCTGCCAACTCCCCTGAATGCAGGTTGACGAGAGGAGTTCCTATTGACTTGGCAAGATCCGTGTAGCCCAGGGTATCGAACACGTATTGCTGCATGCCATCGAGTATTTCTCGGTTCCTCGTTCGGTACGTGACGCCGCCCTTCACGTTGAACCCGTTCCCCGCTGCAGAGCCTTCACCGATGAGGACTTCCTTTCCAGATCTCTTCATCAGCTCCGCCAGTGTCCTCACAACGCTGGGCTTGGTCGTGAAATCTGGGCTCTCAGCCACCAAGTTCGGCTTGAGCATTATTCGCTCTTTGTTCCTAGCAACCGTCTCGATGCCGCCGAGTAGGTCTATTGCCTCCTCGACTGCATACCCGATCCTATCGTCCTTGATCTTGACAACGCTGACGACTGACGGCTCTCCCGCCCGATAGACCCTCGTTCCACCGAGGCCAAGGCCTCCCACCGCAGTCCCTACAACCAGTCCCGCACTGGTCTTCACGAAGTCCCTTCGGGACAGCTCTCGATGTTTCATCGCAATTCCTCCCATGCCTGCGTTTGGAAGATGCAGTCGTCTGCCTCAGCACTCACAAAAAGTCCTTCTTGCGCTTCTGGAGCGCAAATGTTGCGGTGATCGCCCCAATCGCGATCAGGAGCTCGAGGCCGAGAGTGGTGACCACCTCGCTGTCCCACACGATGCTGTCGCTGGTCCAGTGCTCGATGAGGTGGGGCGGGATCGACTCCAAGAGCGGGAAAAAGAGGAAGGCGAACACCACCGAGAGCAGACCCAGGACCATCGTCCACAGAAAGGACTCGGTGACGAGGCAGACACCCAGGGTCAAAACGAAGAGTACGACGTAGACACCCAACATCACTCCGAGCAGGGGCAGGACGCCGAGCGCTAGCTGCTCGGAGCGGACCACGATAACAGGCAGTGCGAGGGCGATCACGCAGCACGTGACCGCAAAGACCAACGAACTTCCGACGAGCTTCGATGCCGTGTACTCCTTGTAGGAGACCGGCAGGCTCATCACGAAAGGCAGCGTGTGGTTCTTTCGCTCCATCATGATCGTCGCTATCGGCAGAAAGAAGATGAGATAGATCAGTGCGTTGTTGAGGATGGTCAGTCCCATTTGCCGCCACATGGTCTCTCCACCGAAGACCGACGGCGCGATGCCGGCAGCGGGTAGAGCGAGAGCCAGGCCGAGAATCGGATAGCGATGCAGATAAAAGTCCTTCAGGATCAGTCGTTTCACCATGGGAATGTTCATCCGGAGATTCCTCGGCTGAGTTGGACGGTGGCGAGAAAGATCTCTTCGAGCGTCATCGGCTCTACGCTCTGCACCGTCACCCCCGCGCGCTCGAAGGCGTGGGTCATCCCCTCCTCGAAGCGGTTTGTCGTCGCCACCCGGAGGGCGCCGTGGCTGCGGCCGTAGACCACCCCTTTCAGGTCCGGTATCGAGGCGGCGGCGGGCACCTCGAGCCGTAACCGCCGCCACGAATCCAGGTACGACTCCTTGTCCTGCGATGCGATCAGCCGACCGCGGTCTATGAAGGTGATGAGATCGGAGATCTGTTCGACGTCCTGGGTGTTCTGGGAGGAGAAGAGGATCGACCGATCACCGTCACTCAGTACATCCATGAGCTCGCTGAGCACCTCGTGCCGGGCCACCGGGTCGAGTCCAACGGTCGGCTCGTCCAGGATTAGCAGCCTCGGACGGTGCGCCAGGGCCAACAGCAACGTGGCCTTGACGCGTTGGCCGTGGGACAGACCCTTGACTCTGTGATGAGGCTGCAAGTCGAAGCGTTGCAGCAAGGACAACGCGTGGGCCTCGTCCCAATTCGGATGGATCGAGCGAACGAAATCCATGTGCCAGCGAATCGAGGCTTGCGCGTAGAGCCGCATGTCTTCGGACACGAATCCGACGTCGCGCTTCACAGCCAACCAGACCGACGAGAATGCGCATCGTCGTCGACTTGCCAGCCCCGTTCGGTCCGATCAGGCCCATGACGCTACCCTCGGGCAGCTCCAGGTCGATCCCGGCCAACTGGAAATCGGGATACGCCTTCTCGACTCGGACGAGCCGAAGAGCTTGCGTGGTCATCTCGAATCCTCGGTTGTCTCGTTGTGGATCTCGAGCAATTGCGACGTCAGGTCATCGGGGCTCAAACCCAACCCCTTGGCGAGCCGGGCGGCTGCAACGAGGTGCGCGCGCAGCTCCTCGCGGCGTGGCCTCCGGCTCAATCCAGTCCGTTCCGCCACCGACGAGCCCTTTCCCTGACGGGTGATGATCACTCCCTCCCGCTCGAGCTCGAGATAGGCGCGCTTGACCGTGATGACGCTGATCTTCAGCGCCACGGCCAGCTGCCGGATGGACGGCATCTGCTGCCCCGGAGCCCAGTCCCCCACAGCCACCAGCTGTTTCACCTGTCCCATGATCTGCTGGTACATGGGCCTGGGGTCGGTCTGGGACAAGACGATCTCGTCAAACAACGCCATATACACAGTATACACAGTATATACAGTAAGTCAAGGGGGGAACCGGACCCTTGATCAACTGCCCCCCAACCTGCAAAGGGCCACGGATGAGTGAAGGCTGGCCGCCAAATACCACCCAGCCGCGGCCCAACGCTCCTTCCTTGCCTCTTTCTGCACTGCGACCCATCGTAGAGTCGTCGCCCTCAGAATCCCTTCATCGGTTGGAAGCGGGCTGCCATGGCTAGAGTCACGGCAAAAGACCGGGCCGCTGCTCAGCGGTTGCCGGATGAGTTCCTGGAACTGTCAGGCGACAGCCTAACCCGCATTGTGGAACTGGTAACACTCCATTGGGGTGCCTACGACGAGAACAGAAGGGCGCAGCTTGCTGAGGCGCTGTTCCCCATCCTTGACAGGTTACTGCGGCCGGAAGCTCAGATTACTGACGAAACGCGGGACCTGTGCGAAGGGTTGGTGGCCGCTTGGATCTTCCGACAGGTATAGCTAGGAATCGCCATGCACGTCTACTTCTTCATCGCCGGCGTGGGAGTGAAGCCCTGGCAGCTCGACACTGACTGGATCGCGGAGGAGAACAAGGCGATCCTCAGACGGATCCAGGTGACACTTGAGGAGAAGGCTGGCAACCTGAAGTGCGATGACTTCGTAGCTCTAGTTTCTGAGAGGCTGAATCCCACAGACGAACACTGACCGAGTTGGCTTTCCGAGGGGTTGAGCTCAACTGATTAGGGCGCCTCGATGGCCCCGAAGCCCCGGTCAGATAGACGATCGTCTTCGTCGTCGTCCTCGGGGCCCAGACTCTCAAGATCCAGCTTCGTTAGGTCGTCCGGGGAGAATCGAAAACCATGTCTCCCGGCCAGCTCGGCCAGTTCTTCACGTAGCTGGTTGTTCCTCGCCACCATCCGCACAAACGCAGCAGCAACTTCTATGGACATGGTGACCTCCCGGGGGAAAGAACTGCGGATACCTGGAATGTGTGCTCGGTTACTCACACTGGCAACAGGCGGAAGATGTCCACGGCTCGCACACCTCAGCGCCTGTCAGCATAACTCCGGATCTTGCGAACACGGAGCCGTACCCAGAGGAGATCGTCGCGCATTGAGGCACACTGAAGACACACCGGGACACGCGTGCCTACGACCTGCAATCCTCCAATGAAATAGCTCTCCCGGTGATTCTCACCGCAGGCTGATGACCGCTTTCACCAAGTCCCGCACCTGGTCCACCGTATGCGCCGGGAAGTTGGCGATGCGCAGCTGCAGCCCTCTCGGTATCGGCTGACCCTCGGTGACGAAGACACAGGGCAGATCGAAGTTCATCAGTGTCTCGAGTGAGCGGCGCCTTTCCTCCTAAACGGAACGCAATCGCCAGCCCGCTCGACCGTGACGCGTCGTATGTGAGCCTAGCGACCGATATCGAACATGCTCACCTGCCGCACGCACGTTACCGAGCAGTTGCGGCTGCACGGCTTCGGAGCCTGATACGACGCCCGAATCGCTGCGGTGTCGTATTGCTCGACTGGAATGGCCGGGTACCCCCGCCGCTGGCTGCACCAATGAACGAGACCGTCCTCGCACACGTAGAGGTAGCGTGCCCCGGCCCTGCAGCGCCAACCATCCGGACGTCCCGCCAACAACCGTCGCTGAAACACCCAGTAGTTGAGCGAGCTGATGAAGGCATTGGACAGTCGGCGGACTCGGTGGTAGGCGGCTCGCTGCACGTCACTCAAGGGCCGCGAGGCTCCGGACCCGTCGTGGACGATGCCGACTGAGTGGGAAAACCCGTAGTGCTTCGCCCGCTTGGCAATCGCTACTACATCCGCTGCGTTGCCGTCCCCGGCACCCAACACTGAGTTGACGTTCACCCTAAACTGAGCCAACTCAGAGAGAAGCCGGAGCTTCCCGTCCAACAGAGTGAGGCTCTTCGACGACGCGGCGTCGGGATGCACGTTGTCGATGCTGATCTGAAGCGCCTGCAGGCCGGCACCGTTGAGTTCCCGTATGAGCCGGCGCGTGAGAGGATATCCGTTGGTGGTAACCATCGCCACGATACCGTTGCGCCGTACCTCCTTGACAACCTCGGCAATATCCGGATGCAGCAACGGCTCCCCACCCGTACACGCCATCATGAGCGTCCTGAGCCGCGCCAGCTCGCCCACCCGCTTCCGCAACGTTTCCACCGGCACAGGGGACGAGTACCGGTCGTACTCGTTACAATACCCGCAGACGAGGTTGCACCGCCGTGTCACCACCAAGTGCGCCAAGAGGGGATGGTCGCGCGAGCTGAGCGTGTGCCACGCAATTTTGCACGCGTGGCCCGGGTCGATCAACACTGGCCACCTCCACGGCGCCGCCGGCCGACCCAGCCACCGATCAAGAGTGGTGTGACAGTGAGATCTGCGAGAAGCGCCACCACAAGACCGACCGCGAGCAGGCCTCCCAAGCGCTGGGTCGGTGGAAACGGGGACGCGGCGAGGGCAAGGGCGCCGGCAACCATCGCCAGGGTGCTTAGGAGCACGGCCGCAGCCGTCCGCCCGACAGCCCGGCTCGGGGAGTACGACCGGCCGCCTGCCGCACGGCCCGCCCACGCTAGTTGCAGCGTGTCATCCACCGCCACCCCCAAGACCAACGCGGTGACACTGACCGTGGTGAAGTCGATCGGAATACCCGCGTAACCCATGGTGGCCACGACGGCCAGCACCGCGACCCCATTGGGCAACAAGAGCATGAGTCCGTCCCTGATCGATCGCGCGGCCAGCGTCAGGGACAGAAGCACGAACACAGCCAGGAGGCCCAGGCTCTGGACCATCAGATCGATCAGCATGTGCTGCATGGGAAGCGAGGCCGGAAGGAGGCCCGTCAGGCTCAGGGCCACGTGCTGGTCCGAGAGAGAGACGGCCAGCTCCTCCAGGTCGCCGATCACGCGCTGGGCTTCTGTCGTGGCCATGATCGGCACGGCAAACATCGCCCTGGTGATGCACGCATCCTGTCCCTCGAACCATCGCGTGACTGACGCCTGCAGATTTGCATCGCCCCGGACGCTCCGCGGCGGCGGTGGAACGATGCTCGGCCCAAGCTGCATCAGCGTGTCAGCGCTGCGCAGGAAAGACATGAGACGCGCGCGGACCCGGTCCTGCTGGTAGGCGACACCCGAGTCCACGCGGGCAAGCACCTGGAGCTGTACACTCCCTCCAAATGAATCGTCGAGTTCGTTGTAGGCAGCGCCGATGGGGTGCCCATCGGGAAAGAAGCCGAGGTAGCTGTTTGGCTCGACACGCGCGCGAAACACCCCGATCCCGATCAAGACGACGACCGCGAGCCACAGGCTGAACGTAGCAGTTCGGTGCCGGACTGCTGCCGCGAAGACCCGAACGCCGGCGCCGGTAATGAGACGCCGGGCACGCCTCGAGGCGGCGCGGCGTTGGCCCACAACGACATACGGTGTCAGTGTGAGCGCTGCCACGAACGCCACCGTGAGGCCCACGCATGAGGCGAGCGCAAACAGGCGGAGTGCCCTGATGGGTGAGAGCGCGAAGCTCCCCAGAGCAACGGCCGTCGTCAGGTACGACCATGTCAGGGGTGCCCGGATCTCCCGGGTCGCCATCCGACGGTCGCCAGTTCGCGCAACTGCAAGCGCCACGTGCCCGGCGTACGAGATACCCACGATCACCGTGAGTGGAAGCGCCACGGCCGTCGCGCTCGACACCGGCAGACCCACTGTACCCATTGCACCGAGCAGCAGGACGAGCGCCGCAGCGACAGCTACTACGGCGGCGAGGCTCATCCGCCCTATCAACAGGACGAGAACGACACCAACAACGGCGAGGGCGACCGGTACGGTGTGGCTGAAATCGTCGCCCAGCAGCCGGTCCAGTGCGATGTCGATCGCGGGTTGACCGGCGAGGTCAAGCGTGGCCCCGGCCGGTAACAGGTCCTTGGAGGCATCGTGCAGACGGGCGATGAACGAGGCCGTGATCTCCAAGCTCCCCGACGCGGCAGGCGCTGCCAGCACGACGTACATGAGTGCCGTCTTCCCCTCTGCGCCAATGACAGCCCCGCGGAGGTCCGCGAGCAGCGCCCCACCGAACAGACCGAGCCGTTCTGTCACCGCCTGCAGCTGTGCCAGTCCGAGAACATGGGTGACCTCCGGTTGGTCCTCGATCCAGCGCTGCAGCGCCAACGCGGCCGGCTCGACCTCGGGCTTCTTGCCGGGCGGGACTCGAAACGCGACCAGCAGGATATCTCGCTCCCGGAACTGATCCTGGGCGAACACCCACAGTTGGTGCTCCGGAGGGTCGCGTGATACGGTCCAGAGACCTCGCGGGTTTTCGATTGTGACAAACGACAAGGCGACCCAGGCGGCCACGGCCGTGACCGCGGCCCAGGCCGACAGCGATACAACACGCGCCGAGTTCACTACCCGCGTCATCGTCGGGAACGAATACGCCTGCCGAGCAGCACTCTCCGCATCCATGTCTCGCCAATGGCCGAGAGGGGGCTCTCGAGGTACGCGTCCACTTCCACGTAGCAGGCAAGGAAACAGCGGCGCACACAGTCCGGGTCGGCACTCCACTCGACTTCCTGCTGCATCAGCTCGAACAAGCTGGGGTAGTCCTGCAGGTAGACGGCCCGGCGTCCGATACGCTGACAAGGGAAATACACGCGGCCGTCAGGCTCCACCCGTGGTGAGACGAACGGGAAGCACCGATGATCGGTGAAGCATCGGATCGCCCGCAGGTAGCCCGCGGAGCAGGCGAGCGGCCTGCCGCGCTTCCTCAACTCCAAAAGCCGGTCGATGAGTGCGCGGTATTCGCCATTGCCGCGCAGCCCATCGTGAGGATAGAACTGCCCGTGCTCCGGTGAGACACTCAGTGTCGCACCTATCTCCTCGCAGAAGTCCAGCAACTGCTCGATTCCCGCGATGCTCTCCGGGGCGATGACCGCGTGGAGGTGGAGCGCGAATCCCAGGTCCCGCGAGAGTGATGCGCAGCGGTGGATGGCCTCGAGGATCTTGCCTGTCGACCCCGGCACCCCGGTCAGCTTCTCGTTTACGTCGTGCTGCAGCGAGTCGAGGCTGATGATGACATGATCGATCAGATGAAGTTCGCTGACGACCCGGCGAATCAGCAGCCCGTTGGTGCTCAGTAACAGCGGCGCGAACTCCAGCTCATGGGCGCGGCGGATGACGTCCCGGATCCCGGCATGCAGCAGTGGTTCTCCTCCGGTGAGGTTCAGAGCCGGGTTTTTGGGACGGATCCTATCCAGCAGTGCCACCGCCTGTTCACTCGGCAACTCCGGCTCCGGACCGGGTGGGTAGCAGTACCGGCATCGCAGGTTGCAGCGCTTGGTGACGTAGAAATTCGTCATCAACGGCAGGAAACGCCGAGAGCCACGTGGCACGCTC
Source organism: Gemmatimonadota bacterium (assembly GCA_039589275.1). Taxonomy (GTDB): domain Bacteria; phylum Gemmatimonadota; class Gemmatimonadetes; order Gemmatimonadales; family GWC2-71-9. The sequence continues at coordinate 8,912 of JBDHHP010000097.1, read as the reverse complement.
CACACGTCCACCAAGAAGTTGCGAGCCAGCTCGGCGTAGGGGCGCGTCCGTCGCATAGGTGCTCGCGCCTCAGCCGTTCCTGATCCCGATCTCGCGTTCGAGCAGGGAGAGTTGCTTCTCCCTGAGCGACATCGCCTGCTCGCTCTCGCTCTCCGGCGCTTCACGCGCCCGATCGGCCCGCACAAAGAGCAGGCGCAGGCGCTGCAGCGCGGTGACATTGCTCAGCATGGCCAGGAGGTATACGATCGCGGCGAGCGGCATGATGGGCACGGTGTCGATCGATACACCCAACCCGGCCGCGCTACCCTGGAGCGCTGCCGCCATCACGTCATGCAGCGGTGTGAATACCAGTCCGACGCTGATCAGTGTGACGCGGTCCTGACGCCGGAGCACGCCGATGCGAAAATCGATCCCGAGCGATTTTCCCAGAGCCATCGTGTAGCTCGTCATCATCGAACCGATCAACGCGACGACCGCCGCGAGTGCCGTGATCGGGTGGGATCGCACTGCGAAGTAGATCATGAGTGCGAGATACACGACGGCATCCGAGTACCGGTCGAGGACCGAGTCCAGCACGGCGCCCGATCTGGTCACTCGACCGGTGAGGACCGCGACCTTGCCATCGGTGAAGTCGAGGATGCCCCCGACCACGAGGCACGCGAATGCGAGCAAGAGACGGTCGGCCACAACGAGTACTGCGGCAACCAGCGTGAACAGAAACGCCAAGACGGTCAGCCAGTTGGGGTTCACTTGGGCGGTAACGAGGCGACGAATGGCCGGAACGAGGCTCCTGAGGAAGATGGCATCCAGCCAGTCCGGGATGAGTCCCTGTGCCACACCACTTCTATCCAACCGTCTCATAGTGCCCCCTCAGGGAGATTGACCTGTGACCGGGATCAAGACCCGAAGCGACCTGGCCTCCACGGCCACCGTCGTCCCACCCGCCGCATACGGGTTAACGATGCCAAGCATCTCCATGGGATTCTCGCTCTCGCCGCCATTCAGAAGCTCTGAGCAGAAAGCCATCGAGCTTGCTACGAGTGAGCTCCGAGTTTTGCCCGTCGAACTGCAGTGTGAGAATGGGAAATCCGTGCAGGTCGTCGGACAAGCGCTCGCACAGTGTCTCGACGATTCCACCCACGATGCAACCGAACGGCGACACGTGGATCACACCATCGACGCCACGTCGGGACAGATCGACTGTGCGACCGACACCGACAATCGTCTCTCCCTCGAACGTCCTGGGGACGTACGGCTCGGCAAGGCGGAACACCTCTCGTCGAGAGGGCCACGTGCGGTTTCTGAGCCGACCCTTTGCGAGCCGATTCAGCAGGCGGGTCTCCAGCCGCTGTAGGGCGTCGATCGACATCAAGTGCAGCATCCGGAGGTATTGTCGCTCATAGCGGCAATGCAACTGCGCGGTCCAGTTCGTGTACTCCACCCACTCGCAGAGTGACGGGAACCAGACGTCCGCTCCGAGCTCTTCCAGTAGCTCCGCGATGCCGTTGTTGGCGGCGGAGTTGCACCGTACGTAGTTCTCTCCCAGCATGCCGATCGTCACACTCGGCTGATCCGGTCGCTGCGTGACCGCACATAGGTTGCCGAGCGCGTGCCGCAACATCCCTGCAAGATCCCCTCTCCGTTCGATGCAGGCGCTGAGTCGAGCGAGCCCGTTGCGGTATGTCACGTCCGCTTCGGTTCGGTCGACGGCCCGCGATCGGGCTTCCCGCCACTTGCGGAACAACACGTCAGCGGCCACCATGCCGCGCCACGCGCGTCGCTTGAACGAGGACGGGACCACACCAAACTGCTCGTAAAACGTTTGATCCTGCGAGGCGTTGAAGATCGGCACGTCACCGTGGCCCAGTTCGTTCAGCACGACCCGGTGCAGCCAGGGATACTGACCCAACCGACATGGTCCGTCGCCGGATATCATGAAGAAGGCCGGCGGAGGGCCCTTGCCGTTGCGGTCGCGCAGATGACGCAACATGTCTCCCAGAACGAGCGAACACGGCAGGCATTCGTTGCCGCCCAAGGCCAGCTTTCCCAAAGCTGTCGACTCGCTGTCGGGGAGCGGCAGCACGCTGGCTGCGATATTACACGAGCGGAACGCCGCGCACACCGCGTGCGCGTGATCCGACATCTGAGGTATCAACAGCTCACGCTCCCGTAAAGCCCTACGGGGCACCGTGCGAGGCGGAGGCGGCGGGGACCCTCGTGGACGCCTGGAGGCCAGCGAGTACTTGAACGCTTCGAGACGGGTGTGCACGCCGGTGAACGCGCTGTGCTCGTCCAGCTCGAGCTCGAGCAGCGGCACGTCTCCGAGCTCGCGACGCAGCATGTGTGTGATGAACGAGTCGGGGCCGCACGCGAAGGTGGACAGGAAAACAGCGGGGAGGTCACCTAGCGGCTTGAGTGCCCTGGCGGCCTGGAGCATCCGCTTGCCGTAGAGCCAGTACATCCCGTACAGCGCGTCACTGTGCTGCGGTTCGTCCGGCACCATGTCCATCGGGACCGGCACCATGTCGACGTCGTCGAACACCTGCTTCAGTCGCAGCCAGATCTGGGGGTCGCCGACCGTGTACGACCGTGTCAGGATGATGGCGTTCAGGGTATCCGTCCCTTGTCGATCCCGGAGCAGTTCCCTTCCTCGTAGCACCATCTCACCGTGGAACGCGTCCAGTGCAGCAACTGCTTCCCGGAACGCACGGAGCGTGCGGTGCCGCCCCGCACCGAGCGCGTCCCCAAGCGCGGCAATGTCTTTCGTGACCAGATGGGGGATCGCGCATCGCACCCGTGGGGCGAGAAACTCGGCGTCAGCCCCGAGGATGGCCCTTGCGGTATACGGCCATGCCTGTGCAGCGGGGCAAAGATGATCGAGCCGTTCCGCGACGGTCCGGACACCGAGGTTGGCCACCGAAGGCACCAGGATGCGCCGCACACCTCGTTCTGTCAGCTCGGCGCAATGACCGTAGGCAATCTTGAGGGGCAAACACGTGTTCGCGTGGCTCAGCCGAGCCCCACGCTCCACTGTGTCGCGGGTGGTCGGGGCAGACAACTGGTACGAGACACCGAGTTCGTTGAGAAACACGCTCCAGAACGGCAGCATATCGTGCTGCACCAGCGCCCTGGGAATTCCCAAGTCCGGCTCCTGGTCGTGCGGACTCTCGCGTACCCAACGGTTGAGGGCTTGCTCGCGCTCATTGAAGAGATCGACCCGGCCGTCATCGTCAGCGGCGACGACCGCGGAACGACCCTCGAACCGGTCGCACAACCCGCCCGAGAAGAACTTCTGCCCGGCTCCACTCCGGATCTGGTGAATGTCACAGTGGTTCTCACACTTCTGGCATTCGAAACAGGTCGAGCGGATTGCCTCGGGCTCGATCGCCGCCGTTCCCCGAAACCGTGAGGAGCCACCGGCATTGTGCCGCCCGGCGAGTAGTGCCGATCCGACAGCGCCGGCAACATCGTTGTACGGGTGAACCTGAATCTCACGCTGCAGCACATTCTTGAGCGCGGCGACCACGCCGGGGTTATTCGCCACACCACCCTGGAACACCACGGGTTCGTCGATCGCATGACGTCCGACGACGCGGGCCAAGTAGTTGTATGCAACCGCATAACACAGTCCGGCTGCGAGATCCGCTCGGCGGTAGCCTTGCTGTAGGCGGCGCGTGAGTTCCGATCCGATGAACACCGTGCAGCGCTCGCCCAGCTCCACTGGCGATTTGGAACTCAAGGCCTCTTGCGCGAACTCGCCCACGATCGCGACACCGAGAAGCTCAGCCATTTCTTCGATGAAAGAGCCCGTCCCGGCGGCGCAGACCTTGTTCATCTCAAACCCCACGACGCGGCCGCCGTCCAACTGGATGAACTTCGAATCCTGGCCCCCGATATCGAAGATCGTCCGGACATCCGAAACGAATGCCGTTCCCCCCGCCGCGTGTGCCGTGATCTCGTTGATCGTTAGATCGGCACCCATCATCTCGCCAACCAGCTTGCGCCCCGACCCGGTAACGCCGGCCGCCCGAGGATCGAAAACCCCCATTTGCCCTTCGAGCCGCTGGAGACAGTCGTGCACCGCGCTCAGTGCGCGGCCGCGCGTCGGAACCGAAGCGTACTCTAGCAGGTCGCCATGCGGCGACAGGTATGCCACGTTCGTGCTGGTCGACCCGATATCGATGCCGAGCAGTCCCCCGCGAACACAAGATCGGGACTGCTTCAGTGCGCTCCGCGCACGTCTTTCCGGCGCACTCAAAGGCGCTAGAGGCCGCGGAGACTGGCCTCCGCCCGCACCCGTGGGTCGCCGTCGCTGCAACACGTCGCGCATGTCCTGTAGCGGTCGCCCCCGAGCAGCCCCTTCATGCATGCCGAAGCACAGGGCCCCAATCACATCGGTGAACAGGTGTTCATCTGGAACGATGAACTCATCATGCCGGAGCCCGAGCACCTCCCGCAGCGCGCGCTGCATCCCCACATTGCCCGCAACACCTCCCACGAACACGAGCGGGCGGTCGAACGCCCGCTCCCGCACCAGCTCACCCGCGATGTGCCGGGCGATGGCGAGACTCAGGGAATAGGCGATGTCATCCACCGGCACACCGGTCTGGTGACGGTGCACGATGTCGGTCTTGGCAAAGACGGCGCAGCGGCCCGCGATCCGGATGGCGTGTTTTGCCGCGGCTGCGTGACGGGCGAACTCCTCGACCGACAGGTTCATGCGATGCGCTTCCTGCTCGAGAAACGCGCCGCTGCCAGCCGAACAAACGGAGTTCAGTTGGAAGTCTCTGAGCATCCTTGCGCCATTACCCGGCGCGGACCCGAGTCGCACGAACTTTGAATGCTCTCCGCCCACCTCCAGCACGGCGCCGACGCCAGGGACCAGGTGCTGAGCGCCGAGATACGCCGCCACAATGTGGTTGACCTCGACGATCTCGAGGGCCTCTGCGTACGCTTTGGCACTCAATCCGGTGAGCGCAAACACCGTGCAGGAGTCCGCGGGGAGGCTCTCACACAACTGACGGAGGACAAGGTCCAGCGTCTGGTCCAACTGGCCGCGCACAGGCTGATTGAGCTGCAGCACGATATTGGCGTCAGCGTCCATCGCGACTGCCTTGACGCTCGTCGATCCGAGATCGAGCGCCACCCGCATCATGTTGCCCCGCCCGATCTACTGCCGTCCGGCACTCCGTCACCCGGGTACGCCACGTAGTCACCGATCACGAGTGCGTCGATCCCGCTCTGCATGAAGCACCCGATGGCATCGTCCGGCGTGCACACAATGGGCTCCCCCGCGCGATTGAACGACGTGTTGAGGAGCACCGGTATTCCTGTGAGTGCGTGAAACGCACGGAGCAGCTCATGGAAGCGGGGGCTGTCGACCTCGCTTACAGTCTGCACGCGCGCAGACCCGTCCACGTGCACCACCGCAGGGATCTTGTCGCGGACCGGCTCATGGGTCTGATACGTCACGACCATGAACGGCGCAGCCGTCCGATCCGGCAGGTCGAAGAACTCGGACGCCATGGCATCAAGCACGGAGGGGGCGAACGGACGGAACGGCTCGCGGCCTTTCACGCGCGCATTGATCTCATCCCGAGCCGAGACCGATCGAGGGTCGGCGAGAATGCTGCGCGCACCCAGCGCGCGGGGGCCGATCTCCATCCGCCCCTGGAACCACCCGAGGATTTTCCCCTCGGCAAGAAGAGTCGCGGCGGTGTGTGCGACGTCGGCCGCCCGCTCCCACCGCAAACCTGGCCTCCGCCCCAGGGCTCCGCTGATAGCAGCGTCGCCAAAGGAGGGTCCCCAATGCGTCGTGTTCGGGACCCGTATTGCGGACTGATTCAACTGCTGAATCGCATAGAGCGCGGCACCGAGGCTCGCGCCGTCGTCCGCAGCCGCGGGTTGCACGAAGAGCCGATCGATCAAGCCGGACCTGACGATCGCACCGTTGACACAGGCATTCAGCGCCACGCCGCCTGACAGGCACAGCGTGCCGAGCCGGAACTGATCCCGCACACACGCGACGACATGCATCACCGCTTCCTCCACTCGGCGCTGCAGTGCTGCAGCGACGTCGGCCGCTTTCTCGCTATACGCCCCCTTGTCGGGGATGTCACCAATCCGATCGCTCAGCCATTCGTCCAGCGAGTCCTGCGCCAGTCCCTCGGTCGAGAACGTGCCCGCTGGCCCGAGACGGACCAGCTCCCGGAACACCGCGCTGTATGGATAGGGATCGCCATAGGCCGACAGGCCCATCACCTTGTACTCGTCGCCGAAGGCTCGGAATCCCAGGTATGCGGAGACGATCTGGTACAGAACGCCGAGTGACGATGGCAGTGGGATCGAAGTTGCCGGGCAGATTCCCTCCCGCGCTCCCACCCCCCAGGTTGCGCTTTCCGTTTCCCCGTATCCGTCCAGTACGAGCCAGGCAGATTCTTCGAAGCCGGAGGAGTAGTAGGCGCCGGCGGCGTGTGCCAAATGGTGGGGCACGGCAATGAACCGATCCTCAGAGATCGGAGTCTCGGCGATCGCTTCCAGTTGGCGCCGGACAACTCCGCGACCGACGCGGTTCTCCAGCATATCCTGGTACTCTTCGGCGACAGCCGCTTTCAGCACCTTCGAGAGCCGTCGCGTCACACGTGCGAGTCGTTCCCCGACGTTGTCGGGAGTGAAGTGACAGTAGTGGGCCCAGTAGTCGACATCGCGCCACTCGAGACCAGCTTCCTTCAGGCAGTAGCTCATGGCCCGACGCGGGAGCACCGGCCTCCCTGCGAGGTTGTATCCGTGCTTGATCCGCGTGAACCGCTCCTCAGCCGCACAGGCCACCAACCTGCCGTCAACCAAGAGAGCGGCCGACGGATCGTGCCCAATCAAGCCCAGCGGGAAGAACTGAATGGGCAGACGATCACTACCGGATACCCCGGAAGGCTCGAAGCCACTGACCCCCATGATCACCATGGTTCCCTAACGGCTCGTTCCGCGTCGCATTCCGGCAATGAAGTAGTAGGCCGGCTTGATCAGAAGATCGATGGCATGGAGCCGCTGCTGCGGCGACAGGCGCTCGAACTGCGCAAGCACGAGCGGGTGCTTGGCATAGGAACGTGGTTCGATATCGACCCCGAACCACTTCTCAAACGCGATGTCTCCGCATTCAAAGAGTGAGAGGATATCCGGCAGTGTGACCGAGTGCTCCAGAGCGGGGATCATCTGGTCTGCCAGCCACTGCGGGTGCTGCAGCAGCCAGGCGAGCCCGTCACGGCCGCAACCATGCGGGGTGTAGAATCCCGTATCCACCGCGAACCGCTCGCCGAGATCCTGAGCGAATGCCCGGGCGAGGGCGAGCTGCGACTCGTGCGACAACCCATCACTCAGCACTCGGAGCAACTGCTGGTTCAGTTCATGGCGCCATCTTCCGTACTTCCCGTACAGCCACAGCACCAGACGGCCGTCAGGGCCGAGCAGCGAGCAGCAGTTGTCGAATCCGGCTCGCAGATCCGTGAGGTGGTGCAGTACACCCAGGCACAACACGACATCAAATCGGCCGACGGCTGCGGGTATCTGTCGTTCGAGATCCACCTGGGTGAACGACACGTTGTCGACCTTCGCGTCGCGCGCGCGAGTCTCGGCCGAGGCTACGTTCTCTGCGACTAGATCGATCCCCAGGAACTCGGAGTCCGGGAAGTGGCTGGCCAGCGCAATCACGGTGTGTCCCGTGCCACAGCCCACATCCAGGATACGTCGAGTACCGGTGCCGTCCTCGAGCCACCTCCCGAGCGTCCGGAGCAGAAGCAGTCCCTCCCGACTGCTGTGCTCGACGCCGGGAAACGGCCAGCGACGGTAGTGCTCTGCAACACGCGTCACACGTAGAATCCTTGTTTCTGCGAGAATCGGTCTGCCACCAGGAAATACCGGTGCAGCGTCGACCTTACGTGAGGATCCTCCACGTCCCCCTCTCCGATCTTCCCGCTGATGATGTTCACCAGGAACGCCGCATCGATATCACGCTGAGAGAAGAAGTTCGGCAGGTTCCGCATCGCGAGCTCGACGCGCTTGCGCGAGAAGAAGAACTCACGAACTGCCGCCAGCTTGATCTCCTCCAGCGTATCACGTGAGAATGCATAGGGCCCCTCGCGCGTGGTGACGTAGTCGTTCTCGAGACCCAGCTGATAGGCCGACATGTCACACTCCTGCTCTGCAAGCCGGTAGAGAGGAGTGCCCGGGAAGTAGACCACCGTGAAGAACATCGCTTGCACGAGATCGCTGTCCTTGGCGAACTCCACTGTCATCCGTGCTTCCTCCACGGTCTCCGTCGGGAACCCGATCATGAAGAACCCCTTCGCGACGATGCCCTTCTCCGCGCTCAGGTCGATCGCTTCGCGAATGCGGTCCAGCTTCATGTTCTTCTGGATCAACTTCTGGATGCGTGGTGAGCCGCTTTCCACGGCGTACGAGATGTACCGCACGCCGGCCTCCCACATCGCGTCTACCATCTCCGGATCCACGCGATCGCCGCGGAGCCCGTTCGGAAACGAGAACACCAGCTTCAACCCGCTCCGCACCACGAGATCGAAGAACTTCATGGCTCGGGCGCGGTCGAGGTTGAAGATATCGTCGATGATCTGGAAGTGCGTGATGCCGTAATCGTCATGCAGCATCTGGACTTCGGCGAGCACGCGCTCTGCCGAATGCGCGCGCATGCGTTTCCCGAAGACCTGGTGACAGTAGAGACACCGGTAGGGACAACCTCGCGAGGTGAAGAGGTTCGCATGGGCGGTGTTGAGACGGAACGAGAAATCGACGTGCCCGCGATTGATGCGGAGGAAGTCGACCAACTCGTAGTCCGGCACCGGAAGCTCGTCGAGGTTGTCGATCACCCTGCGCGGCGCGAACGCCATCCGGCCGTTTTGCGC
>JBDHHP010000096.1:0-15212 GCA_039589275.1 Gemmatimonadota bacterium | reverse complement strand
TATGCTCTCCCTCCCGGCCCATTGACGGATCCTCGGGCTTCACCGATTCAGAGATGATCTCGGGGTTCGGTCCAAGGCCCGGGCGAGTAGATATGCGTATTCCGCATACCGCTGCAAACCCACGAAGGGAAACGCCTCTGACCACTCATCGCTGGGGTGGTGGTAGAAGTCCCAGCGTTTTCGCAGCGCGGTCGAGCTGTCAGCGCTGAGCCCTTCGTAGGGATCTGGCCCCGGAACAATGAAGACTCCCGGCACGCCCTCACGAACGAAGGGGTAGTAGTCCGAATTGGCGCGTGGAGGCGATGTAACGACGCGCCACCCGGGACGGCCCGGAGGGGCACCTGCATCGATGTTGATTAGCGCCTTGATTTTCGTCAGCGGCCAGGTTGGATGTGCCGCGTAGAAATCAGATCCTAGTAGCCCACGTTCTTCTCCCACGAAGAACAAGAACAGAATGGAATTCCGCACCGGGGGCGCGGATTCTGAAGTCAGGGCCTTGGCGATAGCCAACAACGCGGCGACGCCAGCTGCGTTGTCAGAGAAGCCGTTGTAGATACTATCTCCAGAGGGAACCCCAGGGACGACGCCAAGGTGATCGTAGTGAGCACTCAGTGCAATCGCCGTGTCAGCCGCGGACGCATCCGTACCGGGCAGAACGCATACCACGTTGTCGGCCCTTATGGACCTACGGTCCAGGTCGAGTTCGACCGACACGGTGCTGGTCAGCGGGCCGGGAACGGGCTGACCGTCCCTGTCCAGTGGCGTGCCCCTCATGGCAGCGTAGGACATCCTCGGCCCAGCGATTACAGTTGGAAGCGGAGGAATGAACGAAGAACGAACGGTCTCGTCGGCGTGGTAAAGCCGAGCCCGTCCCCGGCTTCGCTGATACAAGCTGTAGGTGCTAGAATCGGGGGCGAGAAGGATCACGCCAACAACCCCACGCGACCGCAGCACAACCATGGACTCTACACTGACGCGAGGTCCTAACACCAGGGCGACGGAGCCCTGAAGTTGAAGCTCCTCAAACGCCAGGCTGTCGAGTTGATCGGCGGCGCCCACGTAGACCGCAGGCCCACCGAAATTGACCAGGGTCGCGCGAGTACCAACGCTGGGCGTGAAATCAGACGGGTAACGAAAGGCGAGAGGCCCATCTGGCAGCGATACGGTGGCCGTGGTGCCAGGACCTACGGTCGCCTCTTCGAGCGCGACAGATTGGGCATATTCGGAGTCGGCGGGCAGTAGGCTCAGCGCGCGACACTGGCTCGCAAGGTACAATGCCGCTAGCGCGGCACCGTCGCTGCCGGTAGCTCGGCCCGCAAGTCTGTCGTGCGCCAAGAAGTACGTGTGGGCCTTGAGTGCCAGCGTGTCGATGGGTGTCTGACAGCTCAGATCAGCAAGTGGGGCTGCTATCGCACAGGCTAGGATTGCCCAACCTCTATAGTCCATTTGTTTCCTCTGGAGGATCGGCGCGGTTGTTGGTGTCGCGACTCTACGAGACTAGAATAACGAGAACGCAATGACCCTCATAGCCGTCCTGTTTCTTGCAATTCAGACCGCCGCGGGCGCCGAACTCGACAGCGCGGTTGCGTATGGAGTGAACGCTGGTGCGTTCCCTGGTGCGGTCGTGGTGGTTGGGACAGGCAACACCGTGCTGCTCTCGAGAGGATATGGACACTTCACATGGGAGGTCGACTCCCCTGTTCCGGATCCAGACAGCACAGTGTTCGACCTAGCTTCACTCACCAAGGTCGTAGCGACTACCGCCGCCGCGATGCGCCTCATCGAAAAGGGTAGACTGGATCTGGACGCACCAGTCCAGACCTATCTGTCCGGCTTCCAGGGACGGGGTAAGGAAGCTGTAACAGTGCGGCATCTTCTGGAACACCGTTCCGGACTGCGTGCCTTTCTGCCGCTCAATGAGCTGGCAACCAGCGCCGAAGAGGCCCGCACCCTGGTCGAGCGGGAGCCAGTACACTGGAGACCCGGAGCGCGAGTGGAGTACAGTGACCTGAACGCGATCTTGCTGGGGTGGGTGGTCGAGAGCGCCGCCGGAACCCCACTCGACGAGTTTGCCGCAGTCGAGGTGTTCCAGCCGCTTCGGATGACACAGACGCTCTTTCGGCCGCCGCGTAGCCTGCGCTCGAGAATGGCGCCTGTCGGTCTGTGGCGCGGCCACGTGATTGCCGGCGAATTGCACGATCAGAACGCGGTTCGGTTGGGTGGTGTGTCGGGCCATGCGGGGCTTTACAGTACCGGCGTCGACCTCGCTCGCTATGCGCAGGTCTACCTGAATCACGGTCATGACCGCTCCGGAGAGCAATATCTCGATTCTGCGACGGTGACGAGATTCACACGGCGTGGCCCAGGCCATCGGGCACTGGGCTGGGAAGTAAGGGACACGACGGGTACAGCTAACACCGGTCGTCTGCTGAGCGTCAATTCGTTCGGACACACGGGGTACACGGGCACGTCGCTGTGGATCGACCCCGATCAAGATCTGTTCGTCGTCATCTTGACCAATCGCGTGTTTTCGCCTAGGACCGGGCGTTCCATCAGCATCCTCAAGGAGGTTAGAGGCCGTGTTGCGGATGCCGCCGTCGCACTGAGAGCGGTGATGTGTACGCCCGACGTGGATAGCGGCAAGGCCCGCAGGCGATGTTGAGTGAGGGTAGAGTCGGCCAGGTCGAACCCGCACCTTTGTTCCCGACGCTCGTTTATGATGCCGATTGCGCCTTCTGCTGTCGTTGGGTCGGTCGCGTTCGACGCTGGGACCGTGAGCAATCGATACGGTATCTGCCACTGCAGGACACAACGGCGCAAGCGGTGACAGGACGGACACGGGAGCAGCTGAAACAGGCTGTGCACCTAGTGACCGCCGACGGATCCGTGTACGCCGGCGCTGCTGCGGCGAGGGAGTTGTTGACGTGCTTACCAGGTGGCCGGATGCCTCGCGCGCTGATGGACCTGCCCGGCGTGATGTCGGTCGCGGCAAAGATCTACGCTTGGGTTGCCAGACGCTACGGACCCGTCAATTAGTACTAGGTTCTTGGCAGCTTATGAGTAGCCAGGTATGTTGCGGCTTCCGTTAGCGTAAACGCCCGGGGGCTGTAATGTCGATCGATGTAGACGTCATAAGAGATGCACTGCGCCGAGTTATTGATCCGGAACTTGGCTTCAGCATCGTCGAACTGGGTTTGGTGTACACGATCGAAGAAGTCGACGAGGGCAAGATACGTGTCGAGATGACCCTCACGTCACCGGGGTGCCCAGCGGGTGCGCAGATAATGGGTGAGGCCGATGCCATGCTGAGGGACGTGGAAGGGGTGGAAGATGTTGAGATCGAGCTGGTATGGGAGCCCTTCTGGACTCCGGAGAGAATCGATCCGAAGATCCGCGCCTACATGGGATTCTAGGCGTCCGACCGCGTAGCTTCTAGAATATCCGCTATACCCAAAACGCTGGTCTGCCACTCGCGCAGCTCCGCTATGCCGCCAAGCTGAGACTCCTTTGTTGGTGCTCCTCGGGCAATCGCCTGCAGGGTGCCGTTAGGGCAGAGCGTGCCCGGTTGCATCGAGAACTCCTCGGCCCGTCGGTTCCGAAGTGACTTGAGCCGGTCGAGTCTCGTGTCGTAGGCGTGGTCGTGTTCCGGCCTTGCGGACCGCTTGATCTTGGGCAGTTCTTTGCGAGGTACCGCGAGCCCCTTTGCCACGGCCTCAACCAATTTCTCTCCATATCGCCTGGCGGCCGAGGGAGGCAATCCCGAGACGGAGTGCAAACGCGCGACGTCACGTGGCGCGGCCTGTGCCGTTGCCAGGAGAGCTGAGTTGCTCAACACACGAAACGGAGCTCGGTCCAGGGATTGGGCCATCTGTTCCCGCCAGGCGTGCAATTCGCGAAGGATCGCGAGAGCGCGAGGTGGCAGGGCCTTGGCTCCCTTGATGCGGGTGAACGCCATTTCGTCTCCGACCGGCTGCGTCCAACGAATCTTCTCTAGCAGGCGAAACTCCTCGCGAGCCCATGCGAGTCGGTCCATGCTGTCTAGTTCGGTCGACAACTTGTCGCGCAGGGGTGGCAGAAAACGAGTGTCGTCGGCGGCATACTCGATCATCTCCGCAGTGAGCGGCCGCCGGGACCAGTCTGCGCGCTGGAGTTTCTTGTTGACCGTAACCGAGAAGTGCTTCTCGATCAGTGCTCCGAGTCCCAGCTGGGGCTCGCCGGCGAACTGCGCTGCAATGCGAGTGTCAAACAGATTCTTTGCGGTGAAGCCGAAGTCGCGATCCAGTATCCGAAGATCATAGTCCGCATCGTGGAAGACGATCTCGATGGCTGGGTCGGCAAGGATGTCACCAAGGGGGCTCAGGTCGTCTATCGCCAAAGGGTCGACGAGGGCGGTCTCCTTGCCCGCGCTGACCTGCACGAGATATACGCGGTCAACGTAGCGGTGGAATGAGGCCGCTTCCGTGTCAAAGGCAACTTGAGACTGCTTGGCGAGGCGAGCAACCAACCTCTCAAGAGCCTCAGGACGGGCGACGAGCTTGGGCGAACCCAGTGTTGGTTTTCTTCCCACGAGAGTGACTGAAACATCGCTAGGCCGTCATCTATCGCAAGCCCGCGGAAGAAAGCCAGGGCTTATACCGACACAAAGGCGACGGTGATTGTACGGCGACTCGACAGTGTCTTGTGGGCGTGACGGCTCATCTAGGAGGTTGGTGTGCTAAGTCGCTGCACTCACGGGATATCGGGTCGCTATAAGGCCCGCCGTGCGAATAGTGCTTGTTCCACTCCTCCCGCACACAGAAGGGATCGAGCCCGGCCGGTTGGTCCACGATGAGGATTCCGTCGAGGTGGTCGATCTCATGTTGCAGCAACTCCGCCAGTTCCCCCCGCGCAGAGACGGTGTGGGTCTTCCCCTTGAGGTCCTGGTAGGTGACCTTGACTTCATGTGAACGCTGTACCCGCACGAGCAGGTTGGGTATCGAAAAGCAATCGTCCCAGACCAAGAAGTCCTCGGTTCCGATGTCGACTATCGACGGATTCAGGAGGTACCAGGGCTTATCGATCTCGATGTAGATCAGTCTCAGTGGGGCTCCGATCTGTGGCGCAGACAGACCTCTGCCCATGCCATACCTAGTCTTCAGTTCACGGAGTGTTTCTTGGAGGTCGTCTGCGACGAGTCGAACCGCCGCCGACCGCGGCTTTGTGATCGGTTCACATTCGGATCTCAGGACCGGGTCGCCCAGTAGGCGAACAGGACGCACTGCCATTACGCTCTCCGGATCGGGGGGCCACCAATGTAAGGGTTTCCGATGATCGCAGCCACAATCCTGGCAGCTGGCGAGTCTCGGCGAATGGGCTTTCCGAAGGCGTCTCTCCGTTACCGAGATCGGACCTTTCTCGAGACGATCGTCGACGGAGTACAGGTCCTGGGCCTGCGGCCGCTGGTTGTCGTCGGAGACAAAGCGGTTAAGTCAACATTGGAAAAGGGCTTAAGTGGTGTCACCGTGTTGGTGAATGAAGAGCCGGAAGCCGGGCCGATCGGGTCGATCAGGGCGTCCATTAGATCCGCCACGCACCACCCGATTGAGGCGCTGCTGGTGTGGCCGGTGGACCTTCCGCACGTGTCACTCGATACGGTCCGCAGTCTCATAGACGGGTTCCGCCATTCCGGTCATCCGATCGTGGTGCCTGAGTTTTCCGGACGGAGGGGACACCCTGTCTTGTTTGCCCGAACGGTCTTCCGTGAGTTGCTCGATGCGCCAGATTCGGAGGGTGCCAGGGCGGTTGTGAGGGCGGATCCCCAGAGGGTGCTGCAGGTTGCGGTCCAGGATTCGGCCGTGCTGGATAGACTCAACACGCCGCGTGCCTACCGGGACTTGTTGCGGCGCGAGCACGAAGCAGGCGGGTGAGCACCCTCCCGCCAGCCAGCCAAGCTCTACCTCAAAGGCCAACAATACTCAGGCGCATGGCGTACTGTACGTCCAACTCATCACGCCAGACGCCGTAAACGCGGTTGCCCAGGATCAAGCGTGGTGCGAATCGGTCCGGCATTGTTACGACCCCGAGATACCTACCGTCCCTGTCGAAGATGTCCCACTCCGGCGCACCGATGTCCTCGACGAAGTTCCACGACGCGAGTTCCTCCTCGGATAGGCCCGAGGGAGATTGTATGTGTTGTACCCAGATGCTCTCGTCAGGCCCAATCTGCATTGCCGCCCAAGCCGGGTAGTATTCCGCAAATCCGATTGTCTGTCGGGCCTGCGCTAGAGCCTGCTGCCAAACCTGTGGGGGGGCAGCGGCCTTGATCTGCTCCTCGAAGAATGTCCACATCATCTCCTGATCCCGATCCGTAATGGTCTGCAACTCGAAGGGCTTCGTGATGATGCGTTCCAGGTTTCCTTCGGGTGTCTGAATGTGGATGCGATAATCGTCGCTAGTGCCGAACAGCAATCGCATGTCATCAGCCAGCCGCCATACGGTCTCGGCCGAGAAAACAGTGACCTGTGGGGTGCCTCCAGAGAGATTGATGGTCTGTCCGGGCGCGAACTTCTTGAGGGTGTCTAGCACGGTTCCGTCGGTTCCCAGGGTCACGATTGCGTCTAGGCTGTCTGGCGCAGGTCGGTCTGGGAGAGAGAGCGGCCGCACCTGTTCGGCGATCACGCCGGTGCGAGTTGCGTTGATGCTCATCGGGAGGCCTTCTTCGATCGCCAGCCTAAAACTCCCGATGCTCGAGCCGTCGGGCGCGTAACGGTTCACCCGGGCGTTCCCGAGGTCAGGTACCAGCAGGGTGTCGCCCGGTCCCATGTAGAGCGTGATTGCCTGCTGGCTGAGTTCGCCAGGCCCCGCGCCAGGCCCGCCGATTGTCTGCTCGTACCGGCCGTCAGCTGAGAACACCCTTATGTGACGGGCCTGGGCGTCGAGCACGAAGATCCGGTTCTTCGAATCGACTGCGAGGAAGCCGATTTGTCCGAACTGATACTCGGGTTCGCCCTCAAGAGCCCCTATACGAAGGTCCTCTTCGAGTGTCCACTGAGTTCCTGACGTCCAGAGGCCTTGCTCGGTGTTGGAGACGATCACGACCCCGGCGCTATCGCTAATTGAGCCTGTCCAACCACCCTGACCGCCTGAGCAGGCCGTGGCGATCAACAAGCCGAGAGGGTAGATGTAGCTCCTGAAGTTCATAGACGTTTCTTCCTTTCTGTCTTTACTGCCGACCTCACCTTGTCAACGGAGCGGTCCCGCCGTTCTCGACTTCCTACGCCACTAATGACGCTTCTGAGCGACCGCGGGTTCACATGCGCCCGAACACTAACCCTTCGCGAGAAGCGCGCACAGCGGCGGGCTGTTTGTGAACAAAAACGTTGAATTAGTTGCAAAATCACGTCTGACGTGGTAGGATTCGGGCCCTAATGGAGAGCATTGCGCCTGGCCTATCCGGCCACAGAGGCCTCCGCGGCGAAATACTGCTGGAGATCAAGAAGACCCAGCCGGTCACGGCCAAGGAGCTGGCCGAAAACTTCGGCGTATCCGCCAATGCGGTTCGCCGCCATCTGAAGGAACTCGAAGCAGAAGGATTGGTCGTGTACGGCCGGGAACAGCGTGGCACAGGTGCGCCCACACACACATACCGGCTGAGTCCCAACGGCGAGGCGTTGTTCCCCAAGCGTTACGGCGAGGCTTTGACGGATATCCTCTCGGTCGTGGCTCAGAATAGTGGGCGGCACGTGGTGCGTGAGATGTTTGCCGAGCGCTTTCGGATCCAGGCGGAGCGACTTCGGACCGAACTGGCCGATGCGTCGCTGGAGGAGAAGGTCGAAGCTGTGGCGCGGATGCTTTCCGAGCAGGGGTTCATGGCCGCCTGGACCGTGGAGGCCGGCACCCTCAGGCTCGCCGAACACAACTGTGCTATGCAGGCTGCTGCCGAGCAGTTCCCAGAAATCTGCGCCGCAGAGGCCGATTTCTTGGCAGACGTGTTTGAAAGCGACGTCAGGCGGGATCAGTACATCCCGGAGGGATGCAATTCCTGCGAGTACTCGATCAGCCCGGGACAGGCCGCTTCACCGGCAGTGGACGAACCATCCGCCGATAAGGCCCAGGAGTGACTATGGGTAGCAGCGTTGAACAACATGTAAGTCAACCATACAAGTACGGCTGGACGACTGAGGTGGAATCCGATGTGGTTCCCGCCGGCCTTAACGAAAACACCATCAAGCTCATCTCCGAGAAGAAGGAAGAGCCGGAGTGGTTGTTGGATTGGCGTCTCAAGGCCTACCGCAATTGGCTCAAGATGACAGAGCCGACATGGGCTAACGTCAAACACGACCCGATCGACTACCAGGCGATCCACTACTACTCAGCGCCGAAGTCCAAGAAGCAGCTCGATAGCCTGGACGAAGTTGATCCTAAGGTCCTCGAGACCTTCGAAAAACTCGGTATTCCTATCGAAGAACGGAAGCGGCTTGCGGGCGTCGCCGTTGACGCGGTGTTCGATAGTGTTTCGGTGGCCACGACGTTCAAGGAGACGCTTGCCAAGCACGGTGTGATTTTTCTCCCCTTCTCCGAAGCTGTTCGGGAGCACCCAGACCTAGTGCGCAAGTATCTTGGTTCGGTGGTTCCACCCACTGACAACTTCTTCGCAGCATTGAACTCCGCGGTTTTCACGGATGGCTCGTTCGTCTATGTGCCCAAGGGGGTACGTTGTCCAATGGAGCTGTCCACGTACTTTCGGATCAACGCATCTGCAACCGGTCAATTTGAGCGCACTCTCATCATCGCCGACGATGAGGCGTATGTGAGTTACCTGGAAGGTTGCTCTGCTCCAATGAGGGACGAGAACCAACTTCACGCCGCAGTGGTTGAGTTGGTTGCTATGGAGAAAGCGGAGATCAAGTACTCCACGGTGCAGAACTGGTATCCTGGGGATGAGGAAGGCAAGGGAGGGATCTACAACTTCGTGACCAAGCGGGGTGACTGCCAGGGCAGCAACTCGAAGATATCGTGGACTCAGGTTGAAACCGGGTCGGCCATTACGTGGAAGTATCCCAGTTGCTTGCTGACAGGCGACAGTAGCGTAGGCGAGTTCTATTCGGTGGCGGTGACGAACAACCACCAGCAAGCCGACACCGGCACCAAGATGATACACATAGGCAAAAATACAAGGAGCAACATCGTTTCCAAGGGCATATCGGCGGGGAAGAGCCAGAATACGTATCGTGGTCAGGTAAAGATCATGAAGGGTGCGAAGGGCGCGCGCAACTTCTCACAATGCGATTCGATGTTGGTCGGGGACAAGTGCGGGGCGCACACTTTCCCGTACATCGATGTGCGCAACAGTTCCGCGATAATGGAACACGAGGCAACGACCTCCAAAATTGGTGAGGACCAGATCTTTTACTGCCAGCAACGTGGTCTGTCTGCCGAGGATGCAGTCTCAATGATAGTGAGTGGTTTCTGCAAAGAGGTCTTCAGAGAACTCCCGATGGAATTCGCCGTCGAGGCCCAGAACCTCTTAGGGATAAGCCTAGAAGGCAGTGTCGGGTAGAGAACACACAGTCAGCGGAGAAGCTTCGCGAATGCTCGAGATAAACAACCTGCACGCCGGTATTGACGGCGCCAAGATACTCAAAGGGATTAATCTCACAGTTCGTCCCGGAGAGGTACATGCGATAATGGGCCCGAACGGGTCTGGTAAGAGTACGCTAGCACAGGTTCTCGCGGGCCACCCGTCTTACGAAGCCACTCAAGGGTCGGTCACCTACGAAGGGATAGATCTCTTGGAACTCGAGCCCGAAGAGCGCTCGTGCGCCGGCGTGTTCTTGGCGTTTCAGTACCCGGTCGAGATCCACGGGGTCACCAACGCGTACTTCCTGCGCGCTGCACTGAACTCCCGACGCAAGTGCCAAGGCCTGGAGGAACTGGACCCGATTGACTTCATGGATGTGCTGGCGGAGAAGCTGGAGGCCATTGGGTGGGATGATAGCCTGATGAATCGCGCTGTGAACCACGGGTTTTCGGGTGGCGAGAAGAAGCGTAACGAGATCCTTCAGATGGCTGTTCTGGAACCCAAGCTGGCCGTGCTCGACGAGACCGATTCCGGTCTCGACATCGACGCCTTGAAGGCAGTGGCCGAGGCCGTCAACAAGCTACGAACACCGGAAAACTCGAGCATCGTTGTGACTCACTACCAACGGTTGCTCAACTTCATCGTACCAGATTTCGTTCATGTGTTGATGCGCGGCAAAATCGTGAAATCCGGCGGCAAGGAACTAGCGTTGGAGTTGGAGTCGCTGGGATACGACTGGGTCAGAGAACCGGCCGGGGTTGGTTGAGGGATAAGGAAATGGCCCAACAGGTGCTAGACGCAAAAGGTAGGTTGCTGGCGGAATATCAGGCGCTTGGTGAGAACGGAGCAGGCCACGCGCCGAAGTGGCTGCGGGACATTCGCGCCGCCGCGATTGAACAGTTTGACACGACGGGCTTCCCGGCCTCGAGGGATGAGAAGTGGCGATTCACCAGTCTCAAGCGGCTGTTGGAGGCTCAGTTCAGTTTGTCGTCCGAAGGTGACTCCCAAGTGACATTGGCGGACGCCGAGCCGTACCTGCTCAGGGTTGGAGCACATCAGCGGTTGGTCTTTGTGAACGGCCGTTACTCCCCGGAGCTGTCGTCGCTCAGCGGACTCCCTGACGGAGTAGTGGTGGGAAACCTCGGTTCGGATGCGATCCGTGAGTCGGCCGTCGTACAACAGCACCTGGCCCAATATGCCAAACCCGAGGACAACCCGTTCACCGCACTGAGCACCGCGTTCATGACGGACGGAGCATGTGTGTACGTTCCTGACGGCATCGCGGTGGCTGACCCGATTCAGGTCGTCTTTCTCACAGCCCCTGGGGAGGAGCCTATGGTCCGGCATCCCCGCAATCTGATTGTTCTGGAGAGGGGTGCATCGGCCACAGTGGTAGAGAAGTTCATTGGCTTGGCAGAGTCGGAATACTGGACGAACGCGGTCACCGAGTGCGTCTTGGGCGAGCAGGCTAAACTGGACGTGTATAGGGTGCAAAGGGAGGGGGAAGTTGCGCATCACACCGCCACTACCCAGTCATATCAGGCCCGCGACAGCAAATACCGGCTCACGACGGTCGAGTTGGGGGGAGCGCTATCGCGTCATGACATCAACTCCGTGCTTGATGGGCAAGGCGCCGAGAGCTGTCTCTATGGTCTCACCCAGCTGCAGGGACAACAGCACGTGGACCACCATACGACCATCGATCACGCCCAACCGAACTGCAACAGCTGGGAGCTGTTCAACGGCATCTTCGACGAGAAATCCCGTGGTGTGTTCACGGGTCGGATTGTGGTGAGGCCTGGTGCACAGCAGACCGACTCGAAGCAGACAAACAACAACTTGCTTCTCTCGGAGACTGCTCGCGCCGACAGCCAGCCACAGCTGGAGATATATGCTGACGACGTCAAATGCACACACGGAGCGACGCTCGGTCCGATAGACGAAAAAGCGTTGTTCTATTTCCAATCACGTGGCATCGAGGCTGAGGCTGCGCGCAACCTGATAACCTACGGGTTTGGTGTCGAGATCTTGAATCAGATTGGGATCCAGGAGCTCCGAGAGTCTCTGGATGAGGTGGTGCACGCCAGACTCGATCGGGGCGCCGAACGCCGCCGTGAGGCGGGATAAGGACGGTGTCCGTGGCCTCAACAGCGCAGGTGCAGACCGAATTGGACGTTGAACGGGTGCGTGCCGATTTTCCTATTCTGGCTCGAGAGGTGCGCGGAAAGCCGCTCGTCTACCTCGACAACGCAGCAACCGGCCAGCGGCCTCGTGCGGTGATCGATGCTATCAGCAACTTCCTTTCTCACGAGAACTCCAACATCCATCGCGGTGTCTACTACCTGAGTGAACGAGCTACCGCTGCATACGAGGACGCGAGGGACAAGGCCCGACGGTTCCTGAATGCGGCCGATTCTAGGGAGGTCGTGTTCGTTCGGGGAACGACCGAGGCTATCAACCTAGTCTCCTGCAGTTTCGCCCGATCTGGACTTGCCTCGGGAGACGAAGTGGTGATCTCGGCGATGGAACACCACTCCAACATCGTGCCCTGGCAGTTGTTGTGCGAGATGACCGGTGCGAAACTCCGCGTCGTCCCAATGGATAAGACAGGGACGTTGCAGCTCGACGAGTATGAAAAGATGTTGGGACCTCAGACCAGAATGGTGGCCCTGGTCCATGTATCGAACTCCCTCGGCACCATCAACCCGATCAAGGAGATGGTAGCGGCCGCAAAGGCCTGGGATATACCTGTTTTGGTCGATGGGGCGCAGGCCGCACCACATCAGGCGATCGATGTTCAGGATCTCGGTTGTGACTTCTATGCCATCTCAGGACACAAGATGTTCGGCCCGACCGGGATCGGCGTTCTGTACGGAAGGCGCGAACTGTTGGAGGCGATGCCGCCCTACCAGGGCGGTGGTGAGATGATACGATCCGTTACTTTCGAGCGCACCACTTACGCGCCGCCACCCGCCAAGTTCGAGGCGGGTACGCCACACATTTCAGGCGCGATAGGGCTCGGTGCGGCGATCGACTACCTGGGCGGTCTCGATTGGGGTGCAATTCATCGTCATGAGAAGCGACTGCTGAACCACGCGCAGGAACGACTCGGCGATGTGCCGGGGCTGGAGATCATCGGATCCGCCAAGTCCAAGGCGAGCGTGGTATCGTTCGTCATGGACGGGATTCACGCGCACGACATTGGCACCATAGTGGACCAGGAGGGTGTCGCGATTCGGACGGGGCACCATTGTACGCAGCCCGTGATGGATTTCTTCGGCGTGCCGGCTACCGCCCGTGCGTCCCTGGCCTTCTACAACACAACTCAAGAGATTGACGCACTCACAGACGCCCTGATCGAGGCGCGAAGGGTTTTCGGTAGATGGTAGAACTCAGAGATCTGTATCAGCAGGTCATTCTGGACCACAATCGTAGTCCGCGGAACTATCGGGAACTGGATGATCCCGATCGGGTTGCGTCGGGCGACAACCCTCTCTGTGGCGACAAGATCAAGGTCTACCTGAAGCTAGATGGCGATGTGATTGAAGAGGTCAGCTTCTCCGGCTCAGGATGTGCTATCTCCCAAGCCTCCGCCTCCTTGATGACCGGTGCAGTGCTCGGCAAGACCACCGCTGAAGCTGATGCGCTCTTTCAGAAGTTCCATGCTATGGTGATGGGTCAGTCCGAAGCGCCTGCCAACAAGAAGCAGCTGGGAAAGCTTGCGGCCTTTGCCGGCGTGCGCCAGTTTCCTGCCCGGGTGAAATGCGCGAATCTGGCGTGGCATACGCTGCATGCGGCGATTGCAACAGAGTCCGAGCCGGTCACGACTGAGTAGCATCCCAGCTGGCCCGAGACGTTTCGCGCCGAGTTTCGGGGAGTCTCGAATGAGTAACGAAGGGTTTGAAAAGGTCGCCTCGGTGCACGACTTCACCGAAGGGGTGCCGATACCCGTAGAAATAGGCGGCGAGCAGGTCTGTCTGGTGAAGTTCCAAGGTGAGGTCTACGCCTTGTCCAACAGCTGCTCGCATGCAGAGTTCCCCCTGTCGGACGGGGAGATGGTGGAGGACTTCATCATCGAATGCGGGCTACATGGAGCGCAGTTCGACATTCGCGACGGGAGGGCGGTCGAACTACCTGCTACGGAGCCGATTACCTGTTACGAGGTGAGGGTGGAGAACGGGGAAGTGTTGGTGAAGCCCGGCGGAATCTAGACCCGCTCTACAGCGCTTCCGCCTCTCTCTTGCACTCTCGGGCTACGGCAACCACTTCCTGCTCGGGAATGGGAGCCATGAGAATCCTGGCGCTTCCCTGCTCCGTCCATGCAGCCAGGCTGAAGCCCTCTAGCGACATGGTCTCGATGCGATCCTCCTCAATCCGTCTTCCCATGACGCGTGCGGTTGTCATTGCCAGGTAGGTCAGGGGTTGCCCGCGTAATCGATAGTTGACTGCGGCAACCTCGGTGCCATTGGCAGTCACGACACGTCCACCCTCAAGCGCGGCGTCCAATATGCGAGGAACGCGCACCGCATAACCCATCTGTGCCTCCAACCAATTCTCCACTCGTGATGCGTCGGAGCTGGGGATCTCTGCGACAGTGGTTAGGTCAGCGAGCGCGGCGGCAATTGTCTCGGGCGCGTCATCCTGAACTGAGCCTTTCAGCAGTACACCGAGAACAAACAGCGCCGCAGCGATCCAACCCCAAGCGGGCCGAAACCAGATGTTCCGATGCCGCAGGTGAGCCTGAGGTCCCGGTCGCAAGGGATCCACGTGCAGCCTTACCTGCTCGGCGTGCAGGGCCGCGATGACGCTGCTCCTGAGGTGAGCCGGCGCGCACTGCCGGCTAAGCACGTGCACGCGAGTCGAGAGCTTCAAATGCGTTTCAGTCCCAAACAGTTGCAGACAATCGAGAAGCCCGAAGTCGGACCGCCCGGCGAGGGTTTCGGACGGCGTCTGCGTCTGCCACGTGGGCAGCTTTGATCTGCTATACTTAACCGCTTGGTTTGCGGAGAGGTTCCTTATCCGGGTCCCGTTCGGCGTTTTTCGGTTCAGGGTGACCCGTGCTAGGAGTTTGTATGACTGACGATTTTGTGGTGGAGGTCCGAGGGGTAACGAAGACATATGCCGGCCATACCGCAGTTCGAGACCTCGACCTCATGGTGCCCCGTGGGTCTGTGTATGGGCTGCTGGGACCAAATGGCGCAGGGAAGACGACCACCATCCGGATGATCATGGACATCATAGCGCCTGACGTTGGTAGCATCAGGCTGTTAGGGAAAGATCGCAGTGGTCGGGACCTGAGTCATCGGATTGGGTATTTGCCTGAGGAGCGCGGGATCTATCGCAAGATGAAGGTCCTCGACCTGTTGGTATTCCTGGCGCGGATAAAAGGGGTCGACAGCAGTGCAGCCAAGGCGGGAGCCACGGAATGGTTGGAGAAACTCGGCCTGGGCGACTGGGTCGACAAGAAGGTGGACGACCTGTCGAAGGGCATGCAGCAGAAAGTGCAGTTCATCTCCACCATGTTGCATGAACCGGAGTTGGTGATCCTCGACGAACCGTTCGCGGGTCTCGATCCGGTGAACACACAAGTGATGAAAGACGTGTTGGTGGAATTGTCGCGGGCCGGTACGACGACGTTGTTCTCTACACACAT
>JBDHHP010000095.1:0-18992 GCA_039589275.1 Gemmatimonadota bacterium | reverse complement strand
TCTCGTACACATCGTGTCGACGTTGGCGCTGGTTGCCTCGGTTCTGCCCCACGTAGTCTCTATTGTGGTCCGCAACCTCAAGGGACGGCAGCTCGAAACTGCCAACGTGAGAGCAGCCGAGAAGCGGTTTGGCTGGGGAACGGCCTTGGTGGCGATTCCTCTGTTCGTGCTCGTCGGGCTCGCCGCGTATGCGTACGAACCCGTCACGTTCGTCAACGAGTTTCCCCCTGCTTACGTCACGCCGTGGGGCGAAGACAGGCCGTTTGCGCCGAGCCTGGCTCGCACTAGCTCGGGCGGAGCCTTCGATAGCCGGTCCTTGGGCGGTTCCGAGTCCTGCGGCTCGGCTGGCTGTCACGAGGAGATCTTGAAGGAGTGGCAGGTCAGCGCGCACCGCTACTCGGCCATGGATGTTGCATTCCAGAAGGTGCAGAGCATCATGGGCGAGCAGAACGGAGCCGAATCCACCCGTTACTGCGGTGGCTGTCACGATCCCATCTCGCTGTTCTCCGGCACCAAGAACATCTTCACCGAGGACCTCACCAATCTGACGGGCTACAATGAAGGCGTCTCCTGCATCGCCTGCCACGCCATCAAGGAAACCGATGTAAAAGGCAATGCCAACTATACGATGACGCAGCCCGACAGGTACATGTTCGAGTTGAGTGAGGGAGGGGCGGCCAAGTGGGTGAGTGACCTCTTAATTAGGTCGTACCCCAGGTACCATGTAGAAACCCTACAGCACAAGCTGTTCAAGAGTCCGGAGTTCTGCGCCGCCTGTCACAAGCAGTTCATCGACGAAGAGATCAACAACGTGGGCTGGGTGCAACTACAGAATCAGTATGACAACTGGCGCGAAAGCCGCTGGAATCATCCGGGAGATCCCGAGCAGACGATCGAATGCCGTGAGTGTCACATGCCGTTGACGGAGTCACAGGATCCGGCCAGTGGTGACGTTCTCGATTACAACAGGTCGGCGGCCGACGGCAAGCACCGCAGTCACCGGTTTCTCGCAGCAAACCAGTTCATGCCCCTGGTGCTCGACCTACCTGGTGCCCAGGAGCACGTCGCGCTAACTGAAAAGTGGCTGCGCGGTGACATAGCGATTCCGGAGATCGCCGACAAGTGGCAAGTTGGACCGGCGGTGCCAATCGATCTAGTGATGCCGCAAGCGGCAACACCAGGTGAACAGGTCACGATTCGGGCTGTAATGACCAACAACAAGCCGGGTCACGATTTTCCAACCGGTCCAATTGACATCATCCAGTCATGGGTGGACATCGTGGTCAAAGACCAAAACGGTGACGTCGTCTTTCAATCCGGAGCGCGTGACGAGAGACATTACATCGAGTCGGGATCTTTCGTGTTCAAAGTCGAGCCCGTCGATCAGTACGACAATCTGATCGACCGTCACAACCTCTGGGAGTTGGTGGGCGTACGGTATCGCAGATCTCTGTTCCCGGGCATGCAGGATCAAGCCGAGTTTACGTTCCGTGTTCCGCGGAGTGCCACGGGCGAACTTCAGGTGCATGCGGAGCTACTGTATCGCAAAGTTAATCAGAACCTGCTCGATATTCTGTTCGGAGAGGACTCTGGCGTCACCGCGCCGATAAGCATGCTGTCCCAAAGCGACGGTTCCATTCAGGTGACAACAGCTGGAACCAGATGACACGATGATCGGCTCTTTGCCCCGTCGTAAACGGCGGTTGCTGGTCACGGCCGGGCTAGCCCTCGTCTTCATCGTGGTTGCCGCGGTAGCAGTATGGGTCGCCGTGAGACCGGAGCCGACCTATCGACCCGGAGGAATGGTGGAAGGCCTCACAGCCGACCTGACACGTTCTCTACCGGACGGTTACCCGAAGGTCACCTTCACGGACGTGACGACGCAGGCCGGCATCGATTTCACCCACTTCCACGGCAGCCGCACCACTCAATTGCCCGAAGACTACGGATCGGGCGTTGCCTGGGGCGATTACGACAATGATGGTTGGCAGGACATATTCGTTGCAAATGACGTGGGGCCGGTGACGCTGACGGAAGAGGAGATCGCAGACTCGCCGGCCAGGTCCATCCTCTATCACAACAACCGCGACGGCACGTTCACCGATGTGACGTTGGAGAGCGGCATCGACTTCCACGGCTCCGGGATGGGTGCCGCCTGGGGCGACTACGACAACGACGGCAACCTGGATCTGTTCGTCTCGGCGCTGGGGGAGAACGCTTTTTACCGTAACAACGGCGACGGAACCTTCACCAACGTGACGGCACAGGCCGGACTGGCCGGTGAACCGGGCTTCTGGACAACTATTGCCTGGGGTGACTTCAACCGGGATGGCTACCTCGACCTATATGTCACCGGGTATGTCCACTACGCGTACCGAGAGGCTACGGAGGCGGCGACAACGCAATACGAGACTGAGGTTCCCACCGCAATCAACCCGTCGTCGTTCAAGCCCTCGCGCAACGTGCTCTACCGCAACAACCGAGACGGAACCTTTCAGGAGGTAGCCTTTGAGGCGGGCGTTATGGACACACTGGGCCGAAGCCTGTCTGCTACGTGGACGGACTTTGACCGCGACGGCTGGCCTGACCTCTACGTGGCCAACGATGTGTCTGACAACACACTCTATCGCAATCTGGGCAACGAGACATTCGAGGAGATCAGCCGCGCATCTCTGGTGGCGGACTATCGTGGAGCGATGGGTATAGCGATGGCAGATTGGGATGGTGACGCGGACATCGACATGTTCATTACCCATTGGATCGCGCAAGAGAATGCCCTGTACAGTAGCCTCACGACACAGCTCGCGAAACTCGACCCGGAGCGGCAGGGCGTGATCCGTTTCATGGACGAGGCAGACAGGTATGGACTCGGTCAGATCGCTCTGCGCTTCGTTGGCTTCGGTGCGGCTTTTCTGGACTACGACAACGACGGCCGGCCCGATCTGTTCGTGGCGAACGGACATACATTCCAGCAGGATCACGATCCACGTTTGCTCATCGGCCAGCGAGACCAGTTGTTCTGGAACCGTAGTGCGGACGATGGCTTCTATGACGTATCACTCGCGAGCGGCGAGTATTTCTCACGCGAGTATGTCGGCCGTGGAGCAGCCGCCGCGGACTACGACAACGACGGAGACATGGACGTCTTCGTGGTCAACAACGGCGGTCCGGCAATTCTGTTGCGCAACGACGGTGCCACGGGCAACCGGTGGATCGAGATACAGCTCGAAGGGCGTCGCAGCAACCGTTCTGGCCTAGGAGCTCGAATCCGCTTGGTTACTGACAGTGTGGTTCACATCCGCGAAGTCGGGGCACAGGGGTCGTATTTGTCGCAGAACAGCATTGTGCAACACTTCGGGCTCGGGTCGCACCAGACAGTCGATACAGTCGAGGTTCTCTGGCCACGTGGAGCAACTCAAGTGGTGACTGGCGTGGCCACCAACCAGCAGCTTCGCCTGGTAGAAGAAGGAGGCAACCGGTGAAGCGAATCGCGGTGGTTCTTTCGGTGGTTTTTGTGTTGCTGTTTGCTGCAATAACGTTGTTCAAGGGACGATCGTCAGAGGACGTTGCCCAAACGGAGCCAGCGTCACCGGAGACCACCGACCGTGAGCTGGTCATGGAATTCTGGCAGGCATACCGCACTGCCACGCAGTACAGGACGGCCGGGAGTATCCAGGAGGCTGCAGCCGAGTATGGTCGCGCCCTGGAACTGAACCCAGACCATGAGGACGCGCTTTACTACGCCGGTAGCATGCACTTTGAGCTGGGGCAGTTTCACGAGGCAGAGGAAGCATGGCGTCATCTGACCCAAGTCAATCCAGGGGGAAGCCGGGGATATTCGAGACTCGGCGATCTCTACTTCTGCTTCGAGCAACGCGATTTCTTCGATCCGGCCTCTGCACAGGAGTTGTTCGAGCGGGCGCTGGAGATCAACAGCGAGGAGACTGGACCGTTACTCCGATTGGGCCAGATAGCACTTGTCAGAGGGGACGCGAAGCGCGCAGCCGAATACCTCGATGCCGTAACGGCCTCGAACTTCAAGAGCGTCCCTGCCTACTTCTTCAAGGGGCATTTGGCGTGGCGGAGTGGCGATTTCGCGGAAGCCGAGCGACAGTTTCGCCTGGCTACCCTCCACGACCAACCTGTCGAGCCAGTCGAGGGCGTGTTGAGTGAAGGCGATACGAGAAGCGGAAAGGCGATCCTGGCAGCGATGGGGCAGTGTCAGTCATTCAACGCCTTCGCCGCGGGGTTGCCTGACCCAGACGATCCCGACCTGCAGAGCAAGATGCGGCAGCGCTACAGCGAACTGACGGCGTTTCTCGAGCGATCCAGGTAAGCGGATACGGTTGTGGCTCGATCACATCCGCGTGGAAGCGTTAGTTGTCCCAGCTAGGGCTAATGGGACCCACTCCTCCGACCTTGCATTCGTCAGCTCCCACTTGGCCCCCGGTCACCCGCCCACTCCGTCATTCACCCACTGAGCTAATAGGTGTGGCCGGTGGCCCTCATGGCAGGGCCTCCGTCCGGAGGTCCGTCGTGGGTCACTAGGGCGTACCCTCGGATGTGGTTTCGAGATAAAGGACGATCTTCGAATACTCCTCCGGCGTGAGGGTTACTCCCAGCATCGTCTCCATTCGGTCCATCATCCGCCGTGTAATCACAACCCACTCCTCGTACGAGTGGTGCCCAAGGTCCGGGAGCTCATGGCAGCGGCTGCAAGTCGCGCTGAAAAAGGCGCGTTCCGGGCCGGCCGGTAGAGTGGTACCGCTCACCCTAAGTGCATTGTCGATCAGATACCGCAGGATCATTAACCGTTCTGCCGATGTTGGCACTGGTACGGCGAAGCCAGGTTCAAGCCCGTCGATTCGCAACCACATTCTGCGCGTCACACGCGGCCAGTCCGTTCGGGAATGGGTTTTGGGAGTCGGCAATTCGTGGCAGGCAGTACAGTACTGCTGCACCAGCCTTGCTCCTTCTGACTCGGGATCCGGAAGGTACTCTGGCACCACACCAGGTGGTGGTAGTGCCACCTTGGAAGCAGCCAGAAGCAACTCGTCAGAGGGGGCGTTTTGGGTCGTCGACTCACGTGCAAGCGCATCGCGGGAAACGCCGTTGCATGCCAACAAACCCGCTGAGACCAGCTGCAGCAGCATGAAGCAGGCTTGTACGGACACTGCAGAACCGTGCGTCATCAAGCGACCTGGCTGTCGACTGGGGTAGCAGGCGATGAAGAGGGTCAATCGTACTATGGAAGGCGGATCAATATCAGTCAAGGACGTGATCCAGAACATGATACGACGACGCGACAGCTTGATGAGCTTCAGTGGGCAATCTGATCAAATTGACTAATGCCCACTTAGGTCGTACTTGTCGAGACGATAGCGCAAGGTGTCCCGGCTGAGTCCAAGAAGGCTCGCGGCCCGCGTTACGTTGTGCCCCGTCCGTGCTAGTGCTTGTCGAATCAGCTCCAGCTCGAGGTCTTGGAGACTGACACCATCCGGCGGCAGTTGGAACAGTCTGCTGCCATTCGTGTCCTCAAGTGCCACACCCAAGATCTCAGCAGGCAAATGCTCGAGCTGGATCTCCGGTGCGTCTTCCAGGATCAGGGCTCGCTCGATGACGTTACGCAATTCACGGACGTTGCCCGGCCAGGAGTATGCTTCGAGTTGGCGCAACGCAGCCACTGTGAATGGGACGGGATCGCGCTTGAGCTCCCGGGCAAGCCGTTCGGCGAAGTATTCTGCCAGAGGGGCAATGTCCTGCGGCCGCTCGCGGAGCGGTGGGATCTGAATGGGAACTACCTTGAGGCGATAGTAGAGATCAGCTCTAAAGGACTGGTTCTTAATTGCGCTTTCGAGATCGCGGTTTGTCGCAGCGATCACGCGGATGTTGACCCGAACATTGGTGGTCCCGCCCACGCGCTTGAACGCCGAGTCCTCGAGAAAGCGTAGTAGTTTTGGCTGAGTGCCCCGCGGTATCTCGCCGATCTCGTCTAGGAACAACGTGCCGCCGTCCGCCAGCTCGGCAAGTCCCTTCTTACGCTCGCGCGCATCCGTGAACGCACCCCTCTCATGACCGAATAGCTCTGATTCGACGAGATGTTCAGGCAGCGCCGTGCAGTTGATCTCGAGGAACGGATGGTCATGGCGGCTACTCCTGGCATGAATTGCACGGGCAACGAGGTCCTTGCCGGTACCGCTTTCTCCCGTCAGTAGAACCGTGGCTGAGTCTGCGAGCGCTACCTTGTTTACGGTTCGGGCCAATTCCTCCATCGCGCGCGAGCGGCCCACCAGCTCAACGTCGGCAAAGCGCCACCGGTGCTGTGCGCGCAGCACCGCCACCTCCTTGCGCAGGTGGCGTGCCTCGAGGCCCTTTTCGACCGTGATGAGGAGGTCCTCTAGATCGAGTGGTTTCTGGAGGAAGTGATACGCACCGGCCTTGACTGCTTGCACCGCCGTATCGATCTCGCCGAACGCGGTAACCATGATTACAGCCATGTCACGGTCGATCTCACGGAACTGCTGGAGTAGCTCGAGGCCGTAGGCGTCCGGCAGACGCAGATCGAGGAGCACGAGTGCTGGGCTGGCAGCCTTGATCAGGTTGAGCGCTTCCTTACCGGTTCCGGCGCATGCGACCGCGTAGCCCACCTCTTCGAGGTGTTCGCTCAACCATATGCGGGTGAGTTCTTCATCGTCGACGACACCGATCAGTGGGCCCAAGGTCATGTTTCAGTCGGCCCATTGAGGGGCGGGAGGGCCAAGGTGAAGGTGGACCCTACACCCACCTCTGTCTGGACCTCGAGTCGGCCTCCGTGGCGTTCTATGATTCCTCGCGTGATCGTCAATCCGAGTCCGGTTCCTTGGTGTTTCGTCGTGTAGAACGGTCGAAAGATCGTCGCCAGCTGATCATCCAGAATCCCGGTTCCAGTATCGGATACCGAGATGTGCACCTCGCCACTCACGCACCCGGTGGATAGTGTGAGTAACCCACCAGGTCCCATTGCCTGTATCCCGTTCAAAGCCAGATTGACGAGACCCTGAGTCATTAGTTCGGGGTCGATCTTGATCTTGCCGACCGACCTATCCGTAAGCCTCTCGACGTGAACTCCGGCCGCGTCTGCCTGGGGGCTTACGAGCGCGATAACCCTGTCCACCAGCAGTTCTGGATCGGTCCACATCAAGCGGGGAGCCTTCGGTCTCGCGTAGCGCAGGAGGTCGGTTATTGCTGATTCGATTCGGTGGAGTTGTTCGCCCATTTGATTGAGGATCTTCGTTGACTTCGCGTGGTGATGCAGTTCCTTGACCAACAGGCGTACTCCACTCGATACACCAACGAGTGGGTTCTTGATCTCATGCGCGATGCCGGATGCCAGTTCGCCCACCGACGCCAGCTGTGCTGCCCGCCGCATCTCCTGGTCGTGGAGCTGGTGGATCCTCTGTGCGGATGCCTGAAGCTCTTGAGACATCTGATTGAACGTCCGACCCAGCTCACCCAGCTCGTCGCGGCGATCAATCTGTACCTCGACACCCAGTTCACCGCTGCGGATGCGTTCAGCTGCGGTGGCTAAGTGGCGAACCGGTGCGACTATCGACCGGGCGACGACCCATACGGCCGCTACGAGCAGAAGAGCGAACGTTGCCTGTAACAGTAGCGCTAGTTGAGCGAGCCCGTGGAGTTGTCCAAAGGCACTCGTCACGGGCACCTCAACGATGTACTTCCACGATCTGCCAGGTATGGATACCGAGGTACCCAACACTTGGACGCCCTGGTAATTCGAGTACCTCGCCACAGCTCCCGCGGACCGCTCCAGCAGCGGTGAAGTCAACTTGGCCCCGTAGTCCAAGTCTGCCTGTGGGTGCGACACGAACAGGGGATAGCCCCCGCTGTCAGTTAAGAAAGTGCGAACGTCTCCGGCCAGGTCCGATGGAATACGTAGGAAGCCTTGCACGCTCTCAAATCCAGCGGTGCCAGCCAGCACTGCCACCGGGTCCCCATTCTCACCGCGAATCGGCGTCGCAAGTCGGTATACTGGTCCCACGACTCCTCCTAGAGCCACCAAGTCCTCTGAGAAGTAGCGACCCGAACGCCCGAGGCGAAAGATCTCGGCATCCGACCAGTCAGTGCCGAGTAGGTCGTGATTCGTGGACGCGATCACCAGTCCCCCGGTGTCGAGTACAGATAGCTCCGAAAGCGGCCGGAGCTCAGCCAGTTTCTTGTCGAGATGCTCATGCAGTAGCGCGGCCACCTCGACTCGTCCCGGACCGGCTCGAACGGCCGCAGCCGCCTGGGATACGCCCTCGACGAGAAGTGTGTTGCCTGCAACCACGGCATCGAGGTAAAGCTGGTGCTGCTCCACCTCGGTGGCAACGTGACGCGCCGCCACCTCCGCAAGAGCCTCCACATGCCGTGATACTTGGCTTTCTATGATCCGGCGAGTCACGAGGTAACCGAGCGTGTTTGACGCAAAGAGGGGTGCTAGTGACAGCACCAGGAACCACAGCAGGATTCGATGCCTCAGGCCCCTGCGTTGCATCGTGCTAGGCCACCTCACCCGAGCCGTGGGATATACGCACCTCGTTCGTCATTCCAGCCTCAAGTGCGCTAATCCCATCCGTGGCCGGCATACGCAGGTCGGTCACCACTACGTCGGCCTGTACCTGTTCCGCGAGGTCAACCGCCTCGATGGCAGGTAGGATCTTGTCTTTGACCACTGACACCGAACCTCCGGATGGTGGACTCGGAAGTGCGCCCGCTTCTCACAGCTCCCACCACATCCATGCCCGTTCTTCGGGGACTCGCAAGATCGAGACCCTGGGATAAGTGATTGCACTGCATTGAGTTGCTAGCCGATAATTGGACGGTCCAGCCGCCTGATTTGGCGAAATGCCCCAAAGAGCATGGGCCATGTGACCCAGCTGCCGCAAGGTCCGAGTGGTGCCGGCAGGCCTAATCTCTTTTCTCACAATCAGTTGCTGAATGTGTAGTGGATGGCACATCCCCTGCCTTCTAACGGCTGCGTGCAGCAGAAGGCCACCAAACCAAATCAGGTCGAGGAGGAGAGGCATGCAGCTGTATGCCCTTGTTGGCGGAAACCTGTTTGCCCTAGCTCTCTTGGTCGTTGGCGAAGCTGCTCTCACGTCGGCAGGCAATGATCCGGCTGCGATCTACAGACAGCACTGTGCCATGTGCCACGGAGAGACGGGAGGGGGGGACGGCCCTGCGGCTGTCGCGTTCGATCCAAGACCGACTGACTTCACGGCGCTGAGTTTCCAGGAGTCACGCACAGATGACCAGCTAACCGAGGCCATCGCCCAGGGTCAGGGCACGATGCCCGGCTTCGAAATTCAACTGAAGCCAGACGAGCTCGAAGCCCTTGTTGCGTACATCCGAGAGATGCGCCAGGGGAGCGACGAGAGCCGGGGCAGACAGCTGTAATGGTAATGGCACCGGAGGATAGTCGCTTACCTCAAGGGGGGTCCGCTTCGCTCGATGCCAGCCTGGGTCTCTGATGCATAGGCCGATCTATCGAGTTCTGGTATTCCCGTGACCCCCTACTGGTTGCTGTTTGAGAAATTCGGTTGGCACGGGGAATCGGGCGCAGCGGACCGGCGCTACCTGGGCGTAGCGGTTGTGATCCTCGTCCTGGCAGCAATTGCATTGCCCGCTGCGGCCAGGCGCAACCCTGCTGTACCGCAGCCCGTGGCCTTCAACCATCGAAAGCACACCCAGGATCTCGGCCTTACCTGCGAGTTCTGCCATAAATACGTGCGAGTGGGGGCGCATGCCGGCCTGCCGGATGTCGAGACTTGCTCGATGTGCCACACGGCACGGCAAGGCACGTCTGAGGAAGCGGCCAGGGTGACTGAGCTCATTGCCGAAGGGAACCCGCTCCACTTCAAGAAACTGTTTCGTCTGCCATCGCACGTGTTTTACACGCATCGACGCCATGTCGGGATCGCCGAACTCGAATGTGACAACTGCCACGGCGCAATTGCCGAGACAGAACGTTCTCCCGATCGGCCATTGCTGGAGATCACCATGGAGTTCTGTATGGACTGCCACCGCGAGCAGGGGCGAACACTGGACTGCAATGCCTGCCACCGATAACGCAGAACATGTGCCGATGAGGCCAACGCGGCGGGAGTTCCTGTGGACCGTTGGCGGTGCCGCCGCGGCGTACGGGCTGTGGCAGGTGCCGGACGTCGTTTGGGAAGCTGATTCGTCCGCCGAGTTGGGATGGAGTCCCGGTATTGAGAACCGGCTCAACTCGACGTGCCTGATCTGCCCAGCGCGGTGTGGCATTAGTGGCAGACTGGTGGATGGGCGCCTGGTCAGAATCACAGGTAACCCGTTGCACCCGATGAGTCGCGGGGGCGCCTGTCCGCGGGGCATTGCCGGTGTCCAGCTGCTGTACCACCCGGAGAGATTGGCATCTCCGCTCGCTCGCGTCGGCCCTCGGGGAGCCGGCAGGTGGCAGCCAATACCGCGAGAGGAAGCCATCGCGCAGGTCGCTGAGCGTCTCCGGGTGCTTCGGTTGGAAGACCGGCCCGAGACGTTGGCCGTGTTGGCAGGCTACTGCGCCGGTACGATGGAGGATCTGTGGCGTCAGTTTCTTCGATCGTTCGGGTCACCCAACTATGTGCCCGACGACTATCAGGATGGGACCGACGCGATCATGGACCTCATGCACGGGATTCAACGGCGTCCGAGCTACGACCTGGAGCAGGCCGAGTTGGTTCTCTCGTTCGGCGCTCCGCTGTTCGAGTCGTGGTGGTCCCCGCTGCAGGCCTTCGCCGGCTTTTCCGGTGCAAGCGCGGCCGGCGGGAGAACTCGCAGATTCGTCCAGATCGACACGCGCTTCTCGCGCACCGCGTCGCACGCGCACGAGTGGGTTGGCATCAGGCCCGGTACGCATGCTGTGCTTGCACTGGGCATAGCATACATGCTTCTCAGAGACGAGCTGTTCGACCTCGAGTTCGTCTCGCAGCATGTGTCCGGGTTCGAGGATTTCGTAGACGAGTCCGGCCAACCTCAGGAAGGTTACCGATCGCTTGTGATGCGCAACTATCGAACGGAGGAAGTCTCGGCGATCACAGGTGTGCCCGTACAGCGCATAACGTCGTTGGCTCGGGCGGTCGCGGAGAGCGGTGCACCGGTCTCCGTGTGCGGCACAGACGTGATGCTGTCACGAAACGGACTTCGAGCCGGTCTGGCCGTACACAGCCTCAACGTCCTTATGGGCAGTGTCAACCGGCCAGGCGGCGTACTGGTGGGCAGTGCTCTACCTCTCGATCCGCTGGTCGACCCCGTCCTGGACGCTACCAGTCGGGCCGGAATAGCGCGTGCCCCTGTTGCGCATATGCCGCCGTTCGGTGTCGGCGACCAAGCCAGCCGTTTTGCGGAAACGGTGGCTGAGGGGGAGACCTCGGGAGTGGAGGCTCTCTTGCTGTATTATGCCAACCCTCTGGCTTCATCCGCACGAGCAGAGCTCTGGACACGAGCGCTGGAGAAGATCCCATTCGTTGTCAGCTTCTCGCCGTTTCTCGACGAGACGGCACGCCACGCTGATCTGATTATCCCCGACCTGTTGCCATATGAGCGGTGGCAGGATGCGCCTACACCCGTCTCGTACCCGTATCCGGTTTGGGGTTTGACGCGACCGCTCGTGCAGCCGCCTGGGGGCGGTGTGCACACGGGCGATGCTGTCCTTGCTCTCGCAAGGAACTTGGGTGGCGCGGTGGCTCAAAGCCTCCCGTATCAGGACTTCGAGGCGCTGTTGCAGGCGCGTGCGCGGGGTCTCTTCTCGGTAGGCCATGGCATGATACTGGGCGATGAATTCGAGCGTCAGTACCACCGGGAGATGGAGCAACGCGGCTGGTGGCTCAGGGAGCACCATGAATTCGAGCCCTTCTGGGAAGATCTAGTCAAAAGCGGGGGGTGGACGGATGTCCTATACGACGACACAGACCCGGATCGGATGGCTCGCACGCCCGACGGTAGGGTTGAACTCATGCCGGCAGTGTTACGGCGTGTGCTGAACTCGCAGGGAGCGGAGCAAAAGCTCTATCTGGACGTGGGATCCGACGATGATGCCACTCCGGAAGAGTTTCCTTTGCGGCTCTTGCCGTATCGCGTGTCCACTCTCTCGTCCGGCACCCTAGCGCTCGAGAGATGGCATGCCGAACGACCCGGGATCTTCCCGGACGTTCCTTGGGTGCCCTGGGTGGAGGTGTCTCCGGTCACCGCGCAGGCCATGGGGTTAAACGACAGCGATATGGTATGGGTGGTCTCGCTGCAGGGTAGGTATCGAGCGCGCCTCAACCTGTTTCCAGGTACGGCACCCGAGAACGTGTGCGCGCCGTACGGACTTCGACATCCGAACGGCGAAGATGCGAACCCACTCCGATTGCTCGATGGTTCGGTCGACTCGTTGACGGGATTACCCTCGTGGTCCTCCACCTTCGTGCGGCTCGAACGAGCCTGATCGGACGACACCTATGACGCGCTGGGGCATGGTGATTGATCTCGACAGATGCACGGGGTGTGCGGCATGTGAAGTATCGTGCAAGAGTGAGAACAACATAGCGACGGTCTCACCGGAGCAGGCTGAGATGGGACGAGCCATGAGCTGGATGATGGTCGTGGCCCATGTAGAGGGGGATTTCCCCAACACCGCGATGGATTCGTACCCACGTCCCTGCATGCACTGTGACAATCCGCCGTGCATCAAGGTGTGCCCTGTTCGCGCAACCTATATCGACGACGAAGGCATCGTAGGCCAGATCTATCCGCGCTGCATCGGGTGCAGGTACTGCGCCAACGCCTGTCCCTACACTACGAAGTATTTCAACTGGTACGGGCCCGAGTGGGCCGAGTCCGAACGTCAGCACTTGAATCCGGACGTTTCAGTGCGACCCAAGGGCGTCATTGAGAAATGCACATTCTGCCACCACCGCTTGCAGAAGGCCCGTGAAGACGCTCGTGCCGAAGGCCGGGAGCTACGCGAAGAAGATTACCAGCCGGCGTGCGCCGAGGTCTGCCCTACGGGCGCGATTGCATTCGGCGATCTGGACAACCCGAGCCACCACGTGGCGGAGCTCAAGGAGGATCCGCGAGCGATGCGGCTATTGGAGGACCTGGGAACGCAGCCGAAGGTCTACTACCTCCGGCGGAGGCATTGAGAATGCGTCGCGAGGTAGCTGATAAGTTCGCTCGGATGGATGCTGACGAACAGGCGCTCCTGAGGCCGCTTGTCGAGACGTCTCGTACCTTCTACGCGACAGCAGGATGCCTCGTCGTGGTAGGGCTCTGGGGTCTGTTTGCCTACTACCTACAGGTCCGCTTTGGCCTCGGTCGCACGGGATTGAATCGACCGGGGTACTGGGGCATCTACATTATCTGCTTCGTTTTCTTCATTGGGATCAGTCATGCTGGCACGCTGATTTCTGCGATCCTCCGAGTCAGTCAGGCGGAATGGAGACGCTCCATCACCAGGTCGGCAGAGTTGATCACCGTTCTGGTCATCGGCTTTGGCGCCATCCAGCCGATCATCGACCTCGGTCGCCCTGACCGAGTGCTCAACGTGATCTTTCACGCCCAGCCACGGTCGCCACTGTTGTGGGACGTGGTCAGTATCGGACTCTACTTCGCCTCATGCACGATCTACCTGTACGTCCCGCTGTTGCCCGATCTAGCCATCATTCGAGACTCGGGAATCAAGGCACCACGTCTGTACAGGCTTCTGGCGGCGGGCTACCGCGATACACCGTATCAACACCTAGTCCTAGAACGGGTTATCCGGGTACTGGCCATCGTCGTGATCCCCATTGCCGTGTCCGTGCACACGATCATCGGCTGGATCTTCGCGATGACACTCCGTCCCATGTGGCACAGCACTATCTTCGGACCGTATTTCGTCGTTGGGGCAATCTACTCGGGAATTGCCGCGATCCTGATTGCGATGGTGGTATTGCGACACGTATATCGGTTGGAGGATTACTTCAGGGACGTTCATTTCGACTACTTGGGCCGCATGCTGCTGGTAATGGCCTGTCTCTGGTTCTACTTCACCTTCGCAGAACACTTGACGGTGTTTTATGGTGCGGAGCCGGCCGAAATGCGGACTTTTTGGTCCAAGGTAACGGGCCAGTACGCCTTTCCGTTCTGGACGATGACCTTGGGGTGCTTCGTAATTCCCATTGCACTCATGTCACGGAGTGCAACTCGCAACCCCCGTGGAACACTGATCGCTGGCATCGCAGTGGTGATCGGCATGTGGCTCGAGCGGTACAACATTGTGGTGCCGACCTCAGTGAATCCGATCTGGGAGATCGAGTCCGTCGGTCGCTACATGCCATCGTGGGTGGAACTCTCGATCATGGCTGGGGCGCTTGCTGGGTTCATCCTGCTGTACATGATCTCCACCAAGTTTGTCCCAATCGTCTCTATCTGGGAAATAAAAGAGGGACGGGCAGTCGTGCACGAGGTTGCCGAGCGGGTCGCTAGGTACTCGTCGGGCGCAATTGGTCGGGTAGGCACATGAGCATTACCTCACAGATTAGTAAGCCGCGGTCGCTCAACACGTTCGGAGCCCTCCTTTTGTCGTGCGCAGTTGGGACCCTGGACGCCGCAGCGCAGGCCGCTCCATCCTTCACTGGAGATCCTGCCTCCGGTAGCCAGCTCTTTCTCGACCGGGGCTGTGTACGCTGCCATTCGATCTGGGGAAATGGCGGCACGCTCGGCCCGGGGTGGAGTGGCCGACGTTCT
Organism: Gemmatimonadota bacterium; assembly: GCA_039589275.1. Classification (GTDB taxonomy): domain Bacteria; phylum Gemmatimonadota; class Gemmatimonadetes; order Gemmatimonadales; family GWC2-71-9. The sequence continues at coordinate 4,226 of JBDHHP010000095.1, read as the reverse complement.
CCGAGGCAGAGCTTGCTGACATCATCAGCTACATCTACTACGTGAAGCTGTTCGATGAACCGGGCGACCCCGATCTCGGCGAGCGCTGGTTCAGCGACAAGCGCTGCGAGCAATGTCATACGCTCGGTGGGAAGGGTGGACGGATCGGCCCCCCGCTCGACCGCTACGCGCGCTACATAGCTCCCATCACCCTGGCCCAGGGTCTCTGGAACCACGGACCAGTCATGCAGGAACAGCAATCCTCCCTCGGAGTCCCGATGCCGACGTATGTCGGCGCGGAGATTGCGGACATGCAGGCATACATCAGAAGGGTCTCGAGGATGCAGGGTCGTGATGTCGTGCTGCTAGAACCTCCGGACCCCAACAGCGGCCAGCGGCTGTTCGCATCGAAGGGGTGCGTGCAGTGTCATGGGACCAACGGCCGCGGAACCGCATATGGATCGGATCTACGCGCAGCGACTCAGCAACTTCGGGTCTCCGAGATTGCTGGCGAGCTTTTGAACCACTCGTCGCGCATGGCGGCAGCAATGCGGGCCAGAAGTGTGGTATTTCCGCGCTTCCGGGGCACCGAAATGGCCGACGTGATAGCCTTTCTCTACTATCTCCGTTTCTACGACATGGAAGGCGACGCAGGAAAGGGACTGCTGCTCTTCGTGCAGAAAGGGTGCGTGGGTTGCCATCCAGAGGACGGTCAGTCTTCTATTGGGCCCGACCTGTCTCAGTCGCGGGTCGTGCTAACCCCGCTTGGACTGGCGACGGCGATGTGGGACCACGCACCTGCCATGTATGACCAGATCCAGTCGGCGGACGCGGATTGGCCACGTTTTGAAGACGATGAGATGAGGGATCTCTCGGTCTATCTGAGGACTCTGGCTTCTACCGGACGATAGCGGTCCGTCAGTCATCGCCGGGCTTTGGGACGGCCTGCGTCTCGACTGATTGACACTCTTTGATATTGTCGCGACAGAACATCCCTTTGGGAGGGCCGGAGCATGAGAGTCAATTTCTCGGCTGGGCTCCAGGGCGGCTATCGAGCCGCAGCGTTAACGGTTTGCCTCGTCACCGTTCCATGCGCACCTCTGGACCCACTAGTCGGACAGGTCATGCGGTCGCATCCGACACAGAACGCATCGGACGGCGCCCTAGTGTATGGGTCCAAAGGCTGCGTGAAGTGCCACGCGATAGGCGGTCTCGGAGGAACAGAGGGCCCGGACTTAGCACGCTTTCCGAGCCCCCGAACTTTCTACGACCTTGTGGCTGCAATGTGGAATCACCGACCTGGCATGGTCAGGCGGATGCGCGAACTCGGCATCGAGCCACCTCAGCTTACCGCGGAGGAGACCGGCGATCTCGTTGCCTTCTTGTACGCTTTCGACTACTTCGATCCTGCCGGAGATGTGGATGGGGGCAAACGCCTCTTCGTGGAGAAGCGCTGTATCACGTGCCACCGGGCGGGAGGAGTTGGTGGGGTGAGAGGTCCGGACCTCGACTTCCGAGCCTCCCAAGGTCAGTTCGTGGCACCCATACAGGTCGCGGCAGCAATGTGGAATCATGTACCTGCGATGAGCGAGGCGATGCAGGCCAGCGGAATCACGCGCCCTCGATTCACAGCGGCCGAGCTGACCGACATCATTGCGTACCTCGAGTCGAACTCGCCGAAACTGCCGCTGGCGCCGCTACATATCATACCCGGTCTCGCGGGTGACGGACGCAGGGTGTTCACCGAGAAAGGCTGTATCGCTTGCCACCCTGCGGGAGGCGGCGGGCTAGGACCGGATCTGGTGGAGCGCGGAGCGCATCGCAGCCTGCTCGCGTTCGCGGCGGCAATGTGGAACAAGGCGCCGAGTATGATCCAGGCGATGAAGGAAAGAGACATCTCGGTCCCGCAGCTCAGACCCGAGGAGATGACCGACCTGGTCGGCTACCTCTATTCTGTCAGATACTTCGCTCAATCCGGAGACCCGCAAAGGGGACGACGGCTCCTGCGGGACAAGGGGTGCCTGGGCTGCCACTCACTAAGCGGCAGGGGCGCAGGGATCGCGGCGGACATCGCTGAGGCGAGGAGTTTCCCCACGCCTGCCGCCGCCGCAGCGACGTTGTGGAACCACGCCCCGCCGGACGAGGAGACGGCTGGCCACGTGGCTACCTGGCCTGTATTTACGGCTGGTGAGATGGCTGACCTGGTGGCCTTTCTGCAATCGCTGGCCAGGGCGCCCTGACGGACGGAAGACCTGACCACAGAGGAGTGCCATTAGGGAAGGGACTGTGCTGCGGCGAGCCGAACCTCGGATTGCGCGAGCTTTAGGCGCTTCCACCTCATTTGCCAGCGTTCCTGTCTACGGCAGCTCTAGAGCCGCGCTTTGGCGGGTTCCTCCCAGCCACGAACTGCGGGCCAACCTGGTTCGCGCCGGTTGTGTTTGAGGGGCCAGGAGCGAGCTTGAGCCGTGCGTCGTTCTGACCCCGAGCAGCCAGACATAAGATCGAGGGTCCAGCGGCGCCAGATTGACACTGCAGATTGGTGAGATGCCCAAAGCGGTTTTGGGGATTTGCCCCAATCACCCCATGGCTGCCTGGCACAGCGGCGTAACGCATTACAAAACAACGAGTTAACGTGTGGCAAGATGTGGCACGTTACGTGCTTTCTTGTGTCGAGCGGTTTCCCCGAACGTCACAAGCGGCGCAGCAGAGAGCTGCTGCTTCCGGACGGAGCCAACGATCCCCCTGTGTCCGGACTGGTGGTAGTCAACTACAAACCTGGAGAGGACCCCATGAGTCTGAAGCGAGTACTCGGAATGCTCAGTCTCGCGTGTTTCGCAATGGTGGTGGTGACAGGATGCGAAGGTGCGGACGGCATAGACGGAGTCGACGGCATGGACGGCCAGGACGGAACGGACGGTACAGATGGCCAGGACGGTACAGACTTCCCCGGTCCGATACCCGCGGAGTACACCGCCGCGGATGGCCTTCTCGGTGGCGCAGCCTACGGTAAGTGGTGGACCACAGATGCGGGAGGCAGCGGCACGCAGCCGACCACTACAGCCGAAGCCGATTTCTATCGCTGCAAGGCATGTCATGCGTGGGATGGCATGGGCAACGCAGCGTCGTATGCCAATCGGACCGGCCAGAGCACGTTGACATCATCGCGTCCGGATGTTGCGTCGGTCAATCTGCGCAGCACTCCGTCGAACCAATCGTATCAAGGGCTGTTTGATCTGGTCATGCATGCAGGGGCGCGTGACATAGATGCGCGAGACAACACACACCCGGACTACCGTCCATACCTCACGATCGACCAAGCGTGGAACCTCTTGAAGTTCATGCGCGAGGAGTGGGTCGCTCCCAACCTGCTGTACGACATTGAGGTGACCGGTCCGGCCATGTACGTCGACTATACGGCCGATCCCGATACGGTGGTAGCACCGACGATCATCTATAGCAATGTCGGAGCGCTCGGGGTCGAAGCTGCCGGACAGGCGCTATATACGAGCACGTGCGAGGGATGTCACGGAGTTGACGGCACCGATCACGACCTGGGTGGCAGGAGTCTCGGGGAATTCGTGCGCGAAAAGCCCAACGAGGCGTGGTTCAAGGCGAAGTTCGGTGAGCCTGGGACGGGGATGACGCCAGGCCTGGTCACGGAGACCTCCGACCTTCAGGATCTCTATGCAGCGTTGGCGAACGCGACGAACTTCCCTGATCTGCCATAGAACCGTTAAGGTGGACTCTGCTGAGGAGGAATCCACCCGTTTACCCCGCAGCGAAGGGCGTTGGTGCAAGACTCCGGATTCCGGTGCATCATTGAGGCGATGCCCCCGATCCGGAGTCGCCGCCCATGAAGTATCCGAGACGCAGCCAGTATAAGTACGCGAAATCCCCATACCGGATTCGCAATTGGCCTGAGTACGAGGCGGGCCTACGCCGACGCGGCGACCTCACCATCTGGTTCTCCGACGATGCCATCAAATCCTGGCGGGCACCAACCGGTGGCCAACCCGGCGGCCAACGCATCTACGCGAACGTTGCGATTGAGGCAACCCTGACGATCCGTATGGTCTTTCATCTCCCCCTTCGGCAGACCGAAGGATTCTTGCGATCACTGGTAGAGAAGCTCGGGTATTGTCAACTTAAGCCGGTTCCCCCCAGACTTCCCTGATGAAAAGCAAAGTGAGTCGCTACCACAGATACCGGTTTCCTGCCCAGATCATCAGTCACGGGGTCTGGCTGTA